>NZ_JABMIV010000004.1:0-462632 GCF_013332445.1 Brevibacillus sp. HB1.1 | reverse complement strand
CCCGTACCTTGATCGGGATGAGTTCCCGTACCCGGATCGGTAGGAGTTCCCGTACCTGGATCGGTAGGAGTTCCTGTACCCGGATCGGTAGGAGTTCCCGTACCTGGATCAGTAGGAGTTCCCGTACCTGGATCGGTAGGAGTTCCTGTACCTGGATCGGTAGGAGTTTCTGTACCCGGATCGGTAGGAGTTCCTGTACCCGGATCGGTAGGAGTTCCTGTACCTGGATCGGTAGGAGTTCCTGTACCTGGATCGGTAGGAGTTCCCGTACCCGGATCAGTAGGATCGCCTGTACCCGGTTCCCCGCTATTGTTAATGACAACCTCACCTTGTGTTTGGGCATACGAGGTTGTCGTGAAACCGAAAAAGTTTTGGATGATGAGCAAAAGTGCCACCACAACGACCCAAGATTTCCTTTGCATATGCTCCTCCTGTACTCAATTAAAACTAGCTCATTCCGTCTTTCAGTAGGAAGGGTTAGGGCTGAGATGAAGGCGTTTGTTTCCATTCAGCTTGAACGATCAGTCTGTCCTTCGGATCTTTTGCTCCAACAGGGGTGCATGTGACCAAGGTGATCAATGGCTTCTTTTGATCCTCTAGAACTTCTACTTGTGTACGATCTACGACAAAGGCTTTCACGACAATGAATTGGTAGGTTGCCGTTTTCGTCTTGATCTCAATCTCATCGTTAGGTGCTAGTTCGTCCAATCGATTGAATTGCTTGCCATGAGTAATCCCACGATGGCCTGCCAGTCCAACATTGTTCACACCGAATTCCTTGTCTGGCTCGATCAGGCCAACACCTTTACTCAAGGCCTGCTTGTCCGCGCCTTCAAAAATCATCATTTCCAGATCAATTTTGGGAATCCGAATCACGCCTCTGGCACCTTCCAACATAGCGAGCGGCTCTTGTATCTGAGGAGATGGTGGGTCCTCTGATGCAGCCGTTTCTATTTGCTCGCTGACGTTGCTCAGTTGTTCGAACGCTTCGATGAGCTGTTCTTGCTTTTGTGCAGATACCGCCGTTTCCCATTGAGGATAGAAAAGGAGGAATAAGCCTGCCAGGATAAACCCAGCACTTAACAGCACTCGCACATTCTTCAACTCCCTTTTCGCACCGTTAACTCAATTCATCTTTCCCCCCTTGTCCTAATTTTTAGTTACACTAAACTTTTTTCGGCAAGGACATTCGCTCCAATTGTGAAAAAATGCCTAGAGCTATCATAATCTTTCGACCTAAACAATTTCTGAACATGAAAAAAGCCAGAGGAGAAAGACTCTCCTGACTGGCTTTTTCGGTCTCGTTCTATGTTAATAGGCGACGCTTTTTGCGACAAATCCAACTAAGACTTTCCCATTTGTATCGATAGTGGAGCCGTAATACCAATCGCCACGTTCACCGACTACTTGAACAAGTGCATCTCTGACAGCGTAGCCCCTGCCTGGACTTTCTGTCGAAGGGGTCGAGAAGAAGTAGCCTTTCTCTCCTTGAATTTTGACAGTCTTCGGAGTGATCGGTGTATACGAGGTGACCACTGTTTTGGAAACGTATCCTTGATCCATGGAGATAAATTCCGGATGTGTACCTGATGCTTTGATTTCAAAACCATACCATAGGGTTGCAGTAACGACAGAGTCAAGGGATGGAGCAGAATAAACGTTAGCATTGTCTACGGCTACAATTGTTTTCGAAGGTAGTATTTTAGGTTGTGTACGGGGGGCCGATGGTTTTGGAGGAGCCGATTTTTTCACTTGGCTGTTAGAAGAACCACCGCCACCGTTGTGATAGTGATATTCTCCATACTGTAATCCCCATTTTTCGCAGTTTGTTCTACAGGTGTGTCCACCATTTGCATCTGTTCTGCCTGGATGCGCTTCAATCATTTGAACAGGTAAAAAAGCAAAGCAAAGAATGAGTGCGAGTACAGAAATAATCTTTTTCATAGATAACCTCCTAAGGATTGGCTTTCGCCCGCAACAGATTCAACCCCATCCCGATAAAAACAATCCCCGTCAGCTTGTTGAGTATGACAGAGAACTTCTGATTATTGCGCAATTTTTGCGTAGCGAAGGAAGCAAACAAGGCGAGGAGACTGCACCAGATGCCACCCGTAACGGTAAAAGTCAGGCCAAGAATAAGGAAAGGGAGTGGTCCTGCTTCCGTCGCGCTAACAAATTGCGGGAGGAAGGCGATGAAAAACAGGGCGACCTTTGGATTCGTGACACTTGTCAGGATCGCTTGCAGATAGACCTTTTCACCCTTCAGCTTCTTGGAATCGGCCGTATAAAAAGCTGGTGATTCCTTCGTCATGAGCATGCGAATGCCCAAATAGACGAGATAGGCGACCCCCAATATTTTGACGATGTTAAAAAGCACGATGGATTGCGCCAAAAGGAGCGACAAGCCGAAAGCAGCCAAGAGTGTGTGAATGAGTGAGCCTGTCAAAATGCCGAGAACCGAAAGAATTCCTGCCTGTTTTCCTTGCGAAATGCTGCGGGTGATGATGTACATCGTGTCTGAGCCGGGTATCAGGTTCAACATGATTGCAGTCATCAGAAATGCTTCATAATGAACGATTCCAAACATCGCTTCCCACTCCTTGTCTATCTATAAAATAAAAATAGATTATAGAATAATCTGACACTTAAAGCAATGCGAAAAATGAGGAAAAGCTCCTGACGCAGATCAAAGAAAGTGTATCATGATCGCGCGGGGAGCTCATTATTCAAGTAAACGGATTACGGCGTCGATTCAGTAGCACGTATCCAGCCTTCTTTTCCATTAAATACAATCTGGTACCAGCCATTCAGATCGGCGATGACTTGGAGGGAACCATCTGCTACTACCTGACCGATCTTCTCATATTCATCACCTGGCCCCGCAAAAACATCGGTTTTTTGAGTGGCAGGGTTAGTCTGGTCCGTTACCTCTGTCGATCCGTCAACGGGGGAGGTCGCTTCTCCTGACTCGTTACCCTCGGTCGTTTCTTCGGGATTCTCTTCTAAGTCAGCCAGCTTTTCTATGTAATCCAAGCCATTGTCCTCGAGCTTGAACAGAGCGATTTCCTTTTCCCCTTTGCCTACCGCATTTTTCATGATCACATGCTCGGAGTCTTCTACGCTGAGTTCATCCGCCTCCACCGAAAAGCGCTTATCGAGTGACTCTTTTATCAAATTCGGAGACAGTGCCGCGTAGGCGTTAGCACGCTCCTTGCCGGATGCACTCACGATTATCACAGGCTTTTCTTTACTTCCGAGCGTATCGTCGATCTTAGCCTTTGCCGATTTCATGTCCACATCGAGCGACTGATCCAGATAGAGGAGCGAGTCATTTGGCATTTTCGCTGCGAAATAAAGACGTTGATCTGCCTCGGAGAGTCCAAATGCGTAAAGCTTTGCTCCCCAGCGATCTGTGCCGGAGAGCATGTCGGTGAACGTTCTGTCAGGATATCTCAATTGCAATAAGCGTGCGGGATCGTATTCCAACCAGAGTTTTTCCAGATCGGACAGGAGTGTAGCTGTATCCTGGAGCGGATTTAACTGTTCGTACAATTCACGCGCTTTGGTGAACTCGAGCGACTTGATATATTGCTCTGCCTGTTTGAGCTTGCCCTCCAGATAGCGGGTGATCGAATCGAGTACAGGCGAATCCGTAGAGAGCACATCCTCGATTTTGCGATAGGCGGCTGCCATGTCCACGAAGGCACTCAAATCCTTCGAACGGATAACTTCCTTGATTTCAGCTAGTGCATACTTTTCCAACTGACCCACTAACCAATCTGTCTCGATACCCAGTTTTTCGTAATGGCGTATGCTTGTAGCCGTTTTGGTGATGACTTCTTCAAAAGGAGCCGAAGCGATCAGCGCCCGCAGCTTGGTCTTTTCATAGTCCTGGAACAAGGCCGTGAGCTCAGCCTGCTTCTTCTTTTTGCCGCCGTAGTATTCATCCGGAATGACAAGGAGTGTTTCGATGAAAGATTCGTCTTGATAGTTTTCCTTTTCGAGATTCGATTGTGCCTGAGCCTTGGCTGTTTGCAAGGCATTCAAGTAATAATCGGAAAAGCTCTTATCCATACCCAAGTGAGCGGACAATTGCTGGAAAAACATCCCTGGTACGTCCTTTTGATTCTGGTATTTCTGTTTGACTGCTTGGTATTGTTCATAGACTACACCGATTTCTGCGACCTTCTTTTCCGAGATGGCAGAACGTGAATGCAGGTGAAGCCCTTCTAGTTCAGCACGGATAGAAGTCAGTAGGAACATGATGGAATTCCATTCGTCATCCCCGTAGGACAGGACAGCCATATCATGCGCGCGAGAAAAGGTTTCCTCGGCTTGCAGCAGGTTCTTTTGTTCATAAAACGCCTTTGCCTGTTTATATAACGTAATCTGCTTGTACCCAAATCCGAGCTTGAACAGAACGGCGATCAAACCCAAGGCAAAGAGACCAAGAAAAATATTACGGACCCAGAGGGACCTATGATAGGGAGAGATAGGCAGCATGAAAGGCTCCTCCTTCACAGTAAGCCTTTGAAATCCGGGTCAAACGCGTAATGCGTATCCACCCTGTTTTTGGTAAAATGATATAGTTGTTCCCAACCTTCATCCTTATGGGTTTGTACCATTTTTGCCAATCGCAGAAGGCGCTCGCGAGGCAAAAAATCGATAAATTCGATAATCAGATCCTGATATTCATCCACATAAGACTTCATGCGGAGCGCTGCACCTGCCACTTGACCGATGAGCTGATCCCCATTTTCTAGTAACAATATTTGATTTTTATAACGTCTGACATAATTGAGAACAGATTTTTTGACGAGCGAAGGCTGGACCTTGATGACTTCGCGCACATATTCCATGAAGTCCTTGTCGTACATAGACGGGATGAGCGTTTCGAGCTCCAGTTCCATGTCTTTTCGCAGGACGTAATGATTGAGGAACATGATCTTGCGTATCTTGATCGTATCGGAATCGACGAAATGCCCGATCTCTCTCGTTTTTTCATAAGCTTCCTTGAGATGTCCTTCTTTGACGTCGTTTCCCACTTCCTCCAAATGACGGAGGAGTGACTTCTTGAACGTATCCAGTTCCTTTGTCAAAAAGTGTTGAAATTGTATGTCTCTTTCATAGGTGCCGTATTTTTTCTGCATCACGAAAAACAGGACGAACAACACACAGCCAATACCTCCTGCGAGAGCTAATTGCAAAAGGGTATCCGCAGAAAGGAGAGCAAGACAGACGAACAAGCCCAAGAGCAAAAAGCGCGTCTGCACATAACGGCGCGTCACAGCGTGGGAAACCTGGCGGATTGGTGTGTAGGTTCTCCCACAGGTCTCACAATGTGTCTCCCACAGGACATGGTACGTATGGCATCGCGTGCACGCTTGAATTCTTTCATACGTATGAGTGGTTTTACGGGTTTTGCGGAATTGGACGCCGATTCGTTTTCTCATGGTGAATCCCTCTTCTCATTCAGTAAGGCATGAAGATGCTGATCGATTTCGGCGTTGGAGAGATTGCGCCGTTTTAGTCGCAGCAGCTTGAGGAATCGGACCGCTAGCAGCAAAAAAGCCGCAAATAACAGAAAGTAAGTTAACATAAAATTTCTCCTAACGAAGTTGTCGAAATCTGTAACAAAGAATCATGTCGTATCGTATTACGAGTAAGGGGCAATCATTCTAGTACTTTTTTATCATCTGTCTTCTACTTCTTGAATCTAGTGGTAATAGTGTCATAGTCTTACTTCCTTTGCAACACTTCACAAATTCTTTGTAACGAACAAGAAAAGGAGCTCTCATGAAAATAATACGATTCCGAATGTTATGTCGATACGTAGCATGTCTTGCCCTGCTTTTGGTCAGTGTCCTCTCCGTCACTCACCCAGGCTTTGCGCAAACGAGCGGAAACAATATGGACGCTGTCCTGGTCGTGGACGTCAGCAACTCCATGACCCAAAGCGATAAGAACAAAGTCAGCAACGAAGCGATGAAAATGTTCGTCGACATGACGTCGATCCAAGCGAACAAGATTGGTGTCGTCGCCTATACCGACAAGATCGAGCGGGAAAAGGCACTGCTTGAGATTAATTCCGAAGAAGACAAGAACGATATCAAAGCCTTCATCGACAGCCTGCAAAAAGGAGCCTACACCGATATTGCTGTAGGGGTTACGGAAGCAGTAAAAATCCTGGATGCGGGACGCAATCCAAACAATGCGCCGATCATCGTGTTGTTGGCAGACGGAAACAACTATTTGAACAAAGTATCAAGCCGTACCCAAGCACAATCTGATCAAGAGTTACAGCAAGCAGTGAAAGAGGCCAAAGATAAAGGCTATCCGATTTACACGATTGGCTTGAACGCAGACGGTCAGCTTAACCGCACGACCCTGCAACAGATTGCTGCGGATACAAATGGTAAATTTTTCGAAACAAGCACAGCGGACAAGCTCCCGCAAATCTTGAGCGAAATCTTTGCAAATCACTTGAAGCTGAAGGTTGTCCCGGTGAAAAGCTTCGTTGCAAACGGTCAGGCTCAGGAGATTCCGATCCCAATCCCGAATGGCAGCGTCATGGAAGCCAACATCTCGATCATGTCGCAAAAAGCAGTGGAAGTGAAGCTGTATGACCCAGCAGGCAAGGAAGTACAAATCCCTTCCAACCAGGTCAGACTGTCGAAATCCAATGCGTACACGATGGTCAAGCTGGTCAAGCCACAGCAGGGCGATTGGAAGCTACAGGTAAAGGGTGCCCCGAAGGAAAAAATTGATATTAACCTCATCTTCAACTACGATCTGCAATTGGAGATGGAGCCAGTCACAGCCAAGAGCTTCAAGGCTGGCGATGTCGTACCGATCAAGGCTGCACTTGTTTCAAACGGACAGAAGGTAGCGAGTCCTGATCTGTACAAGCAGATGAAGGCGACACTGATCGTCAATGACAAGACGGATAATAAGATGAATGAGGTCGTCCTGAACAATACGGGCAGCGGGTTCGAAGGCAGCTTCACAATCCCGGCTGACCATGCGTATGAGATCAAAATCAAGGCAGAAGACACCAGCTTTTACCGGGAGACAAAACCACTCCTTGTAGATGCTTCCATAACGGCAGGTTCTGGAGCGAGCAAGCCGAACACAACTACTGATCCTGCGGCAGAATCGAAACCATTTCCATGGATGACCGTAGTAGGAGGTACCGTGGTTCTCATCCTGTTGATCGGTGCAGGCTTGTACGCACTGTCGATCTATCGCAAGGCGAACAAGGGCTTCGCGGGCCAAATCGCCATCGAGATCGTGGATGAGGATACAGGGGAAAAGTCCAATCCGCAGTACAAGAAACTGAACGCGTTCAAAGGAAAAGTGAAGCTGCACCAACTCTTGCAGCTCGCCCCTGAGTTTGCGGAGACAGAGAAAGTCATCTTTTTACCAGGGAAAAACGATACGCTGATCATCGAAAACCGTTCAAGCTGCCGAATCGAAAAGGCCGGACGTGTGCTCGATGCAAGCAAAGGCAAAGAGTTGAAGAAAAACGATCGCATCAAAATTTCGTTAACGAATGTGAACAAGTCCTTATATGTAGATTACATCGTCTAGGAGTGAGTCGATTATGAAAGCAGTTGTGAGAGAACACATTCAACAATTGGACGTATCCCTCGGCGGAGGAATCGTCAGTGACAAGATTCGCGTAGATACAATTGATAACCCGATGCTCGTCATCGGTCTTGGCGGTACAGGAATTGATGCGCTATTGCGCCTGAAATACCAAGTGAACAGACGCTTCAAGCTGCCGGTAGACCAGCTTTCTAAGAAGCGCAAGGAAAAGCCGGACAATATTGAATTCATCGCGTTTGAAACGAATGAACATGACCGTAACAAAAAGTACAAGGGCATCGGACTCGATCCAGTGACGGAGTTCGTACTCCTGTCCAATCCTGAGATCGGCGGTGTGTTGCAGAATCGCAGCATTCTGGAGCCGTATATCACTGACTGGCTCTCACCAGAGCTGACGATTACGGATGGAATCAGCGGAGCATCGGGTGTTCGTCAGGCAGGTCGACTTCTTCTCTTTACGAAAATTACGCAAGTCGTACAAACCATTGAGAAAAAGGTCAAGATGCTGTGCGAGGGCACGAACAAAAAGCTGACAGTATTCCTGTTGAGCGGATTGTCCGGGGGAACGGGGAGCGGTTGCTTCCTCGACATCGCCTATATCGTACGAGGCATTTTGGAGCGCGACTTCGGCAGTGCGGGGGTAGACAAGGTGAATACGCTGGGCTACCTGTTCACGCCTGACGTCAACCTGTCGAACAAGAGTCTCAGCTCGCACACACGCGACTACATCATGAAAAACGGTTATGCGGCATTAAAAGAGCTGGACTACTGGATGAATGCGGATGAGCGAAATGAGCGTTTCCGCCAGCAATACGGCACTGTACTCACTGTCCAATCGCCAATGCCACCATTCAACCTGTGTCATTTGATTTCTGCGACCAATCTCGAAGGCAAAGCATTGGAAAACGCCTACGATTACTGCATGAACGTAACCGCGGAGAACATCACGAACTTCATGGCGAGCGAAGAAAAGCGTTCGGGTGAAGAGTTTGCGATCCACGACTATATCAGCAACATCCGTACGAACATCAACCAGATGCCAAAAGCGTACGCAGCGAACTACCAATACAACGTCATCGGTGCTTCCTCTGCTGTCTTGCCGATCGAAGAGATGACAACATACTTGGCATATCGCTTGTTTAATAAGATGGAAAAAATGTTCACAGTAGCACCAACACAGGAAGATGCGGAGAAATTCGCCCGCAAACTCGGAATCGACATCGACTCGATTTCCCGCAAGTTCGAGGAGCGCGTTCCTGAACCGTTGCCAGGCTATGAAAACAGCGAGCGTCTGAACTACAGCAACGTGATCACTCAGCAAGTCGTGAGCATCGACCACGAGCTGGAGCAGGGTTATCTCGCCAAAGCGCGCGAAGCGTACATCAAATGCAAGAAGCAGACGCCAGGCGACATGATCTCTGTTTTCGGCGAAATGATTACGCGCGTGTTCCTGCACCCGCAGCAAGGACCATTCTATGCGTCCCGTCTGATTCATTCGGACAAAGGCTATTGCCTGATGAAAATGATCCTCTCCTACATCGAGAGCCTCAAGGCGAATCTGGAGAGCTTCCCGCGTGAGATTGAGGGTGCGCGCGAAAATGCGAATGAAAAGCTGGGCGATGCCCGCAGTGCCTTCATCTCCAAGGAGAAGAAGAAAAACAGCTACATCGAAGCGAAGATCAACGAATACCAGCTCCTGGCTGATCAAGAAAAGCTGGAGCAAATGATCGAATTCTACGAAGAGCTGCACCGTTTGTTGAATGCAGAAAACAACCGCATTTATAACGTATTTACTGAGATTTTGAACGCACTCAATCAAATTTTCGAGCAAAACGGCGACATCCTGATCAAAGGCGGCGAAGAGAGCGACCGCACGGGCAACAAGACATACTACTGGAACATCGTCAGTGTGCCGGATATCTCCAAGGTAGTCAGCAACATCCTGGAACAAAAAGATGCGGATGACCTGATCCGCGATTTCACCAGCGAGCTGCTGCGACACTCCGATCAGTGGGTCAAAGAGCAGGAGCTGGATATCGTCAGCTCGATTTCCGAATTCCTCTCGGAGAAATTCGGTGAGCTGATCACCAAGTCGATGGAAGAATTCCTCGTGATCAAATACGGTCAGGACGAGACACTCGATCGCATCGTAGAGCGCAAGATTGCGAGCAAGCTGGATGAAGAGGCGATCCCGGTCTTCCATCTGAGCAACAATCTCGGCAATATGCACTTCCCTTCCTGGGGCTTTGTATCCGTGCCGCTGAAAGCACCATCGATCTTGAAGGGGATTAAAAACTATCAAAACACAGCGATTAGCGGATCGCGTTTTACCGTCAAAGAAAGCGAAGTCAAAAACCGCATCTTCTGGCTGAATACGAAAAACGGTATTCCACTGTTCGCTTACACACCGTTGAAGGTCTACGAGGAAAGCTACGAACGTACCATTCTGGATAGAGAGGGTATCGGACGCCACCTCGTTCAAACCGAAAAGAACAACTGGGCGTACCTCCCATCCCCTATTCCGGAAAAATCGTGGGGAGATACGTACCAAAATGGGCGAATCAAAGCGTACAACGCCAACGTACGCGAACTGTTTGACCGTGCGGTGCGCTATGGAGCTATCCGCGAAAAAGGCAGCGACAGCAAGACCAGCAACCGCTATGAATCCATCGTGACGAAGCCGTTCTCGCTGGCCACTTTCTTGGCTAAGCACCAAGCGCAAGGAGACGCGACCAAGCTGAGCCCTGGCGAGATCAAGCGTGCATTGGTTGAGCTCAAAGGTTTCCTGAGAGATGGTCTGGAGCAAGAATTTACGCGTGATGTGTTCGGCAGTATCAATGAAGAGATGGCGAAAGAAAACCTGATTCGCTATCCAGAGCAGATTCGCCTGATCGAACAGGAAGTGCGCAAATACGAAGAAATCGAAGCCAAAATCCAGGAGCTGGAGCAGATCGTAGGTGCCATCAAGGACGAAGAAGAGCTGGTGACCCGATTCATCGAAGCACTTTACACAAGCACCATCTGCAAGCGCGGTGCACTCTACGTCTACGACAAGGATGAGGAAGAAGATGCGTGGGAGCCATTCATCAACCTGATGAAGGTCAACAAGCACGTCGAATTCGCTATCTATGAAAAGTTCCGCGCATTGGATCACAAGAACATGGCAACCATCCAGCGCAAGGCTGCAAAACGCAGTGACGCGATGACCTCCGCAGAGGATACGCAGCAACTGCTGGTAAAACTCGATGAAATTGCGGCGACCTTCCAAGAAACGAAAAACGATCTGGAATACGACCGCGATGAATACGTAAACGGTGAAGAGCTGTTCCAGTTCTACAAAAAGGTTTGGTCAAAAGTAAACGATATGCGCAAGACGCTGCAATAAAAGTCAAGATTGTTTGATAACCGAGGAGGACGCATGAGGGATTTGATTGGAGAGTTCGCGACCCAATACGTTACGGATTTGGAAAGACAACTGGATAGCGGAAACGGACAGCGAAGCATTCAAAACCCCGTGCTCTTCCTTTTTCTCGGGGATAAGAGCGTAGAGGCACTGCAAGCTGTTCGTGCCCACAACGAGCGCAATTGGCAAAATGGTCACGGTGTTCTTTATGTCCATGCGTATCAGGACAAAACGTGGGAGCATCCGCAAGTAATCGGGTGCCGCTTGCCGCAGGCAGATGCCGACAAGAAAAAGATGCGTACTTCGATCCACGAGCGTTTTTTACTCGATGAAGCTGTCACCATGGAGCTGAACAAGGTGATGAAGCTGGCAAGCGTGCGGGTAGCGGAAATGGGCAAGTTGTTCACTGCTTTTCAGCAAGTCAATATAGCGGTCGTAGCAAGGGCGGATGATCCTGCCACGATCCTTTTGCCAGAGCTGACGTTGCTACTCAAGGGCTACCTCAACGAGCTGTTTAAAAACGTATCTGTCGACCTGTACGTCCTGCTTCAAGAAAAGAACAACGGGGAAGCATTCGGGTTCTCGACAGCGCTCTCAGTCAGCTTTTTGGAAGAGGTCAATCGCTATCAGCGGAGCGACTACAGTTATCGAGCGAATCTCTTGGTAACGGAGGATCTCGTGAAACTGCCTGTGGAGCATGTGAACGCACCGTTATTTTCACTGGCCTACCTATTGAGTGACAAGACAGAGCATGGCTTGTTTATCGAAGGCGGCATGCAGGAAAATTATGAGCTGATCAGCAAGCTGGTGCTTTTGAACAACAAAAAGGTAGAGTCGGAGTTCCATGAAAGCAATGATGGCTATAACAAGCTGCAATTTATGCGGAGCATCACAGTTGATCATGGGCAGACCAAGCTCGCGTCTGCTGGACTATCCAAAGTGAAGCGACCAACTCATGCGATTGCGCTGACAGTACTATCCGCCGTATTTGACCGCTATTGGGAGCGACTACAAGACGGCGAGGTATTGCCGAAAACAAAAGCGAGAGAAAAGCTCGGATTGACGGCGCATGATTTGCAGCGAAAATTGGCTGGCATTCTTCCTGAGGATCACATCCTGGAGGAAATGACGGGGCTCATGACTTCTGGTATCAGCTACAGCGAGCTTTGCAGTATGAATATGCGTGAAGCGGAGCTGGCTTTGTTTGACGGTAGCAGCCAAGCCTTTTTTGAGGCAAATGTCGTTTCCGGGGCGCGTAAACGTCTGGATCACATGCTGTCTCAGGAGTCCTTGGCTGATTTGATTCAGAAAGGAATTATCGAGGATGAACGGCTTGGGCTGTATGCAGCTTACTATCTCACAGCCGAACACGCCAATGGAGCAAACCTGCTGGATGAGCTCCGCACAGGAATTCGAGAGACATCTCGACAGGTTGAACAGATTAAAGCCGAGCTTGTCGATCTCTACCAAGAGCGAGTGGAGCGGCAGGATATTCGCGTAGGAGGATTTTTCACACGGGATAAGGAGCGTGTGCGGACCTTCATTCGCCATTTGCTGGACGCTGTTTATGGCAAAAAGCTGGAGCTGCTGGATTGGGAGATGATGCTCTCCATCCTTGTGAGCTATGAGAAACAGGCAGAGCAGATTCACCGGCAGTTAGGTGAGCAAGTCGAGCAGCTGGAAGCCTTGCATAAGCAACTGCGGGAAATCGCCCAGACGAGTGTTCGAGAAGCGACTGACTACTTGGGCAAAAACGTCGACGAATATTACGAATCGGTGGTCCATGAAACAATCCGGTCATTGGAAGCTTCGCGCGGCAGTGATTTTTACATGGAACAACGGTATATTGGTAGCGGCGCTCTGCTCAGCGGGAATCGACTCGCCGGACTCGTGGAGAGGCTGTGTCAGTTTTGCCGGAACGAGATTCTCACCCGAGCGCCATTTGCTTTATCTTTTGAGGCGGAGCTGCTTGCGCGTGCCAACGTCGGGGCTGCTTACGATAACCGAACCGTGCTGACGAAGGAGGATTTGTTCCTCGATCTCGCATTGGTATTGGAAGAGCGCGCAGCGGTTCACATCGAAGTGTTCCATTTCTTGCAGAAGCACCGCTATGAGGAGAAGTACTTGTTTGCCGATATTCACAACGACTTCGTCCAATATGCGCTGCACAAAGATGAGAGCACACGAACTTACAAGCTGGGCTGCATCCACGAGGAACAAAAAAGCGGGATAGAAAAAATGAACCTGATGGGTGGATTCGGCATGGAAGAGTTGATGTTCTACCGCAATAACAAGAAATACCATGCTTCCTATGAGGACAGCGGGTTTGTCTTTCGCCGCGTGGGAGGAGATGAGTCGTCATGAGTCAGAGAAGGGTAAGCTTACTCATGCTAGTTTGTAGTCTGGTAGGTGGCGTGATCGGATTTTTGGTCGGGGAAGTCATGCTCGGCAAGCTGTCCGGAGAAATACCGCAATGGTTGTTAATGGGACTTTATTTTGGTCAATATGCCTTTTTCGTAGGACTGATGTGCCTCATTGCGGAAATGATCTCGCCACGACTGAATGGAGTCGGTTGGAAGCAACGCTATCTGGGCTTTTCCTGGAAAATGCTCGTGCCCAGCACGTTTTTGATGGTGGGCGTAGTGGCCTTGCTGCTTCAGCTGCTGTACGGGTCATCATTTCAACAGGCCAGTGGGGCCAACAATATTGTCATGGTTCTGGATACGTCAGGCAGCATGCAGTCGTCTGACCCGGATAACCAATTGTTCAAAGCAGCAGCCGACATGGTGCAGCGCATGGACAGTGACATGAACATAGCAGTGGTTACGTTTCACGATCAAACGAATGTGCTGCAACCCCTCACCGAGCTGAGTAGCCAGTCCGTGAAGGATGAGATTGTGAAGAAGCTGCTTCAATATCCGCGAACGGATGGAGGCACCCGGATCGACCTGGCTTTGCAAGCGGGGCTAGATCAGCTGCAAGCCAATCAAATGGCGAATAGTACGGTCGTGCTGATGTCAGACGGCTATAGTGATCTGGATGTCCCTGCCGCACTTGCACCCTACAAGCAAAACCAAGTGATTGTCCATACCGTAGGCATGAGCCAAATCGATGCAGACGGAACGGCGTTGCTTCAAAAGATCGCTGCTGAGACTGGCGGCAGCTACTTCAATGTTGAACACGCTGATCAAATGACAGGAATTTTTGGTCAGATTTACGATATGAGCCGAACAGACCGCAATATCGTTTCCGAGCGGACAGGAGCGACAGAAGAAAGCATGTTTTACGCCATTACCCGTGTGGTCAGTGTTCTGATCATCGGTGCTTTGCTCGGCTTGGCGCTGGGTCTGATTTTTGACAATCGCCATCTGGCCAAAAGCTTCACGATTGGCGGGGCGGTATCAGGACTGTTAGCTGGACTCGTTTTGGAAATGGGACTGTCGTCAATCGACTTGCTCGATATGGTTGTACGTTTGCTGGCGTGCTCCTTGCTCGCTGTCATCCTGACATTGTTCACTCTCTTTGTGCCAGCTTCCACGAGTGGTGGATCGTCTTTTGCAAAGCGCAGACTGAACACCAGACAAAACCCTCGCGCGTTGGACGCCGGGAACCAAAGCAGCAAGCGGTTTGAGTAAAGGGAGCATGATGAATCATGATTAATCGGGAGGAAACAACAGAAACCTTCATCAAGGACGTCACCTGCCAGTATCAAGGGAACGAATATGTGCTCAATTGGCATTGGGCGCAGGATATTCCGTGCGTGTACGTACACAAGTCGCAGTTTGGCGCCCCTTTTGACGTAAACGAGCTGGATGATCGTCAGTTCAAGCTGTATACCCGAGAGGAATACAAAGTCCACAAAGGGCTGCGGGAAAAAACAGACGGCATCGGCCGGTACACATACCGCATCTTTCCTTGCCGATTGGAAAATGGAAAGCCGATTCTGCTCATGCCAGACGGGGATGCCCATGTGATCCACGTCAGCACAGGAAAGGCCAAAATCTACTACTCGTTCAAACGGGGCGGAAGCTGGTTTAGCAAGCATCAATCGTTGCAGATTCGCATTTTTTCAGAGATTCCGATCGCGCGGGACGTACTCTGCTACGTAAAAAAAGAAGGCTCTCCTCCCGCCCACAAGGATGATGGTACCCGATACAATTTCATTCGCGATCTCGAGCCCGGTGTCAATCTGATGCCGGAGATCGAGGTCAGGAAAAAAGACGTTGTCCGCCTGTTTTTTACGGACGGGAAAAAATACGGAGAAATGTACGAACTGATTCCTGAATAGGAGGGGATGCGCCATGCTGTCGTTTTTGAAAAACATGTTTGAAAAGAAGCCGCAGGTCAAGGAACGGCTTCCTTTTTACGATATTGTCTGTCCGTACTGCTTCGCCAAATACGGACCAGACCAAGTTGTCTTCCGTGCCACACATCATCGTCAGGACGACGAAGACTACGCGTTGCAGGAGGATGAGATTCTCAATGCGTATCGGGATAAATTCGGACTCGATGCCGTCGATGAGTTGGAAGCGGTGATCGATCCTGAATCCATCCCGGAGGAAAACCATTTGTATGTTGATAACGTCCTCGCAGGTGTGACCGATCGGTATGGCATGGTTTCCAAGCGCAGATTATGCCCGAAATGCCACAACGAGCTGCCGATTACAGCGGGCAAAGCGCCGAGCAACATTATTTCGATTGTCGGGGCATCCCAAGTCGGGAAGTCCGTTTACATGACCTCATTGATCCATACTTTGCAGAACACGACTGCGAATCACTTCGATGCAGCGTGTATGCCGCTCAATGCGCAGATTAGCCGCAAGTTCCGGGAGAACTACGAGGCACCCTTGTTTGAACGTGGACAGTTGCTTGATTCTACGCAAAAAGAAAAGCGTCAGGAGCCGTTCATCTTCCAGTTCATTTTCAAGGATAGCGACAAGGCACCGTTGATCCTGGTGTTTTTTGACGTAGCGGGCGAGGGAATGGTCGACCGCGAGTATTTGGAGCTATATGCGGCGCATGTGAAAAACTCATCAGGCATCTTGTTCCTGGTTGATCCGCTGCAAATCAAGACAATTCGCGATCGGGTCATGTTGCAAGCAGGGGATGAGCCCGGGGAATTCACGGCAAGGTACGACGAGCCGCGTGAGGTCGTTATTACGCTGTTTGAGAACTTCATCGGCTATCAGGAGCAGAGCAAGACACATATTCCGACTGCTGTCGTATTGACGAAGAGCGACATGCTGCATCTGATCAAGGAAGACGACGGCGAATACATCAAGTCCAACAGCAACGTTTTCCGCAATTTCGTCCATGAACAATATTTAAATACGACTGAATTTGAGAACATCGATGGGGAGATCCGCCGATTCATCGAAAAGGTGGATAGACCGTTTAAAGACGCGTTGGATGTTTACTTTACGAATACGGCCTATTTCGCTGTATCTGCGCTGGGGAGCAATCCCGTCAATCAAAGGGTGAGTGGTGTCGTGACGCCGATTCGCGTCGATGAACCGTTTATTTGGTTGATGCACCAGCTTGATTACATCGAGGGGAGGGAGCGGTAGTGAGCAACCGTCAGCCCATTTTGCAGCAGTACTACACCCGCGGGCGACAAGGGGTTTTCCGTTCGAACGAAGGATACGATACTGTCGCCAAAACGCCAGGGCTGGATAACCAATTCATTAAAAAGGCGCTCCATCCGTTTTGCGTGTACGATGCGCCGCGACAGCTTCAAGAGCGGGCGGAAAGCAATCTGGCGCTCTTCCCGGAGGCGCTTGTCAGCTTCCAGGCCGAAACAGGAGAGATGGTTCTCGGTAGAAGTGTATTTGTCGGAGCGGATTTTACCGGTCAGCGCAATACGTTTTTTAGCCACAACTATGTCATTCCGGTAGAGCGTCGGGATGAGTTTATCAAGAACCCGGGCAAGATCTTTGGAGTGCGCTCTTTTACGAATCGTCACGACGATGCAGCGGGCAAGGAGCTTCCTACCGTCGATGACATCCCTTCTGAAAAAGGCTTATCGCAAGACCGAAAACAGCTGCTTGGGCAACTGGGAGTCGATGAGCGTTTATTCAAACAGCTCCTCTTTGCGGTGATGTCCTCGCTTGCAGCGAAAAAGAAGGTGTTCATCAGCCTGGATGTGGACATTAGTGCCTCATCCAAGAGTGCTGCTCAATTGTTGGAGATTTTGTACAGTTGTCTGCCTTATGAGATGCGCAGACATTTTGGGTTTCTCACTTTTAGCAACGAGCCGCAGAGCAAGAAGCATATCCACGTCACGTTCGTGGAAAAAGGAAGCATACGCCCAGGCGGGGGGCACAGCGACAAAGACTTTTTGTTCGACTTCGCCCTTGGTCGCGTTCAGAACGTCGATTTGCAGGACGGAGGACACGAATACCTCGACTTTGCTTGGGAGTATGTGAATGAGCCACGGATTTTGGATGCGTTCCACGAATTTTGTGAGGAAGTGCTGGCTGGAGCAGACCATGCACTGGCCTTGAACATTCGCACGTACTATGAGCTGTGTGCCCTGTATTTGATTGAAAAGGGACGAACGTCCGTGTATGAGAGCAAGCGGGCGGGCGTTTGGCAGGCGTTGAACAGCTATTTGGGACACAGCAGCCTGACACGCAAGAAACGGATGATCGAGCTTCAGGAAATGCTGATGAGGATCGAGGTAGAGGCGCTTTCGTCCAAACAGCTGCCTGACGGCGAGACGATCAAGCAAATGATTGAGTCCTACCGTGTCACCAGGCAGGAACGTCTGCAAATGGATTTGATCCGCTTCTTGATGGACGTGTTGATGAAGGCCAAGACCTCGAGACAGAGCAGCTACGTGGCAGAAGTGTACAAGCATTTGTCCAGCAACCGGGAGCTGTTTGGCTTCATGATGCGGACGATTTTTGGCTATCCACAGTTGGTGAAGCCGCTCTTTGAGGATTATATGACCGAGCGGGTAGCCGCCGTGACCAGTTTGGACCAGATGCTAAAAGAAATTCGGTTTTGGACAGAAACAGAACCGCAAGCTATGCGCAATGCCGTTTTTGTTGCTACCACGACGGAAAAAGTATTGCGTCTATTTGCGCGTGAACGTCAAAAGCTCACTGCCGCCATTACCATCCATCAGTTCTTTGAAAGCATCGATGGGGCACGCAGCTATGCCGATGAGCTGTTGGATGAGCTGGACAAGTCCTTGATGAAGCTCGTCGCGCTAGACACGCTATCCAAGGATGATTTTCAAGTTCTCATCGCCCTTTTGGAGGAGAAGCCACAGAGCTTTTTCGGAACGCTGGATATGGAGAGTCGCCACAAACAAGAAATGCTCTTGAACCTGGCGAAGCTGCACGAAGAGAGAAGCACGCCACACCCGGCAGAGTTTTTCCGGAAATGGGATCGGGAAGCGATTTCCGTGCAGCAAAGAATGATCCAGAATATGTTGAGTAAACCGCTCCATGCGGACGAGTTCCCGCAGGTGCCGCTGGTCTTTTACCGGGAAGATCATTTTGGTCAGGAAGGCTTCCAGTTTGCAGAATTGCTGGAGTATGTTCAGCAAAATGGTGGGGAATCCGTTACACTGTCCTTTATCCAATGGACAATGAGCCAGCGGATGTTTTTCGAAGGGAAGTATTTGTTGCCTGCATACAGACAAGCACTGAAGGCCTTCTTCCTTGAGGAGAAAGGTAAGAGATTGCGGGACAAAGAATGGCGAAAACGGTGGTATGCGATCCGAAATGCTGATTTCCGCAAGCTTTTGGACGAGGTACGCAGCGAAACAGCTAATCCGCTCGTGAAGCTGTTTCGGCACAAAGCTACGGTGATATCCAGCGTAGTTGTCTTGCTAGGTGCTGGAGCGTGGGGAGGCTACATGGTTTGGGGAGGTACGAGTACGCATGTACAGCCACCTGAAACAAAGCCTGAACCGATCCGTCCTCCGGCAGTGTTCGTACCGGTTTATCGGTTGATGGTGGACGAGCCTGACATCCAACCTGTTCGTGGCGTTCTTGGGGAGCGAAGCCAAGATGCATCAACGGGCGGTCAGCCTGTTCAGACAACGACACCTTAAGTAAATAAAACGCCAACGCGGTCTGCTCTGGTAGGAGCGACCGCGTATTTCGGGGGTCGTTGTTGTACAAGAAAATGCCTCGAAAATATATTGACAAATATTTTTATTTGTGATATAATAAAATATTTTTCTGTTGAAATAACTCCTCGCTCCGTGATAAAAAGTAGTTGTGCGATGAAATGGTGTGAGGAGGAATAGGGTATGAAAGCTAACACAGGTGTGAAAATGATTCCGTTACAAGGAGAGGCATTTGGCAAGCCGATGGTGATCTATCCCACCTTGCTTTGGGATGATGACCGAGCGGTATTAGTAGATACAGGAATGCCTGGTTCATGGGAGACCATTCGTCAGGAGATGAGCCGTGCTGGCATACCACCTGAGCGTTTACAGGCTATCATTTTGACACATCAGGACATTGATCATATCGGCAGTCTTCCAGAAATCGTTCGTGAGCTTGGCGGACAGGTTGAAATATACGCGCATGAGCTAGATCAGCCGTATATTGAAGGCACACGCCCTCTCCTCAAAGCAAACCCCAAAAGCATGGCCCCATTACTTACGATGTTGCCTGAAAAGGAACGCGAGCACTTGCAACGGCTTTGCGAAAATCCGCCAAAGGCAATGGTGCACAAGACACTAGCAGACGCAGAGATTCTGCCGTATTGTGGGGGAATTCGCATCATTCATACTCCCGGACACACGCCGGGGCATATCAGCCTTTATGTACAAGATAGCAAGACCTTGATAGCAGGTGATGCTATGGTCTACATGAACGAAGCACTGCGAGGACCGATTCCGCAAAACACTCTCGATATGGAAATGGCAGTAAACTCATTAAAAAAATTCGAGAACTTGGAAATTACTAGTATCATTTGTTATCATGGAGGCATGTGTCAAAACAACGTGCAAGAGCAGCTTCACGCTCTGATACGGTGAAGCAGTTACACGAGCTTACACGATAAAACAATGAATCCAGGTTGGAATATGTGGATATAAAAAGCGTGGAGGACACCAAGCTGGAGTAATCCCTATGGTGTCTTTCCCATTTTATCCTTGCAACGTCTTTTGCGCTGTTTGCTCGATTTCGGTAGGGGAGACTGGGGCAGCCGGAGAGGTTTTGTAGTATTTTTCCAGCGACTTATCTGAACCTGTCCAACGAGCCAGTGCAGCGAACACAGCGAACATGCCTTTTTGCAGGAAGCGCGGAATGATTGGGAGGTAAAACTGCCCCATCTGAAAGATCGTTCCCAAGAGGAGAATATTTTTCGGGATATTCTGCTTGATAATCGGCAAATAAAAGCTGCGCCCATCTGTATCGAGCCCGTATCCACAGCGGACAAACGCTTCAAAAGTACCTGCCGGACGGATTTCCACATCGAAGCTAACGAATTCGTTAGAGGGATTGTGGAACCCATGAATCTTGTCTGTCGGAATGGTTAGCTTCTCTCCGGGCTTCAGGATTACTTTTTTTCCAGCAATGGTTACCTCTAAATTTCCAATTACACCTTCAAAGGTTTCGACAAGTTTTGTATGATAGTGTAGAAAAATCCCGTTATCCGGTGGAAGATCGGTACGGAATAACAAATATTCGCCATTCGTTTCTTCCGTTGTCTTCAAAAAGGTAACTACTTCATTATTGTGTGGGTTACTTACACTGCGACTTAGATTTGACAACACTATACCTCCTTGAAAAATAGTAAAAAGAGATTATTTTAAGACAGAATATAGATTAAATATAGATTATTTGTTCCGGGGCAACAATTAAAAAGATAGGATGTTCTACCTAAAGATGGAGTGGATAGTATGAGCGGCATGATCGTGGTTCCAGGGTATAGGGTGGTAGAGTTTCTTTCCACTCATTCAAAATTGGGAATTTATCGGGGTTACAGAAATAACGACAATCTCCCTGTCTTATTCAAAGTACCGATGGAAGGATCTTCCCATAAAGAATCTCTGTGGAAATTGAAGCATGAATATCGCATTCTTCAATCATTGGAATCCCATGCAGTGGAAACGATCATCGAACTCGTTACTCACAACCGTGAAACGGTAATGATTACGGAAGATTTCGGGGGAGTGCCGCTCTCCTTGCTTATGAAAATGAAAGGACTGTCGCTGAAGGAGATGCTCTTCATTGCGGTCCGTATGGCTTCCTGCTTGAAAGAAATCCATCAGCACGGAATCATTCATAAGGATGTAAATCCCGATCATATCCTGGTTCATCCTGAAACCTATGAGGTAAAGCTTGTTAGCTTTGGGTTGGCGTCTAAATGCCACCAAGAATACCAAAGTGTGATGAATCCAAAAGAATGGAAGGGGAATCTTCGCTACGTCTCACCGGAGCAGACGGGGAGAATGAATCGCACCGTCGATTACCGCTCCGACATTTATTCTTTTGGTGTCACGCTCTACGAGTTATTGACTGGAAAGCTGCCCTTTTTAACTTCGGACATGCTTGAACTCATACATGCTCATATGGCGAGAAAGCCGCTCGCTCCCTCCAGTGTAAAACCATCCGTTCCAGAGATTCTATCGGACATTGTGATGAAGTGTCTGTCAAAAAATACAGAGGATCGCTACTTTAGCATGTCTGGCTTACTGGCAGACATGCAGCGCTGCTATGACCAGCTTGAACAAAACGGTTTGATTACGCCTTTTCCGCTTGCTTTAGAAGATCGTGCTGATCACTTGCGGATTCCAGAGAGGCTGTATGGACGTGAGCAAGAAATCCAGATGCTCATCGATGCATTTGAGCAAGTTACGAACGGCGCTACGAGGATGGTTGTCCTCAGTGGCTCTGCAGGCGTGGGTAAATCTGCTCTCGTGCTAGAAGCGCAAAAAGCGTTTTTGAGAGGCCGGGGACGTTTTGTTTCAGGAAAGTTCGACCAATATAATCAGGCCGTTCCGTATTCGGCCATCATTCAAATCTTTCAGGACTTGATCAAGCAGCTCTTGGCAGGCCACGAACGCGAGCTGCTCGCTTGGCGAGAGATGATACTCGACGCCATGCAAGGACTTGGTCAAGTGATCGTGGATGTCATTCCACAGCTTGAGGCAGTGATTGGCAAACAGCCTGCCGTACCTGAGCTACCTGCAACAGAAGCAAAAAATCGCTTTCAATGGGTGATGCAACGCTTTATTCGGATTTGGGCGCGACCAGACCATCCACTTGTCTTGTTCCTAGATGATTTGCAGTGGGCGGATTCTTCTTCGCTTTTCCTGATCCGAGAGTTGGTTGCGGATATGCAGATCAGTCATTTTCTGCTGATTTGCGCTTATCGTGAGCATGATGGCAGTACGATGAATCCGTTGATTGCCCTTTTGACAGAGACAGGCATCAAGAGCCGCATTTTGCGTCAATTCACGTTATTGCCGCTTCGAGAACCCGAATTCAATGCGATGCTAGCGGATGCGTTGCATAGTGAGCCGGATATGACGAAGCCGCTGGTTACGATTATCATGCAGAAAACAGCTGGGAATCCGTTTTATGTAAGAGAATTCATTAAAACGCTGTATGATCGGAACTTGCTGTGGTATGTGAGAGAAGAACGGAACTGGCAATGGGATTTGGCAGAAATCGAGAAGCTGGGTACTACGGAAAATGTGGCCGATTTTCTCGTAGAAAAAATGAGAAGATTGCCTGATTCCACTCAGCAGCAGCTCGGTTATGCTGCTTGTCTGGGTAACTCGTTTTTGCTTCATTTGATAGCCAAGTCACGAAATCAAACGGAGTCAGAAGCCATCCAGCATATACGGCCTGCGATTGAGGAAGGTCTCATCTATCCGATTGAAGGAGCGGAATATCTGAATTACGCTGCGCTCGTGGAAGAAGAAGTGGCGTCTCAGATGAAGATTCGTTTCCGCTTTGTGCATGATCGAATTCAACAGGCCGCCTATTCGTTGTTAGCAGAGGCAGAGCGCGGACAGACTCACGTCAAGCTGGGCAGGATGATGTGGGAAATGTCCCAAGGGAGCGAATCTGGCTCCCTGTTCGAAATTTGCGATCATATGTACCGGGGCAAAGAGATACTGGAGGATCAGGCGGAGCGTATTCATGTAGCGTACTGTCATTTACTCGCTGGTCAAAAAGCGAAATTCTCTGCGGCATTTGAGTCCGCCTTGCAGTACTTCCAACGTGGTCTCGAGCTGGTCGGGGAAGAGGGCTGGCAGCACAATCATGATCTGACCATGGAGTTGTGTGCGTTGACTGCGGAGACGACGTACCTCTGTAACCAATTGGATGAGGCAAAACAATTGTTTGAACGCGGGATGCAGCATGCCAAAACAGACCGAGAACGAGTACGCATTTTGGAAATGGAAATTCGCATGTATACACGACTGGCTGAATTTCCTCGGGTCATGGAGATCGCAAGCGAAGCCTTGGGGTTATTGGGCGTACCGATTCCCAAAAAGCCTGGCAAGCTCGATATCATTAAGGAAATGTTTCACATCAAACGCCGCCTCAAAGGCCGGAAAATAGATGAGCTGCTGTATTTGCCGGATGTTCCCGATGAAAATTATCAGATGGCGATGAGCATCATCAGCTACGCAGGCCCATCTGCTTACTATGTTAATCTCAATTGGTTTGCTTTAACGATTTTGCGTGCCCTTCATCTGTCGCTCGTACACGGAAACGCGGTCGCCTCGGCGAACGGTTATACCGGTTACGGGATCGTACAAGCTGCTCAATTCGGAAATTATCGAGAGGCTTACGAATTTGGGCAATTGGCTTGCCGTGTAGCAGACAGCTTCGCCGATCCGATCGCCATGACGAAGGCGTATGGCGCGTTTGCCTTACTGATCAATCACTGGTGCGAGCATGCGCGGACGAATATCCCTCTCCTGAAAAAAGCGATTCAGCTCGGCTTGGATGGTGGCGGCAACATTTATGCTGCCTACAATGCCCATGGGCTTTTGGAGGCCATGCTCTACTGTGGTGTGCCAGTGGAAGAATTGGAGCAGCAAATCGAGGAATACAGCGATATGATTCAACAAATCAAGGTCGTTGATCACGATGATCGACTCCTGTTATTGCGCCAGGCGCTGCATACTTTTACACGGTGGACCGACAAGGAACGAACGGCGTTTTGCCATGATGGATTTGACGAAGCGGCATATGTAAGCAACCTGCAAAAAGAAGGAAACAGCTACAAGCGGTACATGTACCACTACTATAAATCGATGGTTCATCTCATGTACGGGAACCACCTGGAGGCTGCAGAGCTGCTGGGCGAAGCAGAGCAATGGATGGATTCAGTCAGTGGACAAGTTCTTGTCAGCCAGCAAGTTTTTATGCAAACACTGGCATTGACGGGGCTCTATGAGAACGCCAACCGACAGGAAAAATCGAAGTATGGGAAAAAAATCAAAGCAAATATCAAAAAGATGAAGACGTGGGCAAAGGAATGCCCGGAAAATTTTCAGCACAAGTGGTTGTTGATGTATGCTGAGTGGCTGCGTGTCACTGAGAAAAAACAAGAAGCAGGTCCTTTTTATGAACAAGCGGTTCAACTCGCCAAAAAAGATGTTTTCTTGCAAAACGAGGCAATGGCAAATGAATTGGCCGCCCAGCATTACTTGGCACTCGGACTCGATACGATTGCGAAGGTATACATGACTGAGGCACACGAGGTTTACATGCTTTGGGGAGCGGTCGCCAAGGCACGAGAGATTGGGGAACGGTACCCTTATCTTTTGCAACGGGTAAGAAACTTGGGGGCTTCTGCCGAGATTGCCACGACTGACCAGACAGCAGACCTCGTCGATTTAATGAGTGTCATCAAGGCATCACAAACGATTGCTAGCGAGCTCCGCTTGGAAATGCTGCTGGCCACGATGCTGCGCACGGTGATGAGTAATGCAGGTGCGGAGAAAGGAATCCTCCTGCTGAAAAAAGATGGTGAATGGCTCATCGAAGCGGCAGGCTCTGTCGATTTGGACGTGGAGATCATGCAGTCTGTCCCGTATGAACATAGCGGGATGCTCTCTGTCGCCGTCGTGAATTACACCATTCGTACAGAAGAGATGCTGGTGCTCCACAACGCTTCGGTTGAAGGCGTCTTTTTCCGCGATACGTACATTGCGAAGCACGAGCCGAAATCCATTCTATGCTCCCCGCTATGGCAGCAAGGAAAAATGATCGGCGTCATTTATTTGGAGAACAACGAGACGACACATGTGTTCAACGAAAAACGCTCAGAGCCGCTCAGACTGATCTTCTCGCAAATTGCGATCTTTATTGAAAATGCGAGACTGTATCATCAATTGGAGCAATGGAATCAATCCTTGGAAAAGATCGTGACAGAGCGTACCAATGAAATTCAGGCCCTTTTGCAAGCGAATAAAAATCTGTTAAACAATGCGGGACAAGGCTTTCTGTCTTTTTCCAAAAACCTGCTGGTCCATTCCGAATACAGTCGGGAATGTCTACGAATTTTTGGTCGAGAACTGGCTGGGGTGTCGGTCGCTGAGCTACTATACCCAGATCGTCCAGAGGACAGCATGTTTATTGAATCCCTTTTGGAAAAGTACTTTGAAGCAAAAGACCAAGGGCAAAAAGAGCTGTATCTCAGTCTTTTTCCTACGGAAATCCAGATCAATCAAATGCCGTTGAAGCTGGCATGTAAGCCGATTTATGAAGATCGGCGAGATTCGCCAGAGGGCTTGATGCTGATCCTGACTGATATGAGTGAGCAACGGGCGCTCAAATCCAAGATGGAGCGAGAATGGCAAAGGTTGAATATGGTCGTAACTGTTGCGATTAGTCTCCCGCTCTTCCAAAAGGTACTGCGAGCTTTTGATGCTTTCTTTGAGGATGGGTGGAAGCGAGTCCTCGGAGAAGAGATCGCGGATTCCGAGAAACTATTCAAATTGGTCGCTCAGATTCATCAATTTAAAGGTGACTTCAGCCAATTACACTTGATTCATACACCGGAAAAGCTGCATGATTTGGAATCGTGGTTGATTCAATGGGCAAAGTCCGGAGAACGCCTCTCCGACGAGGATGTGCGCGCCCAGCAGTCATTCGCAGAGGTTCAAGCTGCGATGCAACAAGATTTGTCGATCATGCAGCACAAGCTCGGGGTCGGGTTCCTGGATCATAACGAGCATGTGTACACCATTGCAAAAGAGCAATGGGAAAGCTTCGAGCATGAGATCACCAGTCTGATACAGGGGGAAGCTCAGCAGGAGCTGCTCCACCGCATCCGCAAGCTTCGCTATCGTCCTATGAAGGACATGTTGTCAAGGTATGAAGACTATGTAAGTGAGCTCGCTATCCGTTTGAATAAGACCATCGATCCGGTCGAATGGGATGCAGATGAAGTACTGGTCGATCCGGAGCGATTCGAGAATTTTGCGAGGAGCTTGGTTCACGTATTCAACAATGCCATCGATCATGGAATGGAAGAAGAACAAGAACGATTGGCATACGGAAAAGAACGCAGCGGCAAGATTCAATGCCGCATTTGGCAAGAGGATACTTCCTTGTGCGTCACAATTCGTGATGATGGGCGGGGCGGAGATAGGGAAAAGCTAAAGTTGGCAATGGCGGAGCATGTCACGGTGCAAGAAAATGCGAGTCTCGTATCGGGCAGAGGAATTGGCCTGTCCATTGTTAAGCAAGAGGTTGAGCAGTTGGGTGGAACCCTTCAGGTTGATACTCAAAAAGGAGAGGGCACCCGCTTTACCTTCCGAATCCCGTTGGAAGATATTCGCTAGACCCATAGAAAAAACTGAGGCGACCGTGCCTCAGTTTTTTGTTTGATCGACTAAAGAGAATTCGTAATGGAAGCCAAAAGTCGTTCTTCATCGATCGGTTTTAGAATATAATGGCGCGCTCCAGCGTTGATTGCTTCAAAAACGAGCGGCTTTAATCCATTGGTACTGACCATAATGATGTTGGCGTCGGGGAAGGTGCCGATGATCTTTTTGACAGTATCTATGCCATTCATTCCTGGCATATTGATATCCATCGTCACCACGTCGGGGAGGTGGGTCGCATACTTTTGATAGGCGTCCAATCCATTTGTTGCTTCTGCAATGACTTGATGGCCCGCCCGTTCCAAAATGATTTTCATGTAATCTCGTACTACAAGGGAGTCGTCTGCTATCAGGATACGAGCCATAAAACCTCCTGTATCGAAACGGTTAGTTATTCTTAGTAAGTAGTCTACTTTTACCATAACACTGATAGGAAAAATGTCGCAATCATTTGATCATAAAAAGTGTGGATGAACATATAAAAAAACAAACGAATTCCAGTTCGTGATGAAACTGGATTCGTTTGTTTTACTTTCCAAACGGTTGATATAGTTGGGTTAGCAAAAGCAATCTGGCTTGCCGGGAGCATCACGATAGGCGAGCAAGGCATTGACCCCATGACTTAAGATGGCACCGGAACGTGTCACTGCGGCAACGAGTAGAGCCTCCATTATTTCCTCCATGGTGCCGCCTAGCTCTTTATACTTTTTGACATGAACATCGATGCAGTAGGGGCAGCCAGTCACGTGAGCGACCACAATGGCAATCAACTCTTTCGTTTTGACCGGGAGCTGGTGGGATTGCTGGTAGATTTGTCGCTCGAGAGAAAAATAAGAAGCGGCAGCCTCAGGGGCCAATTTCATTAATTCAGGGATATGCGACAAATTTGCTGATTCATAATACGAACGTGCTTTTGACATGAAACATCCTCTCCATTCCATGGGTAGTGGCTACGACTTCATTGTAGAGAGGGAAGATACTTGCTTCTGTAACTTACTCACCATTCTCACTAATCACCAGGAAAAAGGTTTTCCTGGAGGGCATCACGGCGAATAGCAGCGATTCGGCCTCGTCCTAACTGAAGCCATCCGGCTTTCTCAAACTCCTTGAGTGACCGACTGATTACTTCTCTGGCAGTCCCGAGTTCAATGGCAATCGCTTCATGGGTAATCGATAGGTGGTTGCTAGAATCTGTGGTACGACGGAGCAATAATTCGGCGATGCGGGCGTTGATCGGCTTAAACGCGATATCTTCGACCAGAGACGTGACGGAGACCATTCGGTTGATCATGTTTCGATAAATAAATTGACGCAAGTCCTTATAGCGATCCATCCATTCTTTGAAGACATCTACAGGCAAAAGTAGCAGCTCGGTTTCCTCTTCTAGCTGTGCGGACGCTTCATAGCCCGTCTCGCCTAAAATACTTGCCATCATGAGGACACAGACTCCCCCGCGCTGTACCCGATATAACGTAACCTCGCGTCCTGACTCGCTGATGATATAGATGCGGACCTTGCCTGACAATACAAAAGCAGCGTGGGCAAACAGATGACCCTGTTGCATCGTAAGCTGGGGAGAAAAGCGTTCCACTGTTATGTCAGGATGGCGCCATGCGGCTTCCGGAACAAGGGAAAAGCACGGAAAAGCATCCTTCACAAAGTGGATTCGATTCAAGTCCATTGTTTTACCCTCCGCGGCAACTTAATTGGTAAAATATTCATACATATAGTGTAGGGAAAAGACGCGATCTATACAATGGAATATCCGTCTGCAGACTGACGAGAGTACAACGCTGTAGCCTGATTTCTCTTCTACGCTGTTTTGCTACGATGATATAGAACTTATCTTGTAAAAATAACCAGTATCGAGGGGAAACAAAAATGAAACAAATGAAACAGTGGATAGGAGTAGGTCTCATCGCTGTAGGAATCGGTTTGGCCGGATGCACGATCAACAATAACGTGATCAAGATTGATGAAGAAAAAAGACAGATTGAATTACCTGCGGAGTCCATCGAGACGTTGAAGATTCTTACGGATTCAGGCGATTTGATCGTCAAAGGTGATGAAAAAGCAACCGTGATTCATGTAGAGGCGGATATCAAATCGAAAAATGTCAAACCCGAAGAAATCATCCTTACACTCGAGAAGGATGGGAATACCGCAACACTACGATCCGAAATAAACACAGATATCGGTGTTAACTATGTGGATATGACGCTAACGGTAATCGTTCCTGCCCAGCTGCCGATAGCCCTTACTGATGGATCAGGAGATATTGACATGACGAATCTAACAGGAAAGATCACGATTGAGGATGACTCCGGTGATATTCAATTAACGAATACGAACGGAGAGGTAGAGATTCGCGATCAGTCCGGTGACATTACGATCAAGGATTCGTCTGCCCTCAAACTGATCGAGGATGACTCGGGTGATATCTTCATGGAAAATACGGGTGGAAATGTAGAGATTCACGATCAATCCGGCGATATGGTTATTCGAAATCATAAGGGCGACATAAAGATATCCGACGAAAGCGGCGACATGGTCATTGATACTGTCGAAGGAAATGTACGAATTGAGAATGACGGGAGCGGAGAGCGAACCGTTCTAAACATAAAAGGCTCGTACACATCTAAATAAATCAGGACCGTCAGGGTTTTTGCCCTGACGGTTTTCTTGTTCTTGTCGGTATTTTGACAGGTTGAGGGAAAAATTAGTCGACTAATGAAAAAAAGCTTTCCCTTCCGATAAAGAAGTGCTAATATAACAAAGGTAGTTCTAATTGAGAATGAATCTCTTTATTAATGATGATGAGAATTATTCTCTCTCGTAAATACTCGAGTCAATACGGAACATTACTCCAGGAAAAAGTAAGAAGAGTAGGGACGCGATGAAAAAGAGATATTTGGTTGTAGCACTTATTTTGCTATCGTTCGTTTCACTTTTTATTGGCGTGAAAGATATATCTCCGTGGGATTTGTTCAATCTCACAGATGACAAAGTGCAAGTGCTGTGGATTAGCAGGATTCCGCGTTTGATCAGCATTATCATCGCAGGGATCAGCATGAGTATCGCCGGATTGATCATGCAGCAGCTGACCCGAAACAAGTTCGTTTCTCCGACGACAGCAGGGACAGAGGACTCCGTTCGATTCGGAATATTGGTTTCACTCTTGGTGTTCGCTGATGCGAGCTCATGGGTGAGGCTGCTCGTTGCTTTTGCATTTGCTCTCTTTGGAACCTTTGTCTTTATGAAGATTCTTGAAAGAATCAAATTTAAAGACTCCATTTTCATCCCGTTAGTGGGACTGATGTTTGGCAACATCGTCGGATCCATCACGACGTTTTTCGCTTATAAGCATGACCTGATGCAAAACATGTCTGCTTGGTTGCATGGAGATTTCTCCACCATTATGAAAGGCAGCTACGAGCTTTTGTACATAAGTATTCCGCTGGTGATTATCGCTTACTTGTATGCGAACAAGTTCACCATTGCGGGAATGGGTGAAGAGTTCGCCATCAACCTCGGGTTGAACTACAAGCATGTCGTCAACATTGGATTGGTCATCGTCGCTTGTGTAACTTCGGTAGTCATTCTCACGGTAGGGACAATCCCGTTTTTGGGGCTGATCATTCCCAACCTGGTTACGATCTACCTGGGAGATAACCTGAAAAAAAGCTTATCTCATACCGCTTTGCTTGGCGCGGTGTTTGTACTTGCTTGTGATATCCTGGGACGCCTCATCATCTTCCCATACGAGATTTCCATCGGCTTGATGGTTGGGGTCATAGGCAGCGGGATATTCGTGTACTTACTCATGAGAAGAAAGGCATATGAACAATGAAAGCGAAGATAGGTGCCCTGTCGATTGTGGCCATTGCTTTGATAGCCATTTTTATGATGATTGACGCCGGTGGCAACTGGGATTATGTCCTTCCTCGGCGGGCTAAGAAAATTCTTGCCGTCATTTTAACCGGTTGCATCATCGCCTTCTCTACGATGATCTTCCAGACAATCACGAACAACCGAATCTTGACGCCTAGCATCATCGGCCTCGATTCGCTCTATATGTTCATCCAAACATTTGTGATCTTTGTGTTTGGCTCCACCCATTTCACCTTGATGAACAACAACGTGAACTTTCTAATCTCGACAGGTGGGATGGTGCTTTTCGCAGGCTTGCTCTACAAATTCCTGTTTAAAAGGGAAGGGCAAAATATTTACTTCCTGCTCCTCATCGGATTGATCTTGGGCACATTGTTCAGCAGTTTGTCCACGTTCATGCAAGTATTGATTGATCCGAATGAGTTTTTGGTTGTGCAAGACCGAATGTTCGCCAGCTTCAACAATGTAAAAACAGACCTGTTGATTACGAGCTTTGTTCTGGTCATCGGAATCATGATTTACTTCTGGCGATACATCAAGTACTTGGATGTGTTATCACTCGGTCGGGATCAGGCGATCAATTTGGGGATTCCGTACGATTTTGTCATCAAGCGGTTTCTCATCGTCATTGCCATTCTCGTATCAATCGCGACAGCGCTCGTTGGACCGATTACCTTCCTTGGACTGTTGGTAGCGAATCTCGCCCATCAGTTTATGAAAACCTATCAGCATAAATACTTGCTGCTGGGCTCGGCTTTAATCAGTGTGATTGCACTGGTTGGCGGTTTGTTGATTGTGGAGCGTGTACTTGCGTTCTCCACGACGCTCAGTGTCATCGTCAACTTTATTGGTGGGGTTTACTTCATCTATCTTCTGTTAAAGGAGAATAAAGCGTGATAGAAGTCCGGAATGTCACAAAACAGTATGGTAGCAAAAATGTCGTGGAAAATGTCTCTGTGAAGATTGCCAAGGGGAAAATCACGTCTTTTATCGGACCCAATGGGGCCGGAAAGAGTACGCTGCTGTCGATGATTAGTCGCCTGTTGACCAAGGATCAAGGCGAGGTTTTCATTGAGGGTCAGGAGATTGGACAGACAAAGAGCAGTGAGCTGGCGAAGAAAATCTCGATTCTCAAGCAATCGAACCACATTACGGTGCGGTTGACGATTCGTGAGCTGGTCAGCTTTGGTCGCTTCCCGTATTCACAAGGCAATTTGACAAAAGAGGATTGGAAGTATGTAGACGAGGCTATCCAATATTTGGAGCTCACGGACATTCAACACAAGTACCTCGACCAGTTGAGTGGCGGTCAGCGTCAACGCGCTTACATCGCGATGGTTGTCGCTCAAAATACGGAATACGTCCTCTTGGATGAGCCGCTCAACAATTTGGATATGAAGCATTCCGTCCAGATCATGAAAGTGCTGCGACGTCTGGTAGACGAAAGAGGCAAAACAGTTGTCATTGTCATTCACGATATCAACTTCGCTTCCGTCTATTCGGATTATATCGTCGCTCTCAAGGATGGCAAGGTCGTGAAGGAAGGCACTACAGACGAGATCATCACACGACCGATCTTGAAAGATGTCTATGACATGGATATCCATATCGAAGACATTGAAGAAAATAAAATCTGTGTCTATTTCGCGTAAGCTCCATTTTCCTATCGTTAAAATTTTGATGGCCTGCCGGGGGTTTCATCAGCAAGCTATCAATAATTTTATATACTTTTACATTCTATATAGAGGTGAGAGAAGTGAACAAAAAATTACTCATGCTGTTTATGGCAGTACTGTTGGCTGTATTCACAGCTGCATGCGGCTCCAATAACGCCGCTCCTGCAACACCTGCGGCAGACGCAACAAAAGCACCTGAAGCTGCACAAACATCCGAAGAAGTTACGATCAAGCATAAATTGGGTGAAGCAAAACTGAAAAAGAATCCAAAAACCGTTGTAGCATTTGACTACGGTGTTCTGGATTCCTTGGACAAATTGGGTATCGAAGTAGCGGGTGTTGCACAGTCTTCCAGCATTCCTGCATACCTGGAAAAGTTCAAAGATGCGAAATACACAAACGTTGGTGGCTTGAAAGAGCCAGACTTTGAGAAAATCAATGCAATGAAACCAGATGTGATCTTCATTTCTGGACGTCAACAAGATGCTTACGAAGAACTGAACAAAATTGCTCCAACCATCTTCATGGGTGTAGACAATGCGAAGTACATGGAATCTTTCAAAGAGAACATGAAAACATTGGGTACCATCTTCGGTAAAGAAGCACAAGTAGAAGAAGAGTTGGGCAAAATTGATGCATCTATCAAGGAATTGAATGCAAAAGCAACGGCAAGCGGCAAGACTGCTCTGATCGTTATGGTTAACGAAGGCAAGCTGAACGCTTACGGCGCTGGTTCCCGTTTTGGTATCCTGCACGGTGAGTTCGGATTTACGCCTGTAGACAAAAACATTTCTGTAGAAAACCATGGTCAAAGCGTTTCCTTTGAATATATCGCAGAAAAAAATCCAGACTACCTGTTCGTAATTGATCGTGGCAACGCGATTTCCAAGAATAAAGAAGTGTCTACTTCTACACAGCAAACTGTAGAAAACGACCTGATTAAGAACACGAAAGCATTCAAAACTGGCAACATCATTTACCTGGATTCTAGCAACTGGTACTTGTCTGGTGGCGGATTGGTATCTACCGCTGGCATGGCAGACGAAGTTCTGAAAGAAGTTAAGTGGTAAGAGGCTAGAACAGAAAGTGGCGACAGCCGAGGGGAGTAAGACATTCCCTGGGCTGTCGCCTTTTCATTTTTTTAAAACGTGCTGATTTATACCCGGGGCTCCCGTTTTGCAAACTCCTGTAACATCCCTCTGATTTGTTCTACCAATAAAGCAGGTGCCTTCTTAGGTGAACCAGAGTCAAACGGTGGCTGGGGATCGTATTCCAAAATCAATTGGACTCCTTTACTCATATCTTCTCCCAATTCCCATGCAACTAATTGGAGTGCCATGTCGATACCAGAGGAAACACCGGCCGCTGTAACGATTTTGCCCTGACGAACGACTCTTTCCTCTGTTGGAGTGGTTCCAAGGGATTGGAGCAGTTCGAAGGACCCCCAATGAGTGGTGGCTACAGCTCCATGTAACAAGCCTGCGGCGCTCAAGATCAGAGAGCCATTGCAAACAGACGTAGTCCATTTCGTTGTTTCATGTATGTGGTGAATCCATTGTAGAGTTTCTTCATCATTCATAGGGGTTTTATAATTGGGCGGACTGCAACCGGGAACAACAAGAATATCAGCGGAAGTAACTTCAGAGAAGCTGTAATCGGCATGTAAATAGCCCATATTGGAGTCAAGCTTGATTAACCCTTTTTTCTTAGCGACAAACTTCACTTCACATTTCAGCGTAGCAGCGAATACATCGTATGGACCAATTGCATCTAAAGCGGTGATGCCGTCGAAAAGCAATATGGCAACCTTCATGATGATCTCTCCTTTGAAATGGGATAATTTTCTTGCAAACAAATACTAACATACATATACGGGGTATATGTATGTCGGAGTTGTGACTAACTGCAAGTAGGTATAGCAAAAAGCCGGTTACACCATAAAACGTGGTGAAAACCGGCCTTTTGCTTGCGGAATCTAACAATTATCTGGCTCCAACCAGCTTGCGCTCTTCCGTGTAAACAGGTTGGGTAGTGTTTTCGCTTGGTTGCTTTTGATCTACTGCATGAGACAGCTCATAAGGGAGGCAGAGCGGTACACCCGTGCGAGGATCAATTAGAATGTCTGCTTCGATGTTGAATACCTTACGCAGCATCTCAGGCGTCATGACTTCAGCAGGGCTTCCCTCAGCGACAACGGTACCGCGAGAGATTGCAACCATGTGCTGTGCATAACGGGTTGCGTGGTTCAAATCGTGGACGACCATGACGATCGTACGATTTTCTTCGTCATTCAACTTTTGTAGGAGCTTGAGAACCTCCAACTGGTGAGCCATATCCAGGAAGGTCGTAGGTTCATCCAGGAACAGGATGTCTGTTCCTTGCGCTAGAGCCATGGCAATCCATGCGCGTTGGCGCTGACCGCCGGATAGTTGGTCAACCGGACGATCATGGAAATCGGACATGCCGGTCATGGAGATCGCCCAGCTTATGATCTCTTTATCTTCCTTGGTCAAAGAGCCGAAGCCTTTTTGATGGGGGAAGCGGCCATAGGTAACGAGCTCAGACACGGTCAAGCCATCGGGTGCGGTTGGGTTTTGCGGCAAAATCGCCAGTTGCTTGGCGACTTCCTTGGTCGATTGCTGGTGGATCGATTTTCCGTCCAAAAATACTTGTCCGCCTGTTGGCTTCATAATCCGGGCGAGAGTTTTGAGGATCGTCGATTTACCAGAACCGTTTGCACCGACCAGTGCAGTGATTTTTCCAGAAGGAATGCTGATGTTCAAGTCTTTGACAATGGAAAGCTCACCGTATCCGATGTCCAGCTTTTGCGTGTATAAGCGCTCCACAATGGGCCAACTCCTTTTTAAGCAAAGTATGTACCTGTAACGAGGTTGTTCAAAAAGTCGTCTTTTGATCACGCAGTAGTCCTGAGAGCGTATTCGACATCGAAATTGGCGTTCACCTTCGAAGTCCGGTGCTCATGTAGGTTCCCTACACTCCGCTCCTCCTTCTTCAGGTTCTCGCCACTTTCTCGGTGCTGAAAAGACGACTTTTTGAACACGAATTATAATTAATCGTAGTAATGATAATCATTTTCACTAAGATAAAGTATATAACGTAATGAGGTCAAATTCAATAAGTAAAAAGCCAACCTGCTCACATGCGTGAACAAATTGGCCTTGGGTTAACAAATGATTATCCAGTGTTAGTAGGTGATATGAGCGATGATCCCGTGTTTGTCGTCCAATACCAGCTCGATACCGGCGGAATAAGGGTTGCGCTGCATCTGGGTCTCCAGATAGTAGCGAATCGCTTCAATCATATTCATCTCGATGAAGATTTGTTGGCGATCCATCCAGTGTACTTCAGCAGAAAAGCCGTATTCTTCGTCCCACATCAGTTCGACGGAGATGTCTTGTGGCTTCAACTGCTTTTTGTAGGCTGCGTGAATACAGATCGCATTAATGATATCTTGTTCGGAAAATGTTATCTTTTCCATGCGTTCAGTTCCTGTTCTTTCTCACGCTTGGTTTTGAAGTAGACGATCACTTTACGGATCAGGATAATCACAGCGAGGATCGCCATCAGGTTGATCATGAAGCCAAGGATGGAGCCCAGGATACCCATGTCACCGAACAGGGATCCGAACAGCAAACCAGCCAGACCACCAATCATGAGACCTTTCATGAATCCGCCGCTTTTGCTTGCTGTAGCAGCAGGAGTTGTTGTTGTACCTTTATTTGTTGAAGCATTTACATTTGTATCAGCTTTGTTAGGCGTTTGCGTGTTCGTAGGAGCCGTATTAGAGTTGAAGGATTTTTTCCCGGACTTATAGCCTTTCGCGTCGGCATGATCAATGAATCCTCCGGCCGGAGCGAGTACGAGCATTACGGCAACCAACATCATGATGAGTTTTTTCATGTTATTTGAGTAGCCCCTCTCAGTTTAATGACTTGTATATATAAGTCTACATGAATATCGGACGAAATTCCAACGAGCTTTCAGTGACGATCAGTCTAAATACCTACAAAAAAGCCCCTGACAAGCGATCATGTCAGGGGTTCTTCGTTTTACGCACTCTTTTTCAGTTTTCGGGCTGCCCAGTTACCCAGCGATTGAATGAGCTGGACCAAGACGACGAGAATAACGACAGTAATGATCATGACTTCGATGTCCCATTGCTGATAGCCGTAGCGCAAGGCGAGATCGCCAAGCCCACCAGCACCGACTGCGCCCGCCATAGCCGTAGCGCCAATCAAGCCGATCGTCGCAATCGTCAGGCAGAGGACGATGCCAGGCCGTGCTTCGCGCAGCATGATGCGAAAAATTATCTGCGTCCGGGATGCGCCCATCGCTTGGTACGCTTCGATAACGCCACGATCGACGTCATGCAGGGCCGTTTCCATCAAGCGTGAGATGTAAGGCGACGTATAGACGATGAGCGGCACAATTGCTCCTTCAATCCCAATAGAAGTGCCCACGATCAACTCCGTAAAAGGAATGATCGCAACCATCAGGATAATAAAAGGCAGCGAGCGCACAATGTTGATGATCGTATTCAGGGTGTGATAGATGATTTTGTTCGGGAAAAGGTGATTCGCCTGTGTGATGACTAACAAAATCCCGAGCGGAATCCCGATTAATGTCGCAATGAATAATGAAAACCCAACCATGATGACGGTTTCTTGTAGGGATTGTCCGAATATCGGAATCATTTCAATCAAACGCTCCATTAACTCCGCACCTCCTCTGGTGACACAATATCTACGCGGTAGACGGATTCACGCAAGAAGCGAATGCCATCCTGAATGGCCTGGTCTTCACCAGAAATGTGCAAAAGCAAAATGCCGAGCGCCGTTCCCTTAATGGTCGTAATCGAGCCGTACAACAGATTGGTGCTAATCGGAAAACGTGCAGAGAGTGTTCCTAGAACAGGATCGAGAGCGGCATCCCCGCGAAAGGCAACGCGAACAATTTTGGAAACGGGTCCGGTTTCTTTTATCTTGGACAAAATCTCCTGTGGTACCTGATCGTCGAAAACCGTTTTGATAAAATTACGTGTCGTTTGCTCTTGCGGATTGCTGAAAACATTCAGAACAGAGCCTTGCTCGATGACGACACCGTTTTCCATGATGGCTACCTGGTCGCAGATTTTTTTAATGACCTGCATTTCATGCGTAATGAGCACGATGGTCAGGTTGAACTTTCGATTGATGTCGAGCAACAGCTCCAGAATCGATTCAGTCGTCTGCGGGTCGAGAGCAGAAGTCGCTTCGTCACAGAGCAGGATTTCCGGATCAGTCGCAAGTGCACGAGCGATACCCACCCGTTGCTTTTGTCCACCGGATAGCTGAGAAGGATAAGCGTTTGCTTTATCAGACAAGCCAACCAAGCCGAGAAGGTCTTCTACCTTGCGCTTAATGACATCTTTGGGGACGCGATTCATCCGCAAGATTTCCGCCACATTGTCAAAGACATTATAGGAAGAGAGCAGGTTGAAGTGTTGAAAAATAATCCCGATCTTTTTGCGAGCTTGCCGCAGCTCTTTTTCTTTGAGGGTCAGCATGTTGTGGCCATTGACGATCACAGAACCGCTGGTCGGCTTCTCCAACAGGTTGATGGTGCGGAGCAGGGTACTTTTTCCCGCTCCGCTAAAGCCGATAACCCCGTAGATTTGCCCTTTTTCTACCTGAAGGGATACGCCCTTCAATGCTTCTACCTGCTTGTTTCCTACTTGATACGACTTATGAATATCGGTTAGCTGTATCATAACGAGTTCTCCTTGTTGTTCTTGATGTTCCTGGCGTCGATCTTACCAGGACGGCAGTACAGCTCCTTCAAAACGTTCGTCGATGAATTTTTTCACTTCTTCCGAACGGTAAATGTCTACCAGTTTTTTGATAGCTGGGTTGTCTTTGTTGGTTTCGTTGACTGCCAAGATGTTCACGTATGGAGAGTCAGCCGTCTCAGCGAAGATCGCATCTTTTTTCGGGGAGTAGCCAGCTTCCATTGCGAAGTTCGTATTAATCGAAGCTACCTCTACGTTGCTCAACGAGCGTGCCAGGAAAGCAGCCTCCAGCTCTTTGAATTGCAAATTTTTTGGATTTTCCACGATGTCCAGTGGCGTTGCATTGTCGCCCACGCCATCTTTGAGCTTAATCAAGCCAGCTGCCTGATAGAGCAGCAGGGCGCGTGCTCGGTTGGTTGGGTCGTTTTGAATGCCGACAACGCCGCCTGCCTGGATGTCCTCGACTTTTTTATGCTTGGTGGAGTACAGGCCCATCGGGTACGTGACGGTTTTTCCGACCTCGACAATTTTTGTTTTATGATCTTGATTGAACTTCGCCAAGAACGGGATGGTCTGGAAGCTGTTTACATCGAGATTTCCTTTATCGAGAGCTTGATTCGGCTGTACGTAGTCGTTGAAAACGACGACTTCGACTTCAAGTCCTTTGCCTTTGGCGACTTCTTTCACTTTGTTGAGAATCTCTTCGTGCGGGCCGCCAGTGACGCCCACTTTGAGTGAGGTTTGTTCAGCAGAAGTGCCACCGTTAGCAGGAGCAGTTTCTTGTTTACCGCCGCAAGCCGTTACGAACGATGCAGCGAGCAGTAGTGTAGTGAGCAGTAGACCAGTCTTTTTCATGAAAATACCCCTTTTCTCTGGATGTAAGATGGAAAAGAAAAAAGCCTCTTCCGACAGAAGAGGCGAAAACTGCGAGTATGTAACCACACTGCAACAATACCTCTCTTATCTGTCGGAATAAATTCCGCTGGATTTGGCACCGTATCGTTTGCGATAGGTTGCCGAGGTGTCATAGGGCCAGTCCCTCAACCTCTCTTCATAAGAGAATGTGCTATGAAATTATCATTCCAAACATTGTTGTTAATTCTTATTTGGATAGTTGGATTATAACGACTGAATTTTTAGGTGTCAACTGTTTTTGCAAACGAATGACTTGGTGGAAAAATGTGAAATTGATCAAAATACGAATATTATATTGAAGAATTAAAAAATCATATGTATAATGAGAGCGAATGAACCCGATACCAGCTATCGCAGGTGATGACATGACTCTAGTGGACTCCAATGAAACCAGAAAAAAGCTGTCTGCCATCTATAATGAGATAGCAAAAGAGTTGTTCGGATTTGGAACGACTTTGCTCCGAGTCACGATTGAAAACCAGATGATTACGTTCCAAGCCAAGCATCGCCGCTCTCCGCGCTCACAAGCGTTGGAAGGAGAAGCGCCGGCCCTCAAGCTCGAAGTCGATTTTCGCATGTCCCTTCTTTATAAGAAGAGACTGAGAGAGCGACTGGAGGAAGAGATGGGGTTGCCGTTGGAAGCCGTGCTACGGGACTATGATGCGCCTACGCAGTGGGCGATCACGAATGTTATTTTAGCTGAATCAGAACTGAATACCTGACGCAATCGTTCGGATTTTCTCTTTTGATCTATCTTAAGGGGAGACCGTAGACTTTGCGTAAAAACGGGTGTCACTTCTCTTTGTTTACGAAGAAAAGTGCTCTTGTTTAGAATGATACGTTCTAATCAAGGGTACTTTTCTTTTTATTGTACCACCATATTTTGTCATCAAATGAACCCAACTGGAGGAGAATTACGATGAAAAAATTACTTGCTGGAATCCTGTCTTTTTCTATGATGTCACTGGCTCTCGCTGGCTGTGGCAGCAATGATCAACCACAAGCGGGTGGGGCTGGCGGCGAAGCCAAGGGTGAGCCACAAAAGCTGGTCATCTCCACATGGGGCTTCTCTGAAGACTTTTTCCGCAAAGAAGTATATGAGCCGTTTGAAAAAGAACATAACGTGAAAATCGTACTGGAAATCGGGAACAATGCAGAGCGCCTGAACAAAATTCGCCAAGGAAGCTCCGATGTAGACTTGATCTACCTCTCTGACTACTATGCACAGCAAGGGATTGAGAGTGGCGCATTTGAAAAAATCGACCGCAGCCGCATCCCGAATCTGGATCAAATCTATGATATTGCCAAAGCACCACTGGGCGAGGAGTACGGTCCAGCTTACACGATTGGCCAATTCGGGATTGCCTACAATCCAAAACTCGTGAAAACCGAGATCAAGGATTGGAAAGACTTGTGGAACCCAGAACTGGCAGGCAAGCTGACATTGCCAAGCATTACGTCCACAACTGGCCCAATGGTTCTCGACAGTGCTTCCCAGATAGCGGGCAGCAAGGAATTTAACGAGGATCAAGCCTTCGCGAAAATGAAAGAAGTTAACCAAGGTGTAGTGAAGTTCTACGACAAGACCTCCGAATACGTGAACATGTTTGGACAAGAAGAAATCGGCGTAGGACCGATCATGGAAATGTACTTCAAAGACATCAAAGCCGCTGTTCCGGAAGCTGTTTTCGTACAACCTGCAAGCGGCGGATATGCGGTCATGAATACGGTTAACATCGTAAAAGGCTCGAAAAACAAAGCACTCGCAGAAGACTTCATCAACTACCAGCTGAGCAAGGAAGTTCAGGAAAAAACAGCAAAAGCAAAAATCGATTCCCCTGTAAACAAAACGGTTCAACTGACAGAAGAAGAAGCAAAAGGCGTAACGTACGGGGAAGAAACCGTAAGCAAGCTGCGTATGATGGACATGAAATTCGTTAACGAGCACTCTAAAGCATGGATTGACCGTTGGAATCGTGAAATCACGCAATAACGAGCGATAGAAAAACAAGGGCGAGGGTATAGACAATTTCGGATATACCCTCGTTTTTCAACGTATAGGAATTTATAAAATAAATTCCGGAGCGCATGAAAACATTCCGCTAAAACGCGGTCGCTCCACGTTGAATAGGCCTCGATAGAAGTTTTCTTATGAGAAATGAACGTGAGGAGGACCACTCGTGCAAAAGATCATTCTTGACGTGGATACGGGCATTGATGATGCGCTTGGCATCATTCTCGCTGTGAAGAGCGGGCAATTCGATTTGGTGGGCATTACTACGGTGAATGGAAACGTGTCGCTGCGAAAAGCCACAGAAAACACGTGCAAAATTCTCGATTTCTTGCAAGTCGGCGAGCAAATCCCTGTCGTCTGTGGAGCATCTGAACCGTTGCTGCGGCCGTTGTTTTTCGAGCATGCCGTGCATGGGGAAGATGGCTTGGGCGGTGCTCTGGCAGGTGTTCCGGTTTACAAGGAGCCAACTGCTGGCTTTGCTCCTGATTTCATCGTGGAAAACGTACTCGCTCATTCCGGCGAGATTACGCTCATCATGACGGGACCGCTGACCAATTTGGCACTGGCGGTGAAAAAATGCCCGGAGCTTGTCCAACACGTCAAGGAAGTCATTTTCATGGGTGGAGTGGTCCGCGAGCACGGGAATGTGACGCCGGTTGCGGAGTATAACATGTACGTCGATCCAGAGGCGGCCAAGGTTGTGTTTCATGCCGGATTCCCACAATTGACGCTGGTTGGACTGGATGTGACGCGAAGAGTGCTGCTGAACGAGGAGCATATTCGTGAGCTAGGAGATACACCGATGGGCGAGTACGTAAGACAGAGTACGTCTGACTACCTCCATCGTTATTTTCAACGAAATGGCATCTATGCGTGCGCCATGCATGATCCATTGGCTGTCGCAGTCGCACTCGATCCGAAGCTGGTGGCGACCAAGAAGCTGTATGTAGATATCGAAACGAGAAGTGAGCTGTGTGATGGGCAAACGGTTTGCGACTTTCAAAACCGCCTACAAAAAGAACCGAACATAAACGTCTGTCTGGACGTAGATGCAGATGCGTTCTTTGCGCGTTTTATCGGCGCATTGAAAGCCTGACGATACCGTGAACAGGAGTTAATCAGATGAGAAAAACGGGTCTTTATTTATTACTGTTGCCGGGTGTGCTGTTTTTGACGCTGTTCATGGTCATTCCGATTGTGATGACGATTGCGTCCACCTTTTATCAAGATGGTAGCTTTACGATTCAAGGCTATCTCCAATTTCTTACCGACGCGTACTTCCTGAAAATTATGCTGACGACGCTGCAGGTCAGTCTGGTCACGACGATTGCGTGTGTCCTGATCGGTTTCCCTGCTGCGTACTACATTTCCAAGCTAGGCCCACGCAAAAAGGGCATCCTGCTGGCATTGGCGATTTTTCCTTTGCTGACCAGCTCTGTCGTGCGGTCGTTCTCTTGGATGATTATTCTCGGAAAAAAGGGCTTATTGAACAGCTCGCTGCTTGCAATCGGGCTCATCGATAAGCCGTTGGAAATATTGTATACGCCGACTGCGATGATGATTGGTTTGATTCATCTGTTCCTGCCGCTGATTATTATTACGCTGGTAGGGGTGATGGAAAACATCGACCCAGATTTGCTGAAGGCGGCGGAGAGCTTGGGTGCTTCCAAGTTGACTGCCTTCTGGAAGGTCATTGTGCCACTTAGTGTACCGGGACTCATCATTGGTAGCATTCTGGTGTTTGTCGGAAGCTTGACCGCCTACACCACGCCGGCCCTGCTAGGTGGAAAACAGCGGGTCATCTCCACGTTTTTGTATCAAAATGCGATTACGCTTAATGATTGGCATTTGGCATCCGTCATTGCCACGATCATGATTGTCATTACATTTGTCGTCATTTATTTCATGAACAAGCTGGCGACGAAATTAAATCCGAAGGGGTAGAAACTATGCAGGAGAAAAATCGCGGGATGGCCCTGTTTACCTCTCTCGTCTTTCTGTTTTTGCTAGGGCCGCTCATTATCATTTCTTTTACGTCGTTTGAGCCGGGGAGCGTCTTGAAGTTTCCGCCGGAGGGCTTTTCCTGGCGGTGGTACGAAAACATTTTTAATGTAGAAATGTTCATGACGACATTCAAGACGTCGATGTTCGTTTCCTTGCTCGGAAATCTTTTGGCGCTCTTATTGGGGATTCCGGCAGCTTATGCGCTCAGTCGCTTTGATTTTCGCGGCAAGGGCATTTTGAATGGCATTTTCATCTCACCTGTCCTGATTCCGGGTATTGTGATGGGCTTTGCCATGCTGAAATACGTCATTGTCGTGTACAATTTGCCGATTTATGCGGGACTTCTCGTCGGTCATACGGTGCTGATGCTTCCGTTTATCATTCGCGTCATTGCATCATCCTTGTCCAACTTTGACTTCGCCATTGAAGAAGCGGCTTTAAGCCTTGGGGCAGGTCGTCTCGAAACCTTTTTCAAAGTCGTCTTGCCGAATATTCGCTCCGGAATTATTGCTGCGATTCTGATCGCTTTTCTGGAGTCGTTCAACAACGTAGATATCTCTGTTTTCATGACAGGACCAGGAGTAAGCACGCTGCCGATCCAGATGCTGACGTACGTAGAAAACAACTTCGATCCAACGATCGCCGCTATTTCCGTGCTGCTCATGATTCTTACGGCTATTCTCATGTTCATCATTGAACGTCTGATGGGGCTTTCCTACTTTACAAAACGATAACGGAGGCATCAACTCATGGCATTGCTCACGCTGGATAACGTATCGGTTGCCTATGACAATCAATATATTTTGCAAAACTTCAATCTCAATATCGAAAAAGGACAGCTCATCTCTTTGCTCGGTCCGAGCGGTTGCGGAAAGACGACGACGCTGCGCCTGATTGCGGGTTTTCTCGAAGCAAAAGATGGCCGGTTCATGTTTGAAGGAAAAGATTATACGCGCGTTCCGGTCAATAAGCGTAATTTCGGGTTTGTGTTTCAGAGCTATGCGCTGTTTCCGCATCTTTCTGTATTCGATAACGTGGCATTCGGTTTGCGCCTGCGCAAGATCAATGAAACAGAGGTAAAGACCCGGGTACAGCAAATTCTCGAAGTCGTGAGTCTCGGCGGCTATGAAAAGCGTTTCCCGAAGGAACTGTCTGGTGGTCAAAGACAGCGCGTGGCGATTGCGCGGGCACTGGTGATTCAGCCCGACTTGCTGCTGTTCGATGAGCCGCTCAGTAACCTCGATGCCAACCTGCGGATCAACATGCGCGTAGAAATCCGTCGCATTCAGCAGGAGCTGGGCATTACGACAGTATACGTATCGCATGACCAGGAGGAGTGTTTCTCCATTTCAGATCAGGTGGCGATCATGAACAAGGGCGTGATCGAGCAGCTCGACGATCCAGCCACGATTTTCAAATATCCAAAGACAGAGTTTATTGCTCGCTTTATTGGTTTTACCAACTTCATCGACTTCGCAGAGCGTACTGAGCAGAACGGAGAAATCGGCCTGCGTGTCGGTGACCATCATTTTACCGCGTCCAAAAATCCGGGTACGGCGAATCCGTCCGGTAAAAAATGCGCAATGCGACCAGATGACCTCCTCGTGACGACAGAAGAGAGCACCGAGCTGGGAATGAACCGTCTGCGCGGGACGGTAAAGGTAAGCACGTTTTTGGGACGCAGCTATCAATATGTCGTGGAAACAGAGTTGGGTGACTTCACGGTCAATCAAGAGATGGAGACGCCGTACAAGACTGGCCTAAACGTCAATCTGCTGTTTCCGAAAGACAAAGTGGTACTCGTGGACTAAAGACAGGAGGTTATTTACGTGAAGGTCGATTTGTTGATTCAAGACGTCCAAGTGTTTAACAGCTATTTTAAAAAGTTCATCAAAGGAAACGTCGCTGTTTTGGATGAACGATTCTTCTATATTGGTGAGCGGAGTACGGAAACATTTGAAGCTGCCGAGATCGTGGACGGACAAGGCCGCTACATGATTCCTGGTCTGGTCGATATTCATTTGCATATTGAGAGCACGATGGTGACGCCGGAGACGTTTTCCTATGGTTTGATTCAAAACGGAGTGACGACGATCGTACCGGAGCCGCATGAGATGGCCAATGTGTTCGGAATCGAAGGGATCAAAGAGATGATTCGTGCGAGCCGTAATTGTGTCGTTGATATGCTGTACGCGATCCCGAGCTCCGTACCAGCAACCTCAATGGAAACGACAGGTGGGTCTGTCGAGATTGCAGACATGGACGAGCTCTTGCGTTCTGAAGAGATCATTTGCCTTGGCGAAATCATGAATTACGTAGACATCATCAAGGACCCTGACTGCAAGACGAATCGCATCCTGGAGCATATCCGCAAGACGTATCCAAAGCTCGTCATCGAGGGGCACGTCCCGAAATTGCTTGATTTGGACCTTCATCGCGTCATTTATGCGGGAGTGGACTCCGATCATACGCATCAGACACGTGAGGGCATGGTAGCGAGAATCGCAGCGGGCATGTTTCTAGAGATTCAAGAAAAATCGATGACGGATGAAGTCATGGACTATTTGATCAAGGAAGATGTTTCTGAGCATTTTTGTTTTGTGACGGATGATGTGATGACCGATTCTTTGGTCAATCGTGGACATTTGAACCATATTGTGAAAAAAGCTATTCAAATGGGCATGCAGCCAGAGCGCGCAATCTACGCGAGTACATTTACCCCAGCTAGACGTATGAACATGGCGGATCGAGGGGCGATAGCTCCCGGCAAAAAAGCGGACTTCCTATTGCTGTCTGATCTGCATGAACTCAAGATCGAACGCGTCTATAAAAATGGGAAGAAAGCTTATGACGTCAAGGAAGAGTACCGACAAGTAGTCAAAGAGAAGCAGTTTCCTGCGCATTTTTATGAGAGCATCAAGCTATCACCACTTACAGAGCAGGACTTCCGCGTCACAGTAGAGGTGCCGGACAATCGTTATCCATGCCGGGTCATGCTCGTTCAAAACGGTTCTACTTTTACAGAGGATCACCGTGGAATCGCTGAGGTGCAGGAAGGACAACTCTTGTGGGAGGAGAGCCCGTACGGCTTGATCGCCGTCTTTGAACGCTATGGCAAAAACGGTAACCGTGGCTATGGCTTGATCAGCGGCGATACGATCAAACGAGGGGCGGTAGCCACCAGCTATTCGCATGACAACCACAATCTCTTGGTTGTCGGACACAATCCGCACGATATGATGGTCGCAGCCAATGAAGTCATTCGCAACCAGGGCGGCTTTTACGTGGTCGAGGATGGCAAGGTGATCGCGAGTCTTCATTTGCCAGTCGGAGGCATTCTGACAGAGGAACCATTGGAAAAAACGGCAAAGGAAGTCGAACAACTACGCCGTGCTATGGAGTCGCTCGGTTACGATCACTACAACCCGATCATGTCGATCAGCACGCATTCCTTACCGGTCAGTCCAGCCTTGAAGCTGACGGATCTGGGGTTGATCGATGTTAACGACGGGAAAATAGTTCCATTGCTGTTGATGTAAAAAAGTTGCTTGCTGAAAAGAAAGTTTTCGGCAAGCAATTTTTTTTGATCTAATAGTCCCGGAAGAAGCATATAAATTTTCATGCATAGGTATACATTCCTGAATCATCTCCCTATTTTCTTACTGGAATTCGGGTATTTGGTAGGTTTTGGTTTAGGTATTCAGAATCTGGGAGACTGGAAAAATTTTCTGTAACATGGTATTCGATCCTAATCCAGGAAAGAGGAGATAAATAAATGGATAACGTAGGGTTGAGAAACACACTGTTCAGTAAAGGGCTGTCGCTTTTGTTCATGCTGGCTATGATGCTGGTGGCAGGCGCAGCTACTCTCGTGTTTGCTGAGAAAGCCTCGGCACACGGGTACATCGAATCGCCAGCGAGTCGTTCTTACTTGTGTAAGACGGGGCAAAACACAGGCTGCGGTCAAATTCAGTATGAACCGCAAAGCGTTGAGGGCATCGGTTCGTTCCCCCAATCTGGTCCTGCCGATGGTGAATTTACCGGTGCAGGTCGCTATCCTGAGCTTTACACACAAACAGCAGATCGCTGGACCAAGATTACCTTGCAGGGTGGACAAAATTCGTTTACGTGGAATCTGACAGCCCCGCATAGTACAGCGGAGTGGAAATATTACATCACGAAAAAAGATTGGAATCCAAACAAGCCACTTTCCCGAGCTGATCTGGAACTGTTCTGCTCATTCCAGGACGGAGGGAAAAGACCTCCATTCACGGTAACGCATTCGTGCAATGTACCGACAGATCGTAGCGGTTACCACATTATTTTGGGTGTTTGGGAAATTGCCGATACGGGCATGGCCTTTTACCAGGCAATTGACGTGAATTTGATTAACAATGGAACAGGTATCGTAGAAAAGCCTACCGTTCCAGGTAATGTGATTTCTGTATCACAAACAACTACAAGCATTGAGCTTGGCTGGACAAAATCCGTGGCAACTGACGGAATCAAGCAGTACGACGTGTATCGCGATGGCAAACTAATCGCATCTACCAAAGAAACAGCATACACGGACAAAGATTTGACGCCTGCTACGGCTTATAGCTATACCGTTGTGGCAGTTGATAGCAAAGGGAAAGAGTCTAACGCTAGCAAGGCACTAACTGTTCGCACAAAAGCAGAAGATATCGTGGATACAGAAGCGCCGACTGCACCAGCAGGAATCATGACGCACAATCCAACAGAGACAGAAATCGACCTGATGTGGAGTCCTTCCCGTGACAATGTTGGTGTGGTGAAATACGAGGTGTACCGTGACGGTTCCCGCGTAGGGACAGTTGAAAAGCCTTCCTTTGTCGATAAAGGATTAACGGCAGGAACATCTTATACGTATACAGTCAAGGCAGTTGATGCCGCAGGAAATATTTCCGAAGAGAGTGCACCTTTTGCTGCAAGCACAAAGGAGAAAAAGCCTGAAGTACCAGGTGAAATCGCCGAGTGGGATTCCTCAGCTGTGTATGTACAGGGCGACCGCGTCTTGTATGATGGACTGGAATTCGTAGCAAAATGGTGGGTAACTGGAGAAAAGCCAGACCATTCCGATGCGTGGAAACTGGTGAGCGATGTCGTACTGTCGTGGGATTCCGGCAAAGCGTATGATGGCGGAGCGCAAGTGAACTACGGAGACAAGGTTTATGAGGCAAAATGGTGGACCAAAGGCGAAGAGCCAGGGAAAGCCGATGTATGGAAGCTGGTTGAATAATGGTGCAAAGCCCAGGTGATCCGCCTGGGCTTTGTTTGTGTAAGTGCAGCCACTATTTTGCCGATTCCTACTTGTTTTGATATACTTATAATTTGAATGATAAGCCCATCTTATAAGGTTAGAAGGAAATGAAAAATGAATGAAACCTATTCGCTAAAAGAAAAATGGCGACAGTTTTTGGCTGTTTTGCTTCCAATCTTGATATCACAACTGGCGCTGTTTTCGATGACGTTCGCTGATACCATCATGTCTGGACATGCTAGTCCGACAGATTTGGCGGGGGTAGCGATCGGGGCTAGTTTATGGACACCTGTTCAAGCAGGCTTGACGGGGATTTTGATGGCTGTCATGCCGATGGTTGCACAGATGGTTGGGGCAGGGAAACGAGATCAGGTGCCTTACACGGTTATGCAGGCCTTATATTTGAGTGTGGGGATTGCGATCGGTGTCATCATCGTCGGTGGTTTGGTGCTTGATCCGATCCTGAACTGGATGCAATTGGAGCCTGTGGTGCGTACAATTGCTCGCGGCTTCCTGCATGCAATCGCTATTGGAATTATCCCGATGTTTCTTTATACGGTGCTCCGTTGCTTTATTGACGCATTAGGACAGACGCGAGTAACGATGTTCATTACCCTGCTTTCGTTGCCGATTAACGTCTTTTTAAACTACGCTCTTATCTTTGGTAACTTTGGTTTGCCTCGACTGGGTGGAATCGGTGCCGGGCTTGCATCTGGCATCACATACTGGTGTATTTTGCTGATTACTCTGTTTGTCGTGAATCGCGTACACCCATTTGTTGAGTTCGGTTTGTTCTCCCATTTTCACCGGATCTCGATGAAAGCATGGAAAGAGTTGCTGAAGCTGGGGCTTCCCATCGGATTTTCGATCTTTTGTGAGGTTAGCATTTTTGCGGCCGTCACTTTGTTCATGAGTGAATACAGCACGATTACGATTGCTGCGCATCAGGCAGCGATGAACTTCGCATCCTTCCTGTACATGGTGCCATTGAGCATATCCATGGCGTTGACGATTGTCGTCGGCTTTGAGGTCGGAGCCAAAAGGTTCCGGGACGCAAAGCAGTACAGTTATTTGGGGATAGGTATCGCTCTTGGGATCGCCCTTTTGTTCGGGATCAGCTTGCTGATGTTTAGCAAGCAGGTAGCTGGTTTTTATACGACCGACATCGAGGTGTTGGAGCTTGCCCAGCATTTCTTGATGTACTCGATCCTCTTCCTGATCTCTGATGCCGTCGCAGCACCTATTCAAGGGGTACTGCGCGGGTACAAGGATGTGACCGTTACCTTTATCGTTGCGCTGATATCTTATTGGGTGATTGGCTTGCCTTTGGGATACATTTTGGCGAAATTCACTTCGCTTACAGCATTCGGATACTGGATTGGTCTGATTACGGGATTGGCTGCCGGTGCCATCTTCCTTTTTGGACGTCTGCTGTCGTTACAGAAACGCATGATTCGCAGCCATTCATAAGGAAACAGATAAGCGGAAAATCCCTAATGTGGGGGTTTTCCGCTTTTTGCATGAAGAATGAAAGCCCCGTTTACACTAGGTGAAAGACCAGATATACTTCTTATCATAGACGATGGAAGAAAACCTGACATCAAAGCAGATGGGGGGAGAGACTTATGTCACTCTCGATATTCACGACGTATGATTTTTTGCTAAAACTAGGAGTTGCACTATTTCTAGGCTTGATGATTGGTATGGATCGACAGCTCAAACACAAGCCGCTGGGGGTAAAAACCAGCATGGTTATTTCGGTTGCGAGCTGTCTCATTACGATTGTCTCGATTGAATCCGTGCATCGGTTCTCCTTGCCTGGACACACAAATATGGACCCATTGCGCTTGGCTGCTCAAATTGTGAGCGGTGTAGGTTTCCTTGGGGCTGGTGTTATTCTACGCCGGAGTAATGATGTCATTTCGGGCTTGACCACAGCATCGATGGTCTGGGCGGCTTCTGGACTTGGGATTGCAGTAGGAGCAGGGTTTTATTTTGAGGCAGTGACCGCGACGATCCTCATTATTTTGGCGATTAATTTGTTCCCGATCCTTCTTCGCTTGATTGGTCCAGAATCGCTCAGACAAAGAGATTTGTCGATCAAGATTGTGGTCGAAGGCGGGGGCGATTTGGATTTGGTGTTCAAGCAGATAAAGCACCTCGATTTACAAGTGAAACGGGTGAAGGTCAAAGACTTGGACAATAGTCTGCAAAAGCTGGAAATGATGATTACGGCATCGGAAAACACGTATACGACGGATATTTACAGTCTGCTGAAAGCGGTAGATCATGTTGTTTCTGTAGAAGTAGAAAGCAGATAAAAAGGAATAATAGAAGACGGAGGCCATGTGTGGCTTTCGTCTTTTTCATTTCATTTTCAAGTGGCTGTCGTGAGGGAAGAAGCGCATTTCCAGTCTACGCTTCGGCCTCCGCCCTGCTGAGGGTGTAGACTGTCCGCTCAGGAAAAAATGGCGGGAGCGCTTCAAACGTAGATGTTTCGAAGAAGTTTTCCATAAGTGAAGCTGAAATTCCCCGCCATTTTTCCCTGCGCTGGGTCGGGCTCCAGAGGCGCTTGGACTGGAAATGCGCTTCTTCTACGTAGCTCTTGTTTACTTTCTTGAAAGTGACATCATGATGGGAAAAACACTTCGTAAAACTCCCTTGTATGACTAACAAAACGTTGTAAAAGAATTCTACTACACACAAGCTGTACGTAAGCACTGTCACATGTCTGGAAGGAGACCGCCCGAACGAAGAGAGGATACAGGCGACTGGAAGACATGTGGCAGGGCTTCCCCCGACCACAACCGTTGGAGGACAACTATTCATTTTTCTCGGTTTAACACTTCATCTCTTGATATCAAGAATGAAAATCATTATCATTTTAATAGAGAATATGAGAAAACCGTTGTTTATACAAGGAGGATGCGAGATGGAATTCAGAATTGAAAAGGACACGATTGGAGAAATCAAAGTTCCGGCGGATAAGCTGTGGGGCGCCCAAACACAACGCAGCTTTCAAAACTTTGAAATCGGCGAAGAAAAAATGCCACTTCCACTGATTCGCATGTTTGCCATCCTGAAAAAAAGCGCTGCTCTGGCGAATCAAAAGCTGGGCAAGCTCGACAATGAAAAGGCAGAAGCGATTGTCGCGGCAGCAGATGAAGTGATCCAAGGAAAATGGGATGAGCATTTCCCACTGGTTGTCTGGCAAACAGGTAGCGGCACGCAATCCAACATGAACGTCAACGAAGTCATTGCTCATCGCGCGAACCAATTGCTGCAAGAGAAGGGCAGCTCGGCTCGCATCCACGCCAACGATGATGTGAATAAATCGCAGAGCTCCAATGATACATTCCCGACAGCGATGCACATGGCTGGGCTGGTTGCTGTCGAGGAGCAAGTACTTCCTGCAATCCAGCTGTTAAAAGCAACGTTGAAAGAAAAAAGCGAAGCCTATATGGATATTATCAAAATCGGTCGTACGCATTTGCAGGACGCGACCCCGCTGACGCTGGGCCAAGAATTCAGCGGTTGGGTACGCATGCTGGAAAAATCGGAAAAGATGATCAAGGAGAGCAATGAGTACTTGCGTGAGCTGGCGATTGGCGGTACAGCGGTAGGAACAGGCATCAATGCGCATCCGCGCTTCGGTGAAATGGTCGCAGCAGAAATCAGCAAGGAAACCAACCACCAATTCGTGACCGCGGAAAACAAGTTCCACGCGCTGACCAGCCATGACGAGCTCGTTCATGTACATGGTGCCCTGAAAGCATTGTCTGCGGATCTGATGAAAATCGCTAATGACGTGAGATGGCTGGCGAGCGGCCCACGTTGCGGAATCGGTGAACTTATCATTCCAGCGAATGAGCCAGGCAGCTCCATCATGCCAGGCAAGGTGAATCCGACCCAAAGCGAAGCGATGACGATGGTTGTATGCCAAGTGATGGGCAACGATGCTGCCATTGGCTTTGCTGCTAGCCAAGGGAACTTCGAGCTGAACGTGTTTAAGCCAGTGATCATCTACAATTTCCTGCAATCCGCAAGATTGTTGGCAGACGCGATGAAATCCTTCAACGACAATTGCGCAGTAGGAATCGAGCCTGATCTGACAGTGATTAAAGAAAACCTGAACAACTCGCTGATGCTGGTGACGGCACTGAACCCGCACATCGGCTATGAAAATGCGGCAGCCGTAGCGAAGCTGGCTCACAAAGAAGGCATCACCCTCAAGGAAGCGGCGATCAAGAGCAATTTGCTGACCGAAGAGCAATTCGATCAAGTCGTGCGCCCTGAACAAATGATTCATCCAAAAGAATAATATCTTCATAAACAAAACCGATGGTCCCATGTTTGTGGCCATCGGTTATTTTTTTGAGAACCATTACAGATGCGAACCGCCGCTTGCATCAATCAATTGACCAGTTACCCAACGGCTGTCCGAGGAAGCGAGAAAGGCGGCAATATCCGCTACATCATCAGGCTCTCCCCATCTGTTGAAGGTAGAGAGTCCAGCGGCGTACTTCTGCCCATCCGGATTATTTTGCAACGTGCCAGCATTCATCTCCGTGTTAATAATGCCTGGCAAGATCGCATTTACCGTAATATGACGGCTCCCCAGTTGTTTAGCCAGAGCGAGCGTCAGTGTGTTAACAGCTCCCTTCGATATACTGTAAGTGAACACGCTTGGGGAAGCTGCACGAGTCACGAAGGATGAGAGATTGATGATACGGCCTTCCTCTCTTAAGCGGGGCAAAGCTTGTTGGATCATAAAAAACGGTGCTTTGACATTGATGTTCATGACTTCGTCAAACGATTCCTCGGTAGCCTCTTCCAACGTTAAGATTTGTCCGATGCCTGCGTTATTTACGAGAATGTCAAAACGATAATCTCCTGTACGTTTCTGCAGTTCTTCGTCCAATGTCGCATAGAAATCGCGAATGCCGTCAAGAGTGCGCAGGTCCGTACCGATTGCGAATGCTTGGCCTCCTGTTCGTTCAATCTCCTGAACGACAGCTTCTGCTTCTTCTTGTCGTCTCCCATAGTGTACGACGACCAATGCGCCATCCTGTGCCAGACGTAATGCGATGCTACGACCAATCCCGCGGCTTGCTCCGGTTACCAATGCAATTTTTCCTTTCAAATTACGCATGGTTTCATCTCCCTTGATTCAAATTCAAGTTAGTTATAACACAAGGGGATGTTTGAAATATTGCTCTCTCATTCGCTCGGTTGGTCTCGTGAACGGAATGGCGATAATGTTAGAGAACAATCACTTGGCTTTACCTTTTCTTTAACAATTCTTGTTATAGTGATGCTATCTATATCTACCATGCACGAGTTCGGAGGTGTTTGTCCGTGAGGATTTTGATTGTAGATGACGACAAAGAGATTGTAGAGCTGATGGCGATCTATTTGAGCAACGAAGGATATGAGATCGAAAAGGCTTTTGACGGTCTGGAAGCGATGGAGAGACTGGAGCAGAAGCCCATCGATCTCGTCATTCTGGATGTGATGATGCCCAATCTGGATGGGCTGGAAGTTACCAAGCGAATACGAAAAAACTCGACCATCCCGATTCTGATGGCGAGTGCCAAAACGAATGATATGGACAAAATCCTAGGTTTGATGACGGGTGCAGATGATTATGTGGCGAAGCCGTTTAATCCGTTGGAAATGATTGCGAGGGTCAAGTCTCTTCTCCGACGGTCGAACTACACGCAGGTAAGCAAACAGGATCATGTGATTGAGGTGGGGCCGTTAATTATCGACAGGCAAAGTCACTTCGTTCAGACAAAAGAGGGCACCCCGATCAAGCTGACGGCATTGGAATTTTCCGTCCTGCATCTTCTGGCAAGTCATCCGAATCGAGTATTCAGCTCAGAAGAAATTTTTGACCGTTGCTGGAAAATGGAGAATTTCGTTTCCTACAAGACGGTAATGGTGCACATCAGCAACCTGCGGGAAAAGCTGGAGAAGGCGACCAATGGCGAAAAGGTGATACAGACGGTCTGGGGGGTCGGCTATAAAATTGAAGCTTAGAGCCAAGGATTTTATCCGCATCCTGTTCGATTTGCTACTTGGCCTCTTGATCATCTACGCTGTTTTTCAGATGGCTGATTTTTTTGCCAACAACTATTTGTACACCATCCCGCAAATCAGAGAGTTCATCTGGAAATTGCGGATCAATTTCGATATCAACTCCTTCAAAATCCCGATCATTTTGCTGGCGACGGGTATGTTTGTGGCGTGGTCTGTCGTTCGTATCCGCAAGTACCTGGAACAAAAGCAGATGGAGCAAATCATAAACGAGCTGCATTTCATTGCAAAAGGAAATTATCATCACCAGATTTCCCTTCGTCCGAACGGCAGCTTGGGCCAAGTCGTCGATAGCATCCATGCTCTGGTCAAAAGCGCCTTGGATGCGATGGAGGAGGAGCGGCGGCTGGAACAATCGAAGGATGAGCTGATCACCAACGTTTCCCATGATCTGCGAACGCCGTTGACCTCCATCATTGGCTACCTGGGGCTGATTGAGCAGAACAAATACAAGGACGAAGAGAAGCTCAAGCATTACGCCTATATCGCCTACGAGAAGGCAAAGCAGATGAACGTGCTCGTCAATGATCTGTTTGAGTACACGAAGGTCCGCAATCGCGGGGCGTATTTAAACCGAACGGAGTTTGACTTGGTAGAGCTGGTTGAGCAAGTATCGGTAGGCTTTCGACTCGTAGCGAATGAGGCAGGGCTGCGTTTAGTCGTAGATACGCCTGATCAAAAAATTGAAATGGCAGGAGATACCGACAAGCTCGTTCGGGTTCTGGAAAACCTTATTTCCAACGCCGTGAAATATGGACGCGATGGTACGGAAATTGTCATTCGCGTCTTCCAGCAAGGAGATGGTATCGCGATTTCTGTCGCCAATAACGGTGCTCCGATCCCGGCTGAATATGTGCCGAGCTTGTTTGAACGTTTTTTTCGGGTGGAGGGTTCACGTTCGAAAGAGACAGGCGGCTCGGGTCTCGGTCTCGCTATCGCTAAAAGCATCATCGACCTGCACCAAGGCAGCATTTCCGTCGAAAGCACAAAGGAATGGACGACCTTCACGGTTTGGCTCCCACATACAATTTCAAGCCTTTGAGAAAAGCTTTACTTTTTCTTTACCTTTCGTTTCCGTTTATTTTAATCCAAAAGTCTATCCTGACTGCATGAAGGTTACAGCCTTTGTTTTTGCAGGTGTAGGAGGGCTTTTTTTATGAGGAAAACAACATGGGCTTTTCTCATGCTGACCATATTCGTCGGGTTGACGCTTTTGCGCGATTCAGATGCAGTAGAAGCAGATTGGAAATTCCAAGGACCTATTACGCTAACGGAAAAAACATACGAGAAGGTCGATGCACAGGCAGCGATTTTGTTGGATAGCCAGACAGGAGAAATCATGTACGCACAAAATGCGGATACGCCTTACCCGGTAGCAAGCATGTCAAAAATGATGACCGAATATATGCTCCTCGAAGCCATTAAGGAAGAGCGAGTCGATTGGGACGACGAGATCGTCGTATCGGAGAATGCGGCTGCGACTGGGGGAGCACGGGTCCATCTTGTCGCAGGAGAAGCCTATCCGATAAAAGACTTGTATGAAGCGATGGCGATTGGCTCTGCAAACAATGCAGCGGTGGCAATCGGCGAGTATTTGGCAGGCAGCACAACTGCCTTTGCGGAACAAATGAATTTGAAGGCAGCCGAGCTGAATCTGAGGTCCTCTTCGTTTGTGAATGCGACCGGATTGGATACTGGAAATGGGCAAAATGAAATGACGGCTCGCGATGTAGGAATGCTCGCGTACCACTTGCTCAACGACTTCCCCGATATTGTCAAATGGACGGTCGAGCCAACCCATACAAACCTCATGCTCGATGGGGCAAACGCTGATTGGAGTATCGCAGGGCTAGATGGGCTAAAAACGGGTGATACCAATGCTGCGGGGTACTCTTTCACGGCTACAGCGAAGCGGGGGGACAAGCGGCTCATTTCCGTTGTGATGGGCGCTGAAGAAGGTGCCACTCGTTTTACAGAGACAAAAAAACTGATGGAGAGAGGGTTTGACAATGGATAACGTGCAAAAAATAGAGAGACCGACAGAGCTGCTTGCTATTGCTGGTTATGCAGTGTTTGCCCTTTATTTGTTTCTCGTCGTGAAAATACTGCTGTTTAAATTCGGCAGTTTGGATACCAGCTTGCTAGTAGATCAGTGGAAAATCATTTGGAGCGATCCGTCTGTGATTGTGAAGCGGTTGCGTTACCAAAGTAATTTGGTGCCGTTTCATGAAATCGAAAACTATGTCAGATCGATTCGAAATTACCAAAGCTGGCATAGTGCGGTGAACTTCGTAGGCAACGTGATCGCCTTCATGCCGCTAGGATTTCTGCTGCCACTCCTGTTTCCAAAAAAAGCTGGCTCACTGTTCAGAGTCACCCTGCTATCCCTGCTGTTAAGCCTCGGTGTGGAGCTGACACAGCTCGTGATGAATGTAGGAACGTTTGATGTCGATGACTTGCTCCTGAATACAGCGGGCGGGATGATCGGATATATCGTGTACTTGTTCATTTGGGTAATACAGAAAAAACGGTTCATCATTTCAGTAACTTCGTAGTCTACTTATAAGGCACCCATGTGGTGCTTTTTTTACTATTTTTGAAAAGGTATGGATGAACCAACAAAGCCGGTGAGAAGAAAAAGCACAGGGCTCGTAGACCTTGACAACGCCTACCCAGTCGGAACTTCAAAAAGGGGACCACGCTTGTCGAACACTTCTTCTTTGATAACCTTCCGCCCGTAGGGTGGCTTTGGCTCGACGGTCCCCTTTTTGAAGTGTAGACGGACAGTCAATCCCCCACGCTGGCGTGTCAGAGTCGAAGAGAACTGTGCTTTTTCTTCTCCTCCACAATGTTGACCCATCCCCTTGTTTTGTCCCAATGCCTATGTTTACATTAGTAGAAAACCATTGAAAATTCATATCGAAAGAGAAGGTGATTCTCTTTGTTAGATAAAGCGCAAGAGATTTTACGGAAGTACTTTGGCTACGAATCATTTCGGGAAGGCCAGAAGAAAATCATCACGAGCCTGTTAGCCGGACATGATACCGTAGGCATCATGCCAACAGGTGGCGGGAAATCGATCTGCTATCAAGTGCCAGCGATGCTCCAAGAAGGAGTAACCATCGTGATCTCCCCACTCATCTCGCTGATGAAAGATCAAGTCGACGTGCTAGTCAGCATGGGCATTCCCGCCACTCAAATTAACAGCTCACTGGATTATAGCGAGGTTCGCGATCGACTCCGTATGGCGGCGCGAGGAGAGTACAAGCTGTTGTATATCGCCCCAGAGCGATTGGAATCCGAAGCGTTCCAAAACCTGATTCAAGATGTACCGATCTCGTTTGTGGCAGTGGACGAAGCGCATTGCGTTTCGCAGTGGGGGCACGATTTCCGTCCGAGCTATTTGGCAATTGCTCGTTTTCTTCAATCCTTGCCACAGCGCCCGATCGTCGCAGCCTTGACGGCGACAGCGACTCCAGAGGTAACCGAGGACATCAAGCGACAGCTAGAATTAAAGGACGAACGCCTTTTTATCACAGGGTTTGGCAGAGACAATCTCATCTTGTCTGTACGCAAGGGAGAGAACCGTCGAGAATTCATCCAGGCGTACTTACGGACGAATAAACAGCAGGCTGGCATTATTTATGCGGCAACGAGAAAAGACGTGGACGCCTTGCATGCAGATTTGGACAAGCGTGGCTTTGCTGTGACCAAATACCATGCAGGACTGACGGAGGAGGAGCGTGCAGCCAACCAGGAAGCATTTCTGTTTGATGACGTCCGTACGATGGTCGCGACTAACGCATTTGGGATGGGCATCGACAAGTCCAATGTGCGCTACGTCATTCATTACAACATGCCGAAAAACCTGGAGGCGTATTACCAAGAAGCAGGCCGTGCGGGACGTGATGGGGAGCCAAGTGAGTGTATTCTACTGTTTCAGCCACAGGATATCCAGACGCAAACGTTTTTCATCGAGCAGAATCAAGTGCTGGACGAACGCAAGGAGTTGGAATACAAAAAGCTGTACGCAATGATCGACTATTGCCGGACGCCGCGCTGCTTGCAGCAAAACATCGTGCAATACTTCGGCGAAATAGATGCTGCCGCGTGCGGGCGCTGCGGAAACTGCACGGATGAGACAGAGCTGTCCGATATTACACTTGAAGCGCAGAAGATTTTCTCCTGCGTCAAACGTATGAGAGAGCGCTTCGGTGCCGCACTCGTCGCGCAGGTACTGAAAGGCTCCAAGAATAAAAAGGTCACCCAGTTTTCCTTCGATCAGTTGCCTACGTACGGTTTGATGAAGGAATACAAGGAAAAAGAGATCGCAGACTTGATCCAGCTCCTCATTGCCGAAGGATATTTGCAAGTAACGGAGAGCCAATATCCAATCGTCAAGCTGGGGGAGCGGGCATTGCCTGTTCTGCGGGGCGAAGAGCGCGTCGTACAAAAAATCTCGATACGTCCTGTTCAGCTGACAGAGGATGACGAGTTGTTCGAGCACCTGCGCGCGTTGCGCAAGGAAATCTCGACGCGACAAAAAGTACCACCATACGTGATTTTCCCAGACAGTACCTTGAAGGAAATGAGCAGTGTTTGCCCGACTGACAAACAGGCCATGCTCAAGATCAAAGGAGTAGGCGAGGCGAAATTTGAGAAGTACGGGGAACTCTTTCTGGAGTGTTTGCAGAACTATGCAGCGATCAAGTCGTGACATTTACGTCACGGCTTTTTTTGCTATTTTTCCTTTCATATGCCTGCTATAGTTAGATAGCAACCCAGAATTTTCTTACATAATAGAATAGGAGGACAATAAGAGCAACACCATCGAGGGGCATTGACAGATTAAGAGAGACAGAGGGGAAAACATGAAAAAACTAGCGAAGGGCTTATTAAGTGTAGCACTTACAACCATGGTGCTAGGCAGTGCGATGATGGGGATCGCCGCACCGGTAAAGGCCGCAGAAACACCAACCAAAATTACACTGCTGGGTACATCTGATATTCACGGACGATTCATGCCGTGGGATTATGCTTTGGATGGCCCGAATCAAAATGGCAGCATGACGCAGCTGTTCACGATGATTAAAGAAATTCGCAAAGAAAATCCGAACACGGTGTTGCTGGATGCAGGTGATTCGATCCAAGACAACTCGGCAGAGCTTTTCAACGACCAACCGCAGTCTCCTATCATGGTCGCGATGAACGAAATGAACTATGACGCATGGGCTTTTGGCAATCATGAATTTAATTTTGGGCTCGATGTATTGGATAAGGTTAGTAGCCAATACAAAGGCTCTGTTTTGGCAGGGAACATTTATAAAGAAAATGGCGAGCGTTTCTTGCCAGCGTACACGATCATTGAACGCGCAGGTGTAAAAATCGGCGTCATTGGGATGAATACGCCGATGATTACCGATTTTGAAAAAGGTACCGATCATCTGGATGGCCTCGTGATCAAAAACCCGGTAGAAGAAACCAAGAAAGCTGTAAAAGAGTTGGAAGGCAAAGTAGACGTCATGATCGGTCTCATGCACATGGGCATCGAGAATGAAAACGGAATTCCGGGTACGGGTGTAGCAGATATCGCGAACGCCGTTCCAGAACTGACCGCGATTTTTGCAGGCCACATGCACAAGCTTGTGAAAAAGGAAGAGATCAACGGGGTTCTGATTTCCGAGCCAGACAAATATGCTACTCATATCTCCCGCATTGACCTGACCTTTGAAAAGAAAGATGGCAAGCTCGTGCTGACTAACAAGGAAGCGACAGCGCTCCCTGTAAAAGGCGCAGATGGCACACCAGCGGTATCCGATGCAGAGCTGGAGACCAAGCTCAAGCCTTTCCATGAGTTCGCACGTGCAGATGCCAACATCGTCGTAGCAGAGCTCAAAGGCATGAACTTGGTACCGAAAAACGAGATCGAGGGCATCCCGACGGTTCAAATTCAGGAGACGCCTCTATCTGACTTTTTCCATGAAGTGATGCTCTACTACAGCAAAGCAGACGTGGTTGCCCACCAGATCGACAACGACAAAGCCAAGCTGGATGTTGGTCCGATCAAGAAAAAGGATATCGCCTACAACTACCAATACGCAGGTGGCGAGATCACTGTTTACAAAGTAACTGGAAAAGACTTGAAGGACTATATGGAATGGGCAGTGGGCTATTTCAATTCCACGCGCCCTGGTGACGTGACAGTAAGCTTTGATCCAAAACGCCGCGCTTCCAAATATAGCACCAACGATTTCTTCGGTGGCGTGAAATACGAAATCGACCTGACGAAGCCATATGGCAGCCGCATCACGAACCTGCGCAAGCTCGATGAGACTCCGATCAAAGCGGAAGATACCTTGAAGCTCGGAATGAACTCATACCGGATGGAAGCTTTGCAGGCAAAAGGTGGCGCGTTGGAAGGACGCAAGTTCGAACAACTGTGGTCTTCCAAAGACAATACGGCGTTTGGTGAAACAGGTGGAACGATCCGCAATCGCGCTATTGCGTACCTGAAAGAAGTGAAAAAAGGCGTTTACGAGCCAAAAGTACAAAACAACTGGAAGATTACAGGTATGGATACCACTGCACCTGAACGCAAGGACGTCGTAGAGCTGATCAATACAGGCATTCTGAGCGTTCCGAAAACAGCAGATGGCAAATACACCAATATCGCTTCCATCAACATCAAGGACGCGGTAACCAAAGAAGAAATCGCGGAACTGTCTGCAAAAGTAAAAGTCGATGCAGCGAAGTTGGCGACCGTCAAAACCAAAGGCGAATTTTATCATCAACTGAACGAAGCGAGAAAGGCTGCGGAAAAGTCGGTCACACCGCCAACCAAAATGCAGCAAAAGAAATAACAGAGATGAACGCAAGAAAGCCGTGACGCTAGTAGTCACGGCTTTTTCTTTTTCTATGACGCCAATCTGTCAACGAACGATTCTTCTGCGATACTTCACCAAGTACAACAGGAACCCAAGCAGCAGCAGTCCTTGACCAACAATCGCACCAGAGATGGAGATACCGATATAGGTGATCAAGTAGTAAATGCCGGAGCCTACTGCCATTAGCAGATTCTCGATGAAGTTCTGAATCGCAATCGTTTTTCCAGAGCCGACCATCCGCTTGCCTTCATCCTGCAAGACGGTATTCATCGGGATAATGAACACGCCACCCATGAATCCAACGAGGAGCAACAAACAGATGGCAACAAAGATGTTATTCGTCCAAGGAAATAGCACGATGATGAGAAACATTCCGAATCCGTATGTCAGCGATCGAGTGAAATGAGACAAAGGAATGAGCTTGGGAGCGAGAAAAGCTCCGGCGATAATCCCGATGGATGTCGTTGCGAGAATCAGCGATACAGAGAAGCTCTCCGGATTAATCCCAAGCGCGAGGGGAATCCAAGCGAGTACGGCCACGCGCAGGACAGCAGAGGACATCCAGAATGCTCCGGTTCCAATCAGGGCAAAGCTCGTTTCTGGGCGATTCATCAGGTGCTGGAAATCGATGAAAAAGCGCCGTGCTTCTGCCCCATAGCGAATCGATGAATTCCCTCTCATACGCGGAATGAAGAAAGTCATACCGAGCGACAGCAGATAGATCAGCAGACAAATTCCTGAGGAGATAAGCGGCGCTGTCATGTTTGCGATGGCTCCACCACCACCGATCCCTGTGAGAATCGCAAAGATCGTATAGGCTTCGATGCGTGCATTCGCATGAAACAGTTCATCTTCATTTCGAGTCAGCTCCGGCAAAATTCCGTACTTGGCCGGAGAATACACGACCGCTCCGACTCCAACTGTGAAGTAACACAACATCAGCATGATGATGCTCGACTGGTCAATGAAAAACAGCAGGACGACACCAAGCGCTTTAATCAGGTTGCCAATCACCAGCACGATTGACTTGGCATACTTGTCGGCAAAAGGCCCAACCAGTGGCGCGAGAAAAACGTAAGGGAGAAAGAATGAAATGGATACGAGTGCAAGCATCGCGGGAGAAAAACCGTTCTCCCGCAGCAGATTCGCGATGACAAACAAAATCATGTTGTCGGCAAAGGCCGATAGAAATTGAGTGAAGTACAGAGCTTGTAGTGGTTTTAATCGTATATTCACATCATTTTCCTCCAGTCTCCGCTAGTTGTTTCAAGCTGACGTAATCCGTTTTGCCGCTTCCGAGAAGTGGTAGAGCCTTGATGGCTTGCATCGTACCCGGTATGAGCAATGGCGAGTATTGTTTTTCCGTCAAATACGCGCGCAATTGGCTCAGCTGAACCGATTCATCTGTGGTAAATAGCAGGACACGCTCACCTTTTCGCGGATCATTCACGTTGATTGCAGCAAAACCAGAGTGTCCGAAGCATTGCATAGCCAGTTCTTCAACCAGATTGAGCGAAACCATCTCGCCGCCAATTTTAGCGAAGCGCTTCAGGCGGGATTGGATGCTGAGAAAGCCGTCCTTGTCAGCTGTAACCAAATCACCTGTGTGGTACCATTCCTCAGCGGGAACAAAGCCTTTTCCGTGAATCATATAACCCTTCATGACGTTCGGACCCTTCACCAAAAGCTCTCCGCCAGCATCGATTCCTTCTACTGCTTCCAGCTTGGCGGACATTCCTGGCATCAAACGCCCGACGGTTCCTGGTTTGTTAGCCAGCGGGGTGTTGAGCGACAGGATCGGAGCTGTTTCCGTTGCCCCATAGCCTTCAAAAATCCGTACACCGAACTTTTCCATCCACAGCTTGCGCACATCGTCCTTTAGTTTTTCTGCTCCTGCAAATACGTAGCGCAAGGAGTAGAAGTTGTAAGGATGAGCCATACGTCCGTAACCAGCCATAAAGGTCGAGGTTCCGAAGAGGATCGTCGCGTTTTGATCATAAACCAATTCCGAAATCGCCTTGTAATGCAGCGGACTTGGATACAGAAAGACTGGAATTCCTTTGATGACTGGCACAAGCGTTCCTACAGTTAGTCCAAAGCTATGGAACATTGGTAGCGCATTGAAAAACTTGTCGCGACTCGTAATATCGATTGTACAGGTAACCTGTTGGATATTCGCGTACAGGTTGGTATGCGTGAGTACGACACCTTTTGGCTTGCTCTCACTGCCGGAAGTAAAAAGGATGAGCTCGTTCGTAGTAGCCGAGGCTTTTTTCTTCTGCAAATAAGAGAAGAGTGCGGACACTTTGTCAAAAGCAGTCGCTGATGCTTTCAAATCCTCGAGATAAATAATTTTCATGCTCGGTGAAAGACCTGCGATGATGTGCTCTAACTTCCCTTTTTCAATGAATACGCGCGACGTCAGGATTGTATCGATATGGGCGGTCTCACAGCAATCCAAAAGGGAACGAATGCCGAGCGAAAAGTTCAGGATGGCTGGAGTGGTCCCGATGCGGAACAACGATAGCAGCGTTACGAGATGGCCTACCGAATTGGGAAGAAATATACCGACAACGGGCTTCCCCAAGAGCATCGGCTCCAATTTGTTGCCGAGTAAGTAACTGCCGATTAACAAGGTCTTGTAGTCGATCGATGACGTCAAGTCTTTGGCGATTTCCATTTTTGCACCATTCAGGCGAGCTGCTTCGAGAACTTCATCAAACAGATTCACGTTTTGCTTCATCCGGCTCTCAAACAGGCCTTCTTGGAGAATACGCAGGATACGATCATTGGCCGAGGCTTTTTGTTCGCGCATTGACAGGTTTTGATCGCGCTCGATAGTGAACGGAGTGCCTACTGTCATGGTCACATCCGGGAACCAGGAGAGCTTCAGCTTTCCTTTCAAATAGGAGAAGATCGAACGTTCCAGGCCATTAATGATGATCGGGTAAACTGGTACGCCAGTACGTAGAGCGAGATAGCCGACACCGCTGTAGATTTTCATGATGCCGCCCGTCGTCGTGATCCGACCTTCTGGAAAAATCACCAGCGTCTGTCCGTTGCGGAGGACGCGGAGCATGTGGCGGATGGAGTACGGGTTGAGAGGATCGATCGCGATATGCTTGCGGAAGCGGAGGAAAAACGCAAACCGCTTGGCGATCTCCGTGTTGACGACAAAGGTCGCTTCTTTTGGCAAGCAAAAGGATAGGAGTACCGCATCTAGCAAGGAGACGTGATTGGGAGTGATAAGAGATGGCTTCGACAAGTCGATTTTGGAGAGTCCAAGTACACGAGGGCGAAACCACAGCATTAAAATCATTTTCAAGAAAGAATAAATAAGGGCCATGTGGACCACACCTTTACAAAGGATAATTCGTTGCTCTATAGCTTTTATTGTAAGGAGTGGAGCATGTAAAAAAAGTACCAACATTTATTGGTACCTGGTAATAAGACCTAGAATAGCTTTTTTTGGCTGGCTTTTGCGGCCGCTTCCTTGCTTGTTTTGACGCCCATTTTTTTTAGGATTCGGTTGATGTGATTTTTGATCGTACGCTTCGTGATGTGGAGAGATTGTTCAATCTGCGTTTGCGTCTGACCTTGGTGGATTAGTTGTAGGATGTCCCTTTCTGCGGGAGATAACAGTTTTTGATTTTCATCGTTTTTCAAACGCAAAAATTCGTTGCGCAGTGCCGCAGCTGCCGTAGGGTGAATGGCAGATTGGCTGTTGTAAGCAGCACGGATGGCATCGGGTATTTCCTTGAAGCTGGATTTGCTGATGTAGTTGACGGCACCCGCTGAGAAGGATTCCACGATTACTGCCTCGTCTGTCAGAGAGGTGAGCATGATGATTTTACTGTCAGCTTGGAGTGCCATGAATTCGATTGCCGTCTCGATCCCGTCCAGATTGTTCTCGGTCAAGTTAATGTCCATCAGGACGACATCCGCTTGGGCAGGCAAAAAGCGCTCGATTGCTTCTGCTTTGAACCCGGCTTCCCCTACTACGGTGAGATCCGGTTCTTTGTTCAGGAAGTCAATGAGACCTTTGCGCCAGACCGGGTCGTCCTCTACTAAAAATACCCTGATTGGATTCATGTGTGAGCGTCCTTTCGCTATTCAGAGTCGTTTGTGATGACGCGCTTTTTCGGGAAGAACAGGAAAACGGTGGTTCCTTTGCCTTGCTCACTGTAGATTTCCAGTTGGCCCTGATGCTTTTGCATGACATTGTAGCAGTAGGAGAGCCCAAGACCAAAGTTTTGTCCCGTCCTTTTTGTCGAGAAAAAAGGATCGAGTACATGAGGTAGGTTCTCTTTGGTAATGCCTGTGCCTGTGTCCGCGACAGTGATGATGAGATGCTTGTAGGACAAAAATAGCTGAAGATGGAGCTTGCCGCCCGACTTCATGGCTTCCAGTGCATTCATGCACAAGTTGGTGATGACTTCGCGCAGTTGTACGCCATCGCCATATAAGCGAAGGGTTTCGTCTAATTCACTAACGACTTCTACCTGTTGTTTCAGGGTGTAGGGCGTCAGAGTTTGTGTGACTTGCCCGATAATTTGGCCGGGGTCACATGGTTCTTCGCGCAGCTCGACGTCCCGCAGCTGATTTTGAATCCGATTCATCATGTCCAGCATATGCTGCGAGGATTGCATCAGGACAAGCGCGTCTTCTTTTAGCGACGGCTGGTTGGTTTCATCTGCATATGTCTCGATACGGTCGGCATATAGCGAGATTTTGCCTACTTCATTTTTGATCGTATGGTTAATGATTTGTGCACCGGAAGTCAAGGCGCGCAAGGTACTGTCCAGACGTCGTTTTTCTACGCGGAGACGGACGCCAAGGAAGCCGTATTTCAAACTAATGGCAACGATCAGGATAAACTGGATTGTGACCACGACCATGTTGTAGCGCCAAGCTTCGTAATCGTTCTGGATACGCATGACATAGATGAAAATAAAGACGAAAAACAACGGAATGATGATGAGTACGTTCGTGAAAAAGCTGTTCTTTTTTACGAGTGGATCTTTTTCTCGCATGTACTGCACGATAAGCAGCGTACAGGAGAACAGAAAAAACGGAATTACCCATGCCACCATAATCCAGTAGTTAAAAAGCAGCTCGGGATAAATGGGTGTAATCCAAAGCATCCCAAGCGGCATGAGAAGAGCAGCGTATTGTATCGTCAGCTTTACTTTGCGAGACAAAAATTCAGCTGAATGTACGGCAAACATGAGAAACGTGTACGGCAAACCCACTTGGCAAACAAAAGAAGAGATGCGGCTCACCAATATCAGGGTGTTCGTGGTCCCGGGCTTTGCGGCCAGGTAATCTGCAAAATAGGGCATGATCGTCTCGTCAATCACGCCTGAGATAAAGCCCCCAGCCCCAACAAAGGCAGTCGCACAAGCCCAGCGGATCGACGTTCGTTTCGGGTCTGTGAACAGAACGAACAGACCTAATGCCCATATGGTAAACAAGATGAAAACCATCATGGATTTGCTATCTCCTGTCAAACATTATTTATCTATTATATCGTACATAAGTCAAAGGACACGGAAAAATTAAAGGATGGACAAGCATGCAGGTGTTTATATTCAGAATATATATAGCTATCCGTAATCTTCGAAATCGCATGTATATATGCCCATCATATTCATAGGAAAGCAGGTTTTTCCAAATATTCGTGGAAATGAAAAGGATTGCTTGTGAGTTTCGTGACTTTCTATCTATTCAACGGCGGGTGATAGAGTGAAACGATTAGATTTAATATTCCAGACGTTAGTAGACGCTGGTCCTGATAAAAAAGTAAGCGCTTCAGAGTTGGCTGATCGGCTTGGCTTGAGTCGAGCGAATGTGAGCAGTGATTTGAACCGTTTGTGGAAGGAAGGCCGAATCGAGAAGGAAGAAGGGCGTCCGACGCTGTTTTTTGCCAAGCAAGAAAACGATTCGCTCTATTTGGCGGAGACATCGCTGGACAGACTGGCGAAAACCAACAAGAGCCTGATCACGCGTATTGAGCAGGCAAAGGCGGCCGTCTTGTATCCGCCGCGAGGGATGCATTGCTTGATTTTGGGAGAAACCGGTGTGGGCAAATCGTGGTTTGCTGGGATGATTCACGAGTTTGCCGTTGATATTGGACGCCTGGATAAGCATGCTCCTTTCGTGATTTTTAACTGTGCCGATTATGCTAACAACCCCCAGCTCTTGATCAGTCAATTGTTCGGAGTCAAAAAAGGGGCGTACACTGGAGCGGAGATGGACCGCAAAGGACTAGTGGAAAAGGCAGACGGTGGCATTCTATTTCTCGATGAAGTACATCGGCTGCCAGCGGAAGGACAGGAAATCTTTTTTACCTTTATGGATAAGGGCATATTCCGCCGCGTAGGGGAAACAGAGATGGAGCGGACGGCTCACGTCCAGATTGTGATGGCCACGACAGAAAATCCGGAGTCGAGTCTCTTAAAAACGTTTATGAGGCGCATTCCCATGGTCATCAAGCTGCCCTCTTTGGTTGAGCGTGGCTTGGAAGAGCGTTTTAGTATTACGATGGAAATTTTTCAAGAAGAAGCTTTTCGATTGGGGAGAGAGATTCAGATATCGGCCAATGCTGTGCAGGCATTCTTATGCTATCACTGCCCGAATAACATAGGGCAGTTAAAAACGGATATTCAGCTCACCTGCGCCAGCGCCTATGCCGAATTCATTTCGTTAAAAAAGAATCAGCTGCACGTATCGGTTCAGGACCTGCCGCATCATGTCAAGCAAGGGCTGCTTTTGGTGAAGGATTACAAGCAGGAGCTAGATGAAATCATTGGGACGGAGCACAATTGCTATGTCGTGCAGCCATCAAAAGAGGGTATCTGGATCGGGCGAGAAACAGAGGATACGACGGACAGTGTCTATGAAAAAATCGAGCAAAAAATATATGAACTGCAAAACCTCGGTGTGAGTGAGGAAGAATTGGAGTTTGACATCGAGAATTATTTTACGACCTTTATCAAAGGTGTCCACCAACGCGTGAACAAGGGCGACATGGCCCGGATTATCGACCCGTTCATCATTCACCTCGTGGAAGAGATCGTCCGCTTCGCAGAGGCCAAGCTGGAGAAGATATTGAGCCAGAAGGTGATCTTTGGTCTCGCGCTGCATATTCAGACGTCGAAGGAGCGCCTCGCACAAGGCAAGCAGATCGTAAATCCGCAAATCAACCATGTGCGAATCAAATACAAGAAAGAGTTTGCTGTGGCGCTAGAGTGCGTGCGCATGATAGAAGAAGCGATACTCATGGATCTGCCGATTGGTGAGGCTGGATATTTGACGATGTTTTTCGTGCTCGACGATGTCAGCATGGAGGAAGAGCGGGAAACAATCGGGGTGCTTGTTATTACGCACGGCAGCGGTGGCGCGACAGCGATGGTCGATGTGACGAACCGATTGCTAGTCACACAATATGCGAGAGCCATCGATCTGCCGCTCGAAGAAGATTCCATGAGTGTTTTGGAAAAAGCACTGAAAGTAGCCAGAGAGATCGGGAGCAAGGCTGGACTGCTGTTGCTCGTAGATATGGGGTCGCTGCTCGGCTTTGGCGAGATCATCGAGCGGGAGATCGGCATCCCAGTCAAGGTCATTCCGATGGTCAGCACGCCACATGTGATTGAGGCCACTCGAAAGGCCATGCTCGGCCATTCGCTGGAGGATGTTTACCGAGATGTCTTGGGCATTTCGCTCTACCAGCGGGAGGAGCAGCCGAAAGAGCAGGTACAAAAGCATGTTCCCGCGCTGACGATCGTCGCAGCCTGCCTGTCTGGGGAAGGTAGTGCCTTGTTTTTGAAAAAGCTGCTGGAATCGAGGCTCAGGTACGATGATAACCTGCTGGAATTTGTGCCGCTGCAACTGATCGATAAGGCACAAGCCCGCAATCAGCTTCGAAAAATCAAGGAGGAGAGGAAAATTCTCTTCGTGGTGAGCAATTACATTCTCGATCGCGAATTGCGTCACCATAGCATGGACGATGTTTTGAACGGAGAGGCGATGGCGGACATCCAGAAAGTGATCGATCTGGAAGAGGCCTATCTGAAGATGCAAGAGTCGCTGGGGGAGCACTTGCAAATGGTAGAGGGACAAGATGTTCTCGCTGACGTGAGGATGTGTGTCGGCCGTATGGAAGAGCGACTGAACAATTCTTTGGTTTTTGACACGCGAATTGGGGCCTACCTGCACATCTGCTGTCTGGTTGATCGCTTGAAAGCAGGAACGCAATCCGTAGCGTATATTCAAAAAGATAGTTTTTTGCTGGAGAACCGCAAGCTGTACAGCTTAATCCGACATGAATTATTGCCGCTGGAAGACAAGTATGAGGTCGCGATCAGCGAAGATGACGTTTGTTTTATCATGAATTTCTTTATACACAACAAAACACTGGCGTAACCAGTGTTTTGTTTTTTGATTTTTCCACCTTCAAAACAAAACACTACAGCGCTTACATAAAAACACTAATAGGGATGACAAGCGAAGAGGCCGCGAAATATGCCTAACCATGCGGTGTTTTTGGAAAGCGCATACATTTTTTGGTGTTTTGGCATGTAACTTGCTCTTACAAAAAGGCATATCGTCGAGAGGAGGGGGTACAATGAATATTTTATTGTGTTGCGCAGCAGGTATGTCGACTAGCTTGCTGGTTCAAAAAATGGAGGAAGCTGCCAAAGAAAAAGGGTTGGACGCAAAAATATGGGCAGTTTCCGCAGATGAAGTGAAGCATCATATCGACCAAGCAGCAGTGCTCTTGCTGGGGCCACAAGTTCGTTACAAGCTGACAGAGATGAAAAAAGAAGGGGCATCCAGAGGAATTCCTGTAGACGTAATCAGTACAGTTGATTACGGAACGTTGAACGGGAAAAACGTGCTTGAGTTTGCACTTCGTCTAAAACAGTAGGAGGGGGATGCGTATGGGCGGATTTGTTTCTTTTATGGAAAACCGCATGATGCCGATTGCAGGGAAAATGGCGGAGCAAAAGCATCTGCAGGCCATTCGTGACGGAATTATCCTTACTTTGCCTTTGTTGATCATTGGTTCCATTTTCCTCATCATTGGCTTCATACCGATACCCGGTTATGACGAATTCATGGGTGGTATTTTCGGCGAGAAATGGCGAACGAAGCTGTTGTATCCGGTAGGTGCTACTTTTGACGTCATGGGTTTGATTGTTAGCTTTGGCGTCGCCTATCGACTGGCGGAGAAGTACAAGGTCGATCCGCTGTCGGCTGGAGCAATCTCTGTCGCATCCTTCTTGCTCGCCACTCCGTATAAAATCATGTTCACCCCTGAGGGAGCGAGTGCAGCCCAAGAGGTTGGCGGCGTCATTCCTCTTACGCTAATGGGGAGTCAGGGACTTTTTGTAGCCATGATATTGGCGATCTTATCAACGGAGATTTATCGCAAAATCATCCAAATGAAAATCGTCATTTCCATGCCACCCGGAGTTCCCCCTGCCGTTTCTCGATCTTTTGTGGCATTGATCCCTGCGGGTGCTGTGCTTGTCGTGGTCTGGCTGATTCGGATTCTTCTGGAAAACACCTCCTTCGAGAGTATTCATAATATTGTAAAAGATTTGCTTGTCGGACCATTGAGTGTGGTCGGTAGCAGCTTGATTGGAGCCATCATATGCGTGTTGCTTATTCACGTGCTCTGGGCCGTCGGTTTGCACGGTGCTGCGGTTGTCGGCGGAATTATGAGTCCAATCTGGCTTACCTTGATGGACCAGAACAGAGCGGCGTTTCAGGCAAATCCGAACGGTGAATTGCCAAACGTCGTTACCACGCAATTTTTTGACATGTGGGTATATGCAGGCGGATCAGGTGCAACTTTGGCCCTCGTTTTCCTGATGGTATTCATGGCACGAAGTAAACAGATGAAAAACATCGGCCGGCTCTCGATCGGACCTGGTTTGTTTAACATCAATGAACCCGTCATATTCGGTATGCCGATCGTTATGAACCCGCTCTTGATCATTCCTTTTGTACTGACCCCTGTCATATTGGTCATTATCAGTTATTTTGCGATGTCGCTCGGATGGGTAGCAAAGCCTAGCGGGGTATCTGTTCCGTGGACGACACCATTGCTTGTCAGCGGGTATTTGGCTACGGGAGGAAAAGTGTCAGGGATGGTTCTCCAAGCCGTGAACTTCATCATTTCGCTCGCGATCTACTACCCGTTCTTCCGACTGTGGGATAAACAAAAAGTTAGCGAAGAAAAAGCGGGTACTGCTTCCGATACAGCTGTGACTATGTAATCGCTAGAGGAGAGGCTATCTATGAAATTGATTGTGAATGCAGACGATTTTGGGTATTCCAAAGGCGTCAATCTGGGCATCGTCGAAGCGCATCGAGAAGGAGTCGTTACTTCTGCGACCTTGATGGTCAATATGGAGGGGTTCGAGCACGCTGTAGGGCTGGCCAAAGAACATCCAACGCTCGGAGTAGGCATTCATCTGGTACTCACATGCGGATCGCCAGTCAGTCAGGATGTACCATCGCTAACGGATGGAGAGGGGCGTTTTCGACGCGGGCAAGATCATTTGATTGCCGCTGTACCGGAGGAGATTGAGCAGGAGCTTCGCGCTCAACTAGGGGCTTTCGTGGCGTCGGGGCTTACGTTGACACACATTGACAGCCATCACCATGTGCATGCACATCCAGCCGTTTTGCCGATTATTCTGAAGCTGGCAGAGGAATATAGAGTGCCAGTTCGCTATCCGTGGATGTCCGGGACGGAGGAGCAGCGAGACCAGTCGAGTGTTTTGACGACAGAAGGCTTTTCTCATCATTTTTATGGAGATGACCTAACCGTACAATCCTTCGTTAGGATCGTAGAGGATATGGCAGATTATCCTGTAGTGGAGATCATGACGCACCCTGCTTATTTGGACGAAGCGGTACTGACAGGTAGTTCATACGCAAAGCAACGAACCACAGAATTGAAAATCTTAACAGCAGTAGAGTTAAAGCAATACATTCGTGATCAAAAAATACAGCTCGTGACTTTTAGCGAACTTGGATAGGTGGAGATAGCTTTGGACCATACAGACGTTATTTTTCAACTAATACTTCACGGAGGAAACGCGCGGAGTCTGGCAATGGAAGCGATCGCCCTGGCTAAAAATAGAGACTTGTCAGGTGCAGAGGACGCGTTGAAGCGTGCGGGAGAAGAGCTCGGTCGTGCACACCAAAATCAAACGGCACTTATCCAGAAGGAAATTGCGGGCGAAAAAACGGAGATCAGTATGCTCTTGATTCACGCCCAGGATCATTTGATGAACGCGATTACAGTCAAGGATTTGGCTACGGAGTTTGTTGAGATGTACAGCCAAATCCATGCAGGCAAGGAGGCAGGAGTATGAGCGGAATCAAAATTGTAACGATCGGTGGAGGGTCTAGCTATACACCTGAGTTGGTGGAAGGCTTCATCAAGCGCTACGATGAATTGCCCGTGCGGGAATTGTGGCTGGTTGACATTCCAGAGGGCGAGAAAAAACTTCAAACTGTGGGCGCTCTTGCAAAACGGATGGTGGAGAAGGCAGGGGTACCGATCGAGATCCATTTGACCTTGGATCGCAGAAAAGCACTTGCAGGCGCTGATTTTGTCACGACACAAATGCGCGTAGGACTCTTGGATGCGCGGATCAAGGATGAGCGTATTCCTTTGAAATACGGGGTGATCGGTCAGGAAACAAATGGACCTGGCGGCTTGTTCAAAGGCTTGCGTACCATTCCGGTCATTATGGACATTTGTCGTGACATGGAAGAGCTATGTCCAGATGCTTGGCTGATTAACTTCACGAATCCGGCTGGTATGGTCACAGAGGCAGTGCTGCGGTATACCAACCGCAAAAAGGTCATTGGACTGTGCAATGTTCCCATCGGGATGAAAATGGGTGTTGCCACAGTTTTAGGCGTCGAGCAATCACGGGTTCATATTGATTTTGCCGGATTGAATCATATGATCTTCGGAATGGGTGTGTACCTGGATGGGGAAAACGTCATTTCCCAGGTAATCGATAAGATAACGGGCGACCAATCGGGTATTACGATGCAAAACATTTTGGACCTTGGTTGGGATAAAGATTTCATCCAAGCATTGGGGATTCTCCCGTGCCCGTATCATCGTTACTACTATCAGACCCGTACGATGCTTGAGCATGAGCTGGAAGAAGCGGAGCAGAAGGGTACGCGGGCTGAAGTGGTCAAGCAGGTGGAGGCGGAGCTATTCGCACTCTACGAAGATCCAGACTTAGATATTAAGCCTCCGCAGCTGGAGCAGCGTGGCGGAGCCTATTACAGTGAAGCTGCCTGCAATCTCATTTACTCCATTTACAACGACAAGCGCGATATCCAGACGGTAAATGTTCGCAACAATGGAGCGATTGCCAGCATTCCGGATGATTCGGCGGTCGAGGTAAACTGCGTGATTACAAGAGAAGGACCGATTCCTTTGGCTGTTGGTGATTTGCCTGTTCCCGTGCGTGGACTCGTACAGCAAATCAAGTCGTTTGAGCGAGTGGCAGCGGAGGCAGCTGTAACGGGTGATTACCATAAGGCGCTATTGGCGATGAATATTAACCCGCTGGTGCCGTCTGATGTGGTCGCCAAAAAAATACTCGATGAGATGCTTGAGGCGCACAAGGAGTACCTGCCCCAGTTTTTCAAGCCCGTCACATAAGGATGGGACTCGTGTGAAATACAAACTCCTCGCCTTGGATGTGGACGGAACGATTTTGATGTCGAACCATACCTTATCCAAAGTAACAGAGCGGGCCATTACCCAGTTAGTGAAGCAAGGAGTCCACGTCACACTGGCAACTGGCAGGGCATACCCATCTGCTAAATCGTTGGCGCAGCAGTTCCAGATCAGCGCACCACTTGTTTCCCATGATGGCGCATACGTCGCAGATCCCAAGACGGATCAGGTGTTGTATGTACAGCGTATTCCGTATGAGATAGCGGCGAGGATGACAGATATACTCGTATCGCATGGCTTGGATGTCATGCTGCTGCATGAGTCTTATGCTGTCACGAATCGCACGTGGAAGTGGACGGACTTGTTTCCGTTGTTAAATGCCTGGACACTGCGCCAGCTCTGGAAAAATCAATACCCGCTCAAAATTCAGGCCTCGCGATTGATAGCCGGATACGTTCGAAAACATGAAGTGTGTGCTCCGAAAATATTCGTCACGGGTGACGAAAAGCGTCTGTTGGCAGCAAGACAAGAGCTGGAGAAAGCCGAGCTTTCGGGGATTCGCGTGACGGCATCGGGCGCGAATAATTTGGAAATATTGCCTGTGGGCATCTCCAAAGCAAGTGGTCTAGCGGTAGTGAGTGAGAGACTTGCGATTCAGCCTGACGAGATCGTTGCTGTAGGTGACAATTACAATGATGCAGAGATGCTCCAATTCGCCGGAATGGGTGTGGCAATGGGCAATGCTCCTGATGATCTGAAACAGCTGGCTCGGCATGTCACGGAAACGAACGATCGGCATGGGGTAGCAGAAGTCATCGAGAAGTTTTTTTTGTAAGAGTTTGGACAGGAAGGGAGGCGTGAAATTGATCCGAATGAATCTGGAAGTAGCCGTGAGTGGAGGTCTCCATGCTCGCCCTGCTTCTGTCTTGGTGAACCTGCTCAATCAATACAGCTCGTCGGTCAAGATGATCTACAATGACAAGCAGGCGAATGGAAAAAGCATTCTCAGCGTAATGGCTCTGGGGGCAAAGACCGGAGATGAAATTATGTTTGAGGTGGAGGGGGCCGACGAGCAAGAAGTGGCTGAAAGGATTGAGTCCCTATTTGAAAGGAACTTTGCCATCTAACAGGGAGAAAATCACGTAAAAAAGCCAGTGCCTGACGAACGGGCACTGGCTTTCCTATTTGATCCTTACGCGTGTTTGCGGAATACGACCATGACTTTGAAGTAATCGCCATCAATCTCGATCGACAGCCTGCCGCCTTGCAATTCTACGATGCTTTTTGCGATAGCCAAGCCGAGGCCAGAGCCTTCGGTATGTCGGGATTGATCAGCTCGCTTGAACCGTTCAAACAGTTCCTGTGCATCAAAGTCGATTTCATAGGCGGAGACATTTTTGAACGCCAGGATGACCTCATCCTGTGTCTCTGCCAAATGAATCAGGACGCGCGTATTCGGCATGGAATACTTCAGGGCGTTGCCGATTAGATTTTCAAATACGCGCCACGTTTTCTTGCCATCCAGAGGGGCGACAATCTTTGGTTGCTCCGTCGTTACGCGGAAGGTGAGCGTCGATTGCTCGATTTTGTCACTGAATTCTGCAATGGATTGGTTGAGCAGGGATGCGACATTCACTTGCTCGATATTTAGCTCAACCGCGCCGCTGGACATTTTCGCTGCGTCAAACAGGTCATCGATGAGAACGCGCAGTCGATCTGCTTTACGATCCAATACATCCACGTAGTTTTTTCGTTCCTCTGGCGTCAGATTTTCTTGTTTGAGCAGGTTCACGTAGTTGATAATCGACGTCAGCGGTGTTTTCAAGTCATGGGAGACATTCGTGATCAGTTCGGATTTCATGCGCTCGCTTTTCATCTGCTCTTCCATCGCGTGCTTGAGTCCCTTTGTGATGTTGTTGAGAGAGTGCGCGAGATCAGATAACTTCCCTTTTTTCACCTTTTGAATCGTAGCGTTCAGATTTCCCCCCGCCATTTCGGAGGCACCGTGCATGATGCGGTTCATCAGTCCCAAACGGCGTAGCGTGTATGGGAAAACGACGACCATGTAGAACATGCCATACAAGAAGCTAAAAAACAGTAGGGCGCCAGAGCCTTCGACTAGGCCGACGAATCCAAAACCGATACTCATCCCAAACATGACAGTCAGGATGAACAAGGTGGATATTTTAAAGAACATGCCGCGGTTGGCGTAGCTTTCTTTAAGAAGAACACGCTGTCTGGCTAAAATACTCTTTTGCCACTGCTGCGTAAATCTCTCAGGTTGGTTGTACATAAGCCATGCCTCCATGAATTGTAGAAGCAGGTAAGCAGTAAACAACGAAACGAACGCAAGGGTGAAGAAATGCTCAGCATCAATTGGTAAGAAGAAAAAGCGCGTGCTCGCGATCATGATGAAATACGTAAAGCCAAGTACGAACGCCAGCGCCATTCGAATATCCAACGGGATAAAGCGGAACAGTGCCAGGCTTTTCGCTACAATCGGTACTTCTAGCGCTTTGCTTACTGGCAAATACCAGTAGCAGAGTGCAAGGATGAGCAGAGTGCCCCCGAGCAGGACAACCTCGCTAATCAGCCGATCCCGAATGGAATCGTAGTAAAGTGCATCTGTGTGGACCTGACTATATCCGTCTGGTTCTTTTGGGACATAAAAGATACCACTTAGTTGATTCAGTTGATAAGTGCGATTGATGCTTTCCAGATCCCCGTTCGTATTCGGGAGGTTGATTGTATAGCGCGCATATCGGGCCAGTTCCCATTCTGTAGGTTCTTGAGGGAGATTGGTGTAAGCTTTGTTGTTCTTTTTATCGGTGACATAGTATTTGAAGGAGCCACTTCGAAGAGTGAGGCTGTTTTTTCGTTCCTCGTACTCTGCATCTCTTTCGGCGATTTTGTTGTTCACCTGCTCCTGATAATGCGACATTGCTCTCGCGATGTCTTCTTGTAAGCTGCGTGAATGTTCTTCGGTTAATTGAGCGACTCTCTCGTTGTCACGCTCTCTTTTTGCCTGTTCTATCATATCCGAGAGCTGGTTATCTTCCTTAATCGACCGGAGGGTTTCCTCATGCTCTTTTTTGAGCTGATTCGCAGTCTTCTCGTCGAGCTTTCCTGGAGTGTAATCTGCATAATCTACATGAACGTTCTTCACCAGCTCGGCAAATGTCTCTAATTCACGATTAAAGCCTGAGCTTTGAAAGTAATTATCCTCTTGGAGGTTCTCGCGTTTATGGTACAGATCAGCCATCGTCAGGAGAGCGAGCGAAATACTCACGATCATAACAATGAGCACGGGCACCGCAAAGCGTTTATTTTTCGATTTTGTATCCAATTCCCCATACCACCTTCAAGTATTTAGGTTCCTTCGGGTTGATCTCTATTTTTTCCCGAATGCGTCTCACGTGGACGGCCACCGTGTTTTCCGCGTTCATATAAGGCTCTCTCCAGACCCGTTCATAAATGTCCTCGATCGAAAACACCCGACCCTTATTTTCCATTAACAGCTCCAAAATTTTGTACTCGGTAGCCGTCAGCCTGACCTCGTTACCGTCAATCGCTACATTTTTTGTGCTTTTGTTCAAGGTCAAGCCGCGCACCTGAATCTCATCTTCTGTCATTTGAGCGCTTCCCAGATTGGTAAAACGTCTTAACTGAGATTTGACTCTGGCGATGAGCTCCAAGGGATTAAAAGGCTTCGTCACATAGTCATCGGCACCGATATTGAGTCCGAGGATTTTATCGGTATCCTCTGACTTGGCAGACAGCATGATGATCGGGATGTTTTTTTTCTGGCGAATTTGAAAGGTGGCGGTCATTCCGTCCATTTTTGGCATCATGATGTCCATCAGGATGAGATGGATCTCTTCATTCTCCAGTACTTCCAACGCTTCCAGTCCATTGCTAGCCTTGAATACGGTCATGGATTCATTTTTGAGATAGATTTCGATTGCGTCGCGGATTTCAGCCTCGTCGTCGACTACGAGGACTTGATATTTGGTCATGATTCGTCCCACCTTATGAATGCATTCATGGTACTATCTTAACGCCCAGCTCTAACAAAACAGTAATGAAATGTCTTACAAATTTCTTAATAAACCGCGTTCAGGAAAAGCTAGCTGATAGGATCAAGTCGATAAATAAGGTAAGATGTGAGGAAGAATACGAGAAAATTGGTGATGGCTTTGCTGGAATGGACCGGGGAGAGAATTATCCCCAAGCTATTAAAACCTACGAATGGCATGCTGCTGGAGCATATAGCCAGATATTATTTTGCTGCGCCTTATGTAAAAGGTCGAGTGCTGGATATCGCTTGCGGTACCGGCTATGGATGTCATATGATCGCAAAGGATCGAAAACGAGAGCTGACAGAACTGATCGGAGTCGACAACGATGAGGCAACGATATTGTATGCCAATCGGGAATACAACCATCAAAAGATTACGTATCAGCAGGGTGACGCGCTTGATCCAACGCTTCCCGAGCAATTGGGGTTGTTTGATACGATTTTGAGCTTTGAGACGATTGAGCATGTCGCAGACGATTTGCAGTTTATGGATAACTTGTATCGGATGCTGAAACCAGGTGGTACGCTTGTGCTGTCCAGTCCCTTTGGCAGAGGACGGGGCATGCAGACGAGTGAGGCCTTCCATGTTCATCAGTTGACGCCGGAAGAGTTCGCGGAGCTGTTTGTACGCTATTCTGACGTGGATATGTACTATCAGAGAGGCGTTACGTTTGAAAAAACACCCCGCGATGGTGTGCGATACTTTATAGGCATGGCAGTATGTACGAAGTAATAACGGATCGATTTATGAATGGAGATGGCGAAACTGACTGATTTTTTGAGATTGGGAATACATAAGGAACTGATAGATGCTCTGCAAGCAAACGGGATTAACGAGCCTACACCGATTCAGGAAAAAGCAATTCCTGTTGTGCTGGAAGGAAAAGACGTAATCGCGCAAGCGCAGACGGGAACCGGGAAGACACTCGCATTTGTCCTGCCGATCTTGGAAAAAGCGGATCCACAAGCGACGCATGTTCAGGCGTTGATTCTTACCCCTACGCGGGAGCTTGCCTTGCAAATTACGGCAGAGGTAAAGAAGCTGACGGAAAAGCTGGAAGACATCCAAGTACTCGCGGTTTATGGTGGACAAGATGTCAATCAGCAACTGAGAAAGCTGAAAGGAAAAATACATGTGGTCATTGCGACACCAGGACGTTTGCTGGATCACCTGCGAAGAGGGACGATTGATTTATCGCAGGTTTCGATGTTTGTCCTGGATGAGGCGGACCAAATGCTTCATATGGGTTTTTTGCCTGAGGTAGAAGATATTATGGCAAATACGCCTTTTGAAAAACAGACCTTGCTGTTTTCGGCCACCATGTCTGAGCAGGTGCAAGCACTTGCGAAGCGCTTTATGCAAAAGCCGGAAAATATCAAAGTGCAGGGCAAGCGAATTACGTTAGACGATATTCGCCAAATTGCAGTGGAGACCACAGATCGTGCGAAGCAAGCTACACTGTGCCGTCTGCTGGATGAACAACGGCCGTTTCTGGCGGTGATCTTTTGCCGAACAAAGCGCAGAGCCAGTAAGTTAAATGCAGAGCTGCAAGGTCTCGATTATATGTCTGACGAGCTGCACGGCGATTTGTCACAGGCGAAGCGCGAGGATGTCATGAAGCGATTCCGCGAGGCTAGGATTCAGTATTTGGTCGCAACTGATGTGGCAGCGCGTGGGCTTGATGTCGAGGGAGTCACGCACGTTTTCAATTATGATATCCCGGAAGATGTGGACAGCTATATACACCGGATTGGCAGAACGGGGCGAGCCAAGGAAAAAGGGACCGCTTTTACCTTGGTAGCGGCGAAGGATTGGGGGCAGCTCAGGGAGATTGAAGAAGGGATCAATCTGTCTCTGGAGCGGCGTGAAATGGATCGTGGAGAGTCGGGCGATCAGAAAAAGCAAAAGCCTGAGAGGGAGCGAGCCGAGAAAACAGATCGGCGTGGGGACAAGCAGGGCAGAGAGGCAAGAGGGAAAGGAAAGTCCGCTGAAGGAAGACAGCAAGGCTCTAGAGAGCGTCGTGATGGAGATGGAAGACGTCAATCAAAAGGCGGCAGTTCTGAGCGTAATTCAGGGAAACGTGAACGCGTAGAAGGTCGCTTTGAGAGCAAGGCGAAAGGCAGAGACCGTGCAGCAGGCGGGTTCGAGCGCAAGCCGAAGGACGGTAACCGAGCAACAACAGGTGGCTTTGAGTACAAACCAAAGGATGGTAAACGAGCAACAACAGGTGGCTTTGATCGCAAGCCAAAGGATGGCAACCGAGCAACAGGTGGGTTCGAACGCAAATCGAGCAATTCCAAGGGCAAGCCAGTAGCTGCTCAACGCGGCTCAGCACGCTCGAATGCAAAACAAGGCAATCGAGCAAGCAATGCTCCTGCAAAACGTACCTCTCACAAAAAATCGAGATAGTCATCCAAACAAAAAAAGACCGCTCCAGCCAGCAAAAAGGCAGGAGCGGTCTTTCTTTTATTCCGGTTCCATGTCTGAAAATACCCGTGAACGTGTGAGGAAGCGTACCCCCTCAGGTCCTTCCAGCGAAAACATTCCGCCACGCCCATTCACGACGTCAATGATGAGCTGCGTATGCTTCCAATACTCGTACTGCGCTTTGCCCATGTAGAACGGGCATCCACCGATTTCGCCCAACAGGACGTCCTGCTCACCCACGAGAAATTCTCCGAGCGGGTAACACATGGGGGAGCTGCCATCGCAGCAGCCCCCTGACTGATGAAACATCAGGTCACCGTGCTTGGCGCGAAGCCGTTCAATTAGTGCCAGTGCAGCATCTGTCGCGAGCACTTTTTCTGGCTGGCTCATGGATCAAAAGAAGCCCAGAGCTTGATCGCTGTAGCTGACCAGCAGGTTTTTCGTTTGTTGGTAGTGAGACAGCATCATTTTGTGTGTCTCGCGACCAATACCGGACATTTTGTAGCCGCCAAACGCTGCGTGAGCCGGGTAAGCGTGGTAGCAGTTGGTCCATACACGACCAGCCTGAATTTCGCGGCCCATGCGGTAGGCTGTGTTCGTGTCGCGGGTCCATACACCGGCACCCAAGCCATATAGCGTGTCATTTGCCATGGTGAGTGCTTCTTCTGTATCCTTGAAGGTCGTTACGGAGACGACCGGACCGAAGATTTCCTCTTGGAAGATGCGCATCTTGTTGTGACCTTTAAAGACTGTTGGCTGGATGTAGTAACCGCCCTCGAGATCACCTGCAAGCTGTGCACGAGCTCCGCCAATCAGGCATTCGGCTCCTTCTTGTTTACCGATATCCAGATAGGAGAGGATTTTTTCTACCTGCTCCAAGGAAGCTTGCGCGCCGATCATCGTATCCGTATCGAGCGGATTTCCTTGCTTGATATTGGCTACGCGTTGCAGGGCACGCTCCATGAATTGGTCGTAAATGCTTTCGTGAATGAGCGCACGGGATGGGCATGTGCAAACCTCGCCTTGGTTGAGCGCAAACAGTACAAATCCTTCAATGGCTTTGTTAAAGAAGGCATCGTCATTTGCAGCCACATCCGAGAAGAAGATGTTTGGTGATTTTCCGCCCAGCTCCAGCGTCACCGGAATGATATTTTGGGAAGCGTACTGCATGATCAAGCGCCCTGTCGTCGTTTCACCCGTAAAGGCGATTTTCGCGATGCGATTGCTGGATGCAAGTGGTTTACCCGCTTCCAGACCGAAGCCGTTGACTACGTTAATGACGCCAGGAGGGAGCAGGTCGCCAATCAGCTCCATCAGCACCATGATGGATGCAGGTGTTTGCTCCGCTGGCTTGAGGACGACGCAGTTGCCCGCAGCCAAGGCTGGAGCCAGCTTCCATGTAGCCATGAGGAGTGGGAAGTTCCACGGAATAATTTGACCAACGACACCGAGTGGCTCATGGAAATGATAAGCGACCGTATCGTTATCGATTTCAGCGAGTGTACTTTCTTGCGCGCGGATCGCTCCGGCGAAGTAACGGAAATGGTCAATCGCCAGCGGGATGTCGGCCGCGAGCGTTTCGCGAACGGGCTTGCCGTTTTCCCACGTCTCTGCGTTTGCCAGCATCTCCAGATTGGCTTCCATGCGATCTGCGATTCTTAACAAAATATTCGCGCGCTGTGCAACAGAGGTACGACCCCACGCGTCTTTTGCCTCATGGGCAGCGTCCAGTGCCAGCTCAATATCATCGGCTGTCGAACGGGCTACCTCGCAAAAGACCTTGCCATTTACAGGTGACACGTTTTCGAAATACTCACCTTTCACTGGCGGAACCCAATTACCCCCGATGTAGTTTTCATAACGATTTTTGAACGTCACCTTGGAACCGGCTTGGCCGGGCTGAGCATAGATCATTGCGAGCGCCTCCTCATATATCACATATTTCTTTACAGCCCTCTCTAAAAGCAAGTCTCGTACCAACGTGAAAAAGCTCGAAATGACAGCGTTTTCTTGAGCGGATGAGGGGAGAAATTGTTCCATAATGGATCATGTTGTGTTCCGTATTGGGACAAAAGGGTGGGTATCTGTCGGACAAATGTGCTCGTGGTTCGACTGGTTTTTTCTATAGCAAAGACTCTCATGTTATACTGAGAAGGAATGATTTTTGGGGGAGGGAATCGTGTTGTCGACGATTGTTCAGCAATCTTGGAAGCGCTGTCAGGAATCGAACCTCAAGGTTACGGAGAAGGCCAATGATCAAATCATTTCTGCCCGACGAATCAAAGAAATCATTCAAGATAATCACCCTCTGATTCGTGAAAGTCTCCCGCTTTTGAACAAGCTTGCTCCCTTTTTGTTATCGACAGAGCACATCGCACTCTTGTCTGACCGGGAAGGAAATATTATTCAAACGATCGGGGACCCGGTCTTCGCCAACCAGGCACAAAAAGTACAGCTACAAATCGGAGCGAATTGGACAGAAGACTACAAAGGAACCAATGCGATTGGGACAGCCCTAATCGCACAACAGCCGATTCAGGTACAGGGAGAGCAACACTACTTCTTGGAAAATCGCTTTCTTACATGCTCAGCGGCACCAATTTTTTCACCTGCGGGTGAGCTGTTGGGCATCATTGACATTAGTACGCGTAAAGAATATTCCCATCCGTTTGCCCTAACCATTGCTTGCATGATCGCAGAGGCTCTGCAAAACCGCTTTTTGTTATCAGATGCGGAGCGCGTGATTGCCTTACCAGCCTCATCAAGCCGAGGAGACGATCGAGAAATGCTGGCACTCGTCGGCTTGGATCGGGACGAGCGTATCGTGGGCTTAAATGAGGCTGCGCAACAGCAGCTCGGAGCGGAAGCCTTGGGAACGAGAGTAAGTGCGGAGCAAGAGCGTGCCAGTCGCAATGTGAAAGATCATCGCCTACGCTTTTGGTCTGCGGCACCCAAAGCACAGCTGAAACCATTTCCGCGTCTAGCTGGGTCATGCCCGCTCTTCTTGCAGGCGAAGATGCTCGGACAAAAGGCAGCACAGGTTGATTTTCCTGTGATCATTTTGGGGGAAAGCGGTACGGGAAAAGAGATGTTCGCTCAAATGGTCCATGAGACAGGTCCGCGCGCGCATGAGCCTTTTATCGCAGTGAATTGCAGTTCGATTCCAGAAAATTTGATCGAGAGCGAATTGTTTGGATATGAAAGTGGGTCATTCACAGGGGCACATCGGGAAGGAAGAATCGGAAAGTTTGAAGCGGCGAAAAAAGGCACGATCTTTTTGGATGAGATCGGGGATATGTCTTTGCGTGCGCAAGCGGCACTTCTGCGCGTTTTGCAGGAAAAGGTCGTCACCCCTGTGGGGAGCAATCAATCCCGCCCCATTTATGCACGGATCATTTCCGCTACGCATCGAAACCTGTCAGAGGAGATCAAGGCGGGACGTTTTCGGGCTGACCTGTACTACCGGCTCAAAGGGGTCTCCATTCATTTGCCGTCGTTGAAAAAGCGCAGTGATATCATCCAGGTGGCGGAGCATTTATTGCAGCAGATCGACACAGAACAACCGTACATACTGACCACCGAGGCGCAGGATAAGCTGTGTGCTTATGCGTGGCCGGGCAATATCCGGGAACTGCAAGGCGTGCTGATTCAAGCGGTGTTTTTGGCAGAGGGGGACATCATTGATTGCGATCACATCCAGCTGGAGGGATTGATGGAAGCCGATACGCGTGAGTCTTCGGATCAAGCCATTCCTTCGTTGCGTGAAACAGAGAGAAAAGCGATCGAAAAGGCACTCGAAAAAAGTGGCGGTAATGTCAGCAAGGCGGCCAAAATGCTGCAAATCGGTCGAAATACCTTGTACCGCAAAATAGAAGAATACCAGATTGGGGAACCGATCCATCAGGAAGAGTCATAATGGATGAAACGGTATAGCTTGGCGAGAACAAATGTTGCAATGCGTGTTGCAACATTTTGTTGCGTTGTTTTGCCATGTCACCAGATGAGTGATGCATGGAGAGGAACAGAAGAAAGACTTTTATGCGGTCAGGGTGCATGATCCGGAGCTTGGCATTAATCATGCAAGTGAATAGTGCTGCATAAAGTCGAAAAATTTAGATTTTTAGGAGGGAGACTGTTGCTTCACTATTCCATTGCAGTAATTCCAGGAGATGGAATCGGTCCCGAGGTCATGGAAGAAGGCCTGAAGGTGTTGGGAGCCATAGAAGAGAGTCACGGTGGCATTCGGTTTGCTCGTGATGTCATGGATTGGAACTGTAGCTACTATCTCCAACACGGCAAAATGATGCCGGAGAATGGACTCCCTATTTTAAAAGACTATGATTTGATTCTGCTTGGTGCGATAGGGGCACTCGAGGTTCCTGATCATGTCTCTGTGTGGGAGCTGATTTTGCCGATTCGCCGAGCATTCCAGCAGTATGTGAACCTTCGCCCGGTCAAGCTGCTCAAAGGTCTGGAAAGCCCGCTTCGCTATAAGGGTCATGCCGATCTCGATTTCGTCGTGGTGCGGGAGAATACAGAGGGTGAGTACTCCAATATGGGTGGGCGCATGCACCAAGGTACACCGTACGAAATGGCGGTGCAAAACAATGTATTTACCCGGTACGGCACAGAGCGCATCCTTAAATACGCTTACGCACTAGCGGAAAAACGTTCGAAAAAGAGCGTGACCGCGGCTACGAAGTCCAACGGCATTAACCACTCCATGCCATTTTGGGATGAGATCGTAAAGGAAGTCAGTCAGGAATACCCAGGTATCCAGACCAATCTGTATCATATCGACGCACTTGCTGCGTATTTCATCACACGACCAGAAACGTTTGACGTCGTTGTCGCGAGCAATTTGTTTGGAGACATTTTGACCGATCTCGGGGCGGCGATCGTTGGTGGGTTGGGCTTGGCTCCGTCCGCGAATATCAATCCGGAGCGCAAGTATCCATCCATGTTTGAGCCCATTCACGGCTCTGCGCCAGATATCGCGGGGAAAGGAATCGCCAATCCGATCGCACAAGTATGGAGCCTCGCCATGATGATGGATCATCTCGATCTGCCAGAGCTCAGTGCTGTCATCATGAACGCGATCGAAAACGTGCTGCAAGATGGCAAGGTGCTCACTCCTGATCTTGGGGGGACGGCGACAACAAAAGAGTTGGGAGACGAAATCGTTCGCCACATCTATCAAACAACGAGATAAATATAAGGGAGGAAGAGGACATGGAAGCGAGATCGTATGATTTGTACATCGGTGGAGACTGGGTGAAAGCCGAGAGCTACATTCCCGTCCTTCACAAATACACAGGCGAGTGCATCGCGCATATTGCCAAGGCTGAACAGCAGCATGTAACAGAAGCGGTGGAAGCTGCGTGGGAGACGTTTAAGACGGACAAATTGACCCCTTTTCAACGATACAAAATCTTGCTGAAAGCCTCTGAGCTAATGGAGGAACGTCGGGACGAGATGGAGCGATCCTTGATTTGCGAAGTGGGCAAAACGCGCAAGGATGCGATGAATGAGCTGGATCGGACGATCAATACACTGCGCTTGTCGGCAGAGGAAGCCAAGAAGATTCACGGGGAAATGATTCCGCTGCAAGCAACAGAAGGCTCGGAAAACCGTCTGGGCTTTACCATTCGGGTGCCAAAGGGAGTGATCGGTGCCATTACGCCGTTTAACTACCCCTTGCTACTCAGCACGCACAAGATTGCGCCAGCGCTAGCCGCAGGAAATACGCTGGTGGTTAAACCAGCTACAGTCACACCTATCGCAACCTTTCTATTGGTGGAGATCCTGGAGGAAGCGGGCTTGCCAAAAGGCTATGTAAATATCGTGACGGGGGCAGGCAGTCAGGTAGGGGAATGGCTGCTGGATGAAGAGCGCATTGCCATGTACACCTTTACCGGGTCAGGAGAAGTCGGTCGTCGCATCAAGGAGCGAAGTGGCATGCGTCCCGTTGCGCTGGAGCTGGGCAACAACTCTCCCAATATCGTGCACCTCGATGCAGATTTGGAGCTGGCAGCCCGTCAAACAGCCGCCCGCAGCTTTCACAATGCCGGTCAGGCGTGCATTGCTGTCCAGCGCATTTACGTACATGAATCGGTTATGCAGGCGTTCAGTGACTTGTATATCTCACATGTCCATCAGTTGAAGGTAGGCAACCCGGAAGACCCGGAGACGGATGTCGGACCGATGATCAGTGAAAAAGAAGCGAGTCGTACTGAGGAATGGGTACAGGAAGCGATTAGCCAAGGGGCCAGATCGCTCTTGCCTGTCAAACGGGAAGGAGCTCTCTTCTATCCGGCTGTGTTGGTGGATACAAGGCCAGAGATGAAGGTGGTTTGCCGGGAAGTGTTCGCGCCCGTCGTTACGATCATTCCGTACAGTAATCTCGATGACGCGTTTGCCCAAGCCAACGATTCGGAGTACGGCTTGCAGGCGGGGATTTTTACCCGTGATTTGAACATCGCGATGAAAGCGGCACGGGTGCTGGAGTATGGTGGTGTGGTGATCAACGACGTATCGACCTATCGTAATGACGTCATGCCATACGGCGGAGTTAAAAACAGCGGACTGGGCAAGGAAGGCCCGCGTTACGCAGTCGAAGAGATGACAGAAGAGCGAATGGTGGTGATCAACCTATGAGCGGGGAACTTCTGCAAGGAAAAACGGCGATTGTAACAGGGGCGGCGTCAGGAATGGGCAAGGCCATTGCGAAGTTTTTTGCGGACGAGGGAGCCAACGTCATCCTGGCTGATTTGAACAAAGAGGTGGCAGTAGCGGTCGCTCAAGAGCTGCCACAAGGGAAAGGTCATGCGGTGCAAACGGATGTGGCAGACGATACTAGCGTTACTGCACTCGTAAAGGAAACGCTCGAAGTGTACGGATCGATTGATGTCCTGGTCAACTGCGCGGGTGTTCCCCAAGCGTTTACCCCCATTGAGGAGCTGACTTTGGAGCAGTGGGATCGCATCATGTCTGTGAACACGAAGTCGATCTTTTTGACGACAAGGCATGCGGTTCCCCACATGAAGGAGAAGGGGAAAGGCATCATCATCAATATCGCTTCGATTGCCGGGATTCGCGCCCGTCCGGGGCTGAATGCGTATTGCGCGTCCAAGGGGGCCGCTATCATGTTGAGCAAGGCACTGGCGATTGAGCTCGCTCCTTTTCAAATCCGGGTCAATGTCATCAATCCAGGTCCGGCAGAGACGCCGATGCTCGGTAAGTTTATCAATGGAGATGAAGCGGAGGTAGAGTCCGGGAAAAAAGATATTTTCATCAGCAGTGTTCCATTGGGCATGTTGATTCAGCCAGAGGATATCGCGCAGGCGGCCCTCTATTTGGCTTCTGATCTATCCAAAATTGTCACGGGCGAGGTCATGAATGTAGACGGTGGAAGAGGGATCTAGTAAAATGAACTAAATTTTCATATTATTTAAAAAACAAAAGAATCAACAGGGGGTACTATCGCATGTTTCGGAAGAAGGGGAGCTTCGTGCTAGCGAGCATCATGTCTGTGTCTTTATTTCTGGCGGCATGTGGAGGAGGAGGCGGTCAACAGACTGCCCCGCCTGCGAGACAAGCCGGGGGGACAGAAGCACCGAAAAGTGACGGCCAAAGCTATGTGTTCAAAGCAGGGCATTCACTGACGGAGGATCATCCATACCATTTGGCATTGAAAAAAATGGCCGAGGATGTCGACAAGCGATCGAACGGAAAAGTGAAAATCGAGGTGTATCCGCTGAGCCAGCTAGGAGCGGAGCGTGAATTGACAGAGGCGCTGACCTTTGGAACGGCGGATATGTCGATTACCTCGACTGCGCCCGTGATGAACTTCCATCCGAAGCTGGGTGTGTTGGATCTCCCATTCTTGTTTGATAGCCGTGAGCAGGCGTACAAGGTACTCGACGGACAAGTCGGGCAGGACATCCTCAAGGATTTGGAAAACGCCAATCTGGTCGGGCTGGCTTGGGCTGAAAACGGCTTCCGCCATATTACAAACGGCTCGAAGGTGATCAAGAAGCCAGAGGATGTGGCAGGGTTGAAGATACGCACGCAGGAAAACCCGATCCATCTGGCTGCATTCGAAGCATTGGGAGCGAAGCCGACCCCAATGGCTTGGACAGAGGCACTGACGGCACTGCAACAAGGAGTCGTCGATGCCCAGGAAAATCCGGCGATTGTCGCACAGACCTACAAGCTATATGAATCCAAACAAACACAAATGGCCTTGACCGGACATGTGTACTCCGCGGCGATGATCTTGTTCAGCAAGCCTGTATGGGATAAGCTCCCGGCAGATGTCCAGCAACTTCTTGCAGAGGAAGCCAAAAAAGCGGGTCAGTATGAGCGCGAGTTGATGATCAAGATGGAAGAAGAGGCCATTTCCAATATTAAAGCAAAAGGTGTAGTCATTACCGAGGACGTTGATAAGCAAGCTTTCCGCGATGCGATGAAGCCTGTCTACGACAAATTTTCCGGGCAGTTTGGCAAAGAGCTGGTGGATCAAATTGTAAATACAAAATAAACGGCAGAAGGGAGACGAGCCAGTCTGGCTTTTCTCCCCTTTTTCCTGCGAAAGGAGATTGTGTGTGGGCAACCTTGTTTCCAAAATAAACAGCATCCTTCGTTTTTTCATCATTGCCCTTCTAGCTATTATGGTGATCGCTGTCTTCCTGCAGGTGCTATTCCGTTTTTTGCTCGACCAGCCCTTGGCCTGGACGGAAGAAGTGGCTCGGTATTTGCTAATCTGGATTACGTTTCTAGGCTCAGCATACGCGATGTCGATCAAAGCACACATCGGTACGGAATACATTCAAAAGTACTTGTCTCCTCGCATGAACAAGGTGGTGCTGGTTATTGCCGCTTTGTGTAGTCTCGTCTTCTTTCTCGTCATGGTTCAGCAAGGCTACTTGTTATCTGCGAGAAGCATGACACAAACCTCACCCACTCTGCTCGTTCCCATGGGGTATGTATACATGGTGATTCCGATCAGCGGTGCCTTACTCATCATGAACGTGATCCATGTGACATGGAAAGACATTACCGGGAAGGAGTGACCAGATTGTGGGTACGATTTTGTTTGTAACACTGTTGGTGCTCCTGATCCTGAACGTACCGATTGGGGTGGCACTGGGGTTATCTGTCGTTGTCGTGTTTATGCTGGAGGGAAACATCCCTCTTCTGGTTGTCATTCAAAAAATGTTCAACGGGACAGATTCCTTCCCGCTGATGGCGATCCCGTTCTTCCTCTTGGCAGGAAAATTGATGGAAACAGGCGGAATCTCGGCTAGGCTGATTCGTTTTGCGAATACGATTGTCGGAAATCTGCCTGGAGGATTGGCAATCGTGGCGGTTATGGGGTGTACCTTTTTTGCAGCGATATCGGGTTCTTCTGCCGCGACAACAGCAGCAGTAGGGGGAATTTTGATCCCGCACATGGTCAAAAAAGGGTATGATGTCCGGTTTTCTGCGGCCTTGCATGCAACAGGTGGAACGATCGGTGTCATGATCCCTCCGAGTGTGCCGATGGTTTTATATGGGGTAGCAGCGAGTGCTTCGATTAGCGACTTGTTTATTGCCGGGATCGGGCCGGGCATTCTCGTAGCGATTTCGTTGATCCTGTACTCGTATTGGATCAGTAAGAAAAACGGCTGGGGTGGCGGAGAGAAGCATACGCCCAAAGAGATATGGGAGGCATTCAAGGACGCCATTTTGGCGATACTCATGCCGATCATTATTCTTGGTGGTATATACGGAGCTATCTTTACTCCGACAGAAGCGGCAGTGGTAGCCGTGATTTACGGTCTGGTCGTCGGTCTTTTCGTCTACCGGGAGATCAAGTGGAAGGACTTAGGGGAAATATTCGCGGGCTCTGCCAGCATGACAGCGGTCATCATGCTGATTATCGCTACCGCCAATGCATTTGGCTACCTGATGACGAGGGAAAACATCCCGCAGGAAATTGCACAATTCATGCTGGGGATTACCGATAGTACGATCATCACGTTGCTCATTATTAACATCTTGCTGCTCATTTTGGGGACGTTTATGGAAACGGCGGTTACGATCATTCTCCTGACACCGATCCTGCTGCCGATCACGAATTCTTTGGGCATTGATCCGGTGCTATTCGGGGTGATCATGGTCGTCAACTCTGCGATTGGTATGCTGACTCCACCGGTTGGGATCAATTTGTTGGTAGCAGGAAATATTGCGAAGCTCCAGAATACGGAGATTGAGCGAGCGGTGATCCCGTTTTTGGTCATCATGATCGTCGACTTGATGCTCATCACTTACATTCCTGAAATCAGCTTATTCCTTGTTAACTTGAGCAAGTAACGGAGGGGGAACCAACGTGGATTACAAGCAAGCGTTAGTGGGACTGCTGGGGGAAGAACGAGTATCGACCAACCCCACAGTACTGGAGCACCACAGCCATGATGAATCGTACCATACCCCGCATCTTCCGGAAGTGGTCGTGTTTCCGCAGACGGCAGAGGAAGTCAGTCACGTCATGAAGCTGGCCAACGAAAAGCGCATTGCGGTAACGCCGTTTGGCATGGGGACCAGTCTGGAAGGCCACGCGATTCCTTATGCGGGCGGTATTAGTATGGATTTTTCCTTGATGAACGAAGTGCTGGAGGTGCGACCGAAGGATTTCCTCGTAAGAGTCCAGCCCGGTGTGACGCGTACCCAGCTCAATAAAGAATTGAAAAAGCACGGATTGTTTTTCTCCGTCGATCCTGGAGCGGACGCGACTTTGGGTGGGATGGCGGCTACAAACGCCAGTGGAACAACCTCTGTCCGCTATGGCGTGATGCGTGATCAAGTGCGCGATCTGGAAGTGGTGACGGCGGATGGACGCATGATCCGTACAGGGAGTATGACAGCAAAATCCTCCTCAGGCTACCATCTTACGGGGCTGTTTGTCGGGTCGGAGGGAACGCTCGGTGTATTCACAGAGCTGACCTTGCGTGTCTACGGTATCCCTGAGGCGACAACGGCGGCGCGCGCCAGCTTCCCTTCTGTTCAGGATGCCGTCGATACCGTTGTGGATATTCTCGGAGCGGGTATTCAAGTAGCGCGAATCGAGCTGGTTGATGAACGTTCTATCCAACAAGTGAATCTGTACAAAGAAACGAGCTACCCGGAAGCACCGACGCTGTTTATCGAGTTCCATGGCAGTGAACAAGGGCTCGCGTATGATATCGACTTTGCGCAGAACATCGCCGATGGACATGGCTGCACGCAGTTTCTTTTTGAGACAGATTCGAAGGCGCGGACACAGCTCTGGGATGCTCGTCATAACCTGGCGTATGCCTTCCTGCACAAATCACCTGGGAAAAAGCTGATGGTGACAGATGTTTGCTTGCCGATTTCCGAGCTCGCAGGAGCAGTTGTGGACGCACGGCAAACCATTGATCGCGCTGGGCTGGATGGAGCGATTGCAGGGCATGTCGGGGATGGGAACTATCACGCGATCCTGATGATCGACCTGAATGACCCCGAAGAAGTGGCGCGTGCTGAGGAAGTAAATGCCCATCTGGTGGAATACGCATTGAGTCGAGGAGGAACCTGCACCGGAGAACATGGTGTGGGTGTGGGAAAAATCAAATACCAGCGCAAGGAACACGGAGAAGCACTGGATGTCATGCAAGCTATGAGACAAGTGATGGACCCGAACGGTATTTTGAATCCGGGAAAAATTTTCGGGAAATAACAGAGAGCCTGCATTCTGAACGTTTGTCGGAATTGGTAATATCCCCTTTGAGTAGGTAGTGTTAAAAGCCCGCCCCACTAACGGTGGGTGGTACACTCTACTTGGAGGGGATTTTATCATGGCTAAAAAAGGTCAAACATTCAAACGATAGCGAAGGAATTGGGAATACCTGGCAATACCTAAGTTAAGCAGTGGGTCAGAAAGATGAACAGTGGCGAAGGGGGTGGGGATCAACGAGGGAAAAATCACTCTGATGACAACCCTTTTATTGGGCGTCCAAGAACCAAGTTTGCTACCGTGGAGGAAGAAAGGGATTATCTAAAGGCGCAGGTAGAATACCGAATCACACTGGCTGCTTAGGCTTTTTTAGTTCTGTCTGCTTGACAGGCGTAAGACCATTATGGAGGGCCTACGACTTAACTTCTTGCCGAGTCAGATTCTAATTTTTTCCGAATTAACGCTAAATATTTCCTTTTGCATTTATTTACTCCTTGTTGAGATATACCCAAATGCTGTGCGACTATTTCTTCTGGAACGCCATGAATCACTACTTGCTCAATAATGAATCTTGCTTTAGCTGGAAGGGAATTCAACATTTCTTCTACATGCAACTTAGCATCTACAGAAGACATTTGATTCTGCCCACAGGCATTTTCTATGATCGGAAGCTCTCGGGTGGAAATCTTCTTTGCTTGATACTGCAATCGCCAAGCGATCCTTCTTAAAACTCCTCTACACTTCTCTATTAATAACTCATCGTTCATGCTTTTCACCGTCCTACCTTATAGGTAAAAAAGAAGGTAAAAAACAACTGATTTTCATAAAATATTCCATCTTTTTTCGGATGGATTACTTAAGAAACATAATAAAACGTCATTTCATCACGTTTTCGTATCACATTAGAAATTTTTTTTGGCATTGGTTGTAAAAGGGCCTCGTTTTTTTCCTTTATGTATGAAAGCGACAAATTGACCGGTCAAACAAAGTCGCTTATTACATTTAGATAGGGGAAATAAATATGAGCTTGCGTGGAAAAAAGATTTTCGTTGATCCAGGTCATGGTGGTACAGCTTCTGAAGGTAAAAATCGTTGTGGCACTTACGCTGTAGGTACTTCTGGCAAAAAATCTGGAAATGAAAAAAGTTCTGCCCTTTCAATCGCTGAAGTCCTGGTAGAGTACCTGGAAGAGGCTGGTGCAAATGTTAAGATGAGCCGTACAACGGATGATCCAGTTTGCTTAGATGAACGTGCCAAAATGGCAAATAAATGGGGCGCTGATATCTTTGTTTCCCTCCACCATAACAGTAGCACCAATACAAGCGCTAATGGTCTCTCGGCACACTATTATAAATCCGAGGATAAAGCACTAGCGGAAGCTATTCTTCCAAGAATCGTAGATTATACCGGCCTCGATACATGGGGAAGTACAGGAATTAGAAAGGACAACTTCCAAGTACTGCGGGATACTGATATGCCGGCAACATTGCTTGAATTGGGTTTCATGTCCAATCCAGATGACGATGCGTTTATTGCTGACTACGACAACAAAATTGACATGGCCGGCGGTATCTACCGTGGTATCCGAGATTATTTTGAATAAAAAATGCTAGAAAGAATATAGCATCAGAGAAGCCCCTGGAGGATCTCCCCAGGGGCTTCTCTTTTTAATAAACAGTCCTTTTCAAACCTCATGGCTTTTCTCGAATAAAGAAATCAAGAAGGACAAAATTTTTCTGTGCATCTTCTATTGCCAATGTAGCTTTACTTAGGTGATTAGTAGGTAACTGATTTATCGGAATGCGAGTTTGGAAAGTTCCATCTTGATTTACTTTGATCGTACCCGTTATCAGATCTTGGACACCATCGTTCACAGAATAAGATAATGTATCAGGATGTCCCACTCTTCCCGAAATTTCTAACTCTTCACCAACCAGCATGTTCGTATAGGGAACAGGGGTATCTATGGTTAGCCAGTCGTTACTATTAGTTTTAAAGGCTATTTCATGCTCTGTATGCCAGGCATTTTTAGCTTCCTCAGAAGATACCCTAGCAGATACAATTACTTTCCCATGCAAGGTTGAGGGAATTTTTTCTAGTGTGATTTCTCTCATGTATTGGAATATTTTACCCTGTGGTTTTATTTCTTCCTGAAACAATATATTACTCAGATCGTCTTGTACTGTTACGTTGTAGGAGTAATCAGGCACTCCATAAAAATGGATAGTCATTACTTTGTCTTCAATGACTGAAAAGTTTTTTGGACTACGAATTTCAGCTAAATTGGACTGATCTTCAAATAGATTCGTAGGATTCTCTTCGACAAATGTAACATAACCATTTGGATGATCTATGACTCTCTCATTGCATCCAAAGAGAGATAAACAAAGCAACGTGAGTAAAGAAAGATACACCCTAAATTTTATCGTGTGCACAATCGATCAACTCCTCTTTTAATAAACGCGTGATTATGAAGACAAATATAAGACGTGTATTTCCATAAAAAGGTTTCCCTCTGCCCCCTAACGCAGAGAAGAAGGAAGAGCCTAGGAAGCCTTGAGAAGCCCCTGTAGGCGGCTCAGGGAGCATGATGATACTTATTCTTATGCGAAAAAAACCCTCAAATCTGAGGGCTTTTTCAAAACATCAATTGGCTGCTTTTATTGGAAATAATCAAGCATTGCACGACGGACACCACGAGCAAAATCTTCAGCTGCTTCATCCAACGTTGGACCGAGGTCTTCCAAGGCTGATTCATTAGTAATGAACTCAACCTCAATCAGTGCTCGTGGGTAGTTACCGCCAGAAGGATAACGGAGAACACCTAGTGATCCACGTGGTGTATCCGAATCTTTAAGTACTCCCCTGTCTCGTGTACCAAGGGAATTGACCACTTCTCGCTGAATGGTTTGCGCAAAGCCTTTGTCTTGCGAACGGTTTCCAGCATAGATGGATTCTGTTCCCTTAGCTGTGGAACCTGCTGAATTAAAGTGAACGCTAATGACACCATCCACATCTTTCTGTTGTCCCAGTTTCCAGCGATCATCAATTGATACCTTGCTATCATCATCCCGCGTCAAGTAAACCGTTGCGCCGAAATCTTCGAGGGTCTCAGCAACAGCCTGTCCAAACAACAGGGCTAAGTCTTTCTCGTAAACATCTTCGCCATTCAAAGTGCCGATTGCTCCAACGTCTGAACCGCCATGACCTGGGTCGACCAAAAACTTCAATTCAAAAAAATTATTTATCTATCCCCTTGCAGGCTACTCAGTTTCCATTCTTTATCTTCTTTTGTGAACATTAGTTCCAGCGTTCCAGAGTACGTCTCATCGTTTATCCAAACTTCGTAATTTGTAATAAAGCGTCCATCCTTATATATATCGAATGACCTTTGACGAAAAGTGCTTCCTTCGGTTACGAACGGAATACTTATAACCTCGTTATTCGCTTTATAAACAAATTGCTTTCCTTCTACAGCAGCTTCTTTGGAAATAAATTGTTTAACTTTTTCAGTCTCACCTTTCATCATGGCTCGAAACATTTCTCTTATCTGTAGATCAACGATATCTCGAATTTGGTAGATTTGAGCGTTAGTTTCGTTTTTTTGTTTTTCCTTAACCAAAGAGGCTTCAAGTTCTTTATTTGTGTTTTTTAATTGGGCTATTTCAGCTTGTAACTTTTCAATCTCAGCTTGAGACGTTTTTACGTTACTGTCATTAGAACAAGCTACCATTCCTAAAGCCATTAGGATAAACATGCTCAGAACTAATCTCTTTTTCATTTCTAAACCTCCAATGATTCCATCTATGTTATTGAAGAGAAGATGAACCCAAATGCATAACCACCATACGCCAAATTTACCATAATTTATATAATCCATAAGTTGGAAAAGTGATGGCTTCTATAACACAAATCAAAAAAATCAGGTCAATCAATCGTACTATCGTTCCTCGTTTTTCCAGAATGAGATTAAAAATGTAATTTTTTATGGAAATATAGTTGCTTTTTCCCTGTTGTATTTACCTAGTATGTTGGGACGGTGAAAATTATGAATGATGAATTAATAATAGAGTTCACAGCAATTAGGCATTTCACAACAAGGGGTAAATAAATATAAGCGAAAGTATTTGGAAGTTCTTCAGAAAAAGATAGTCTCAGATAGGGTTTCTTCATGACATTTCGCATATCCAGTTAGAGCAAGTCTAACTAGATCTTTTTCATGTACACCGCTCTATAATAATTTTCAAAGACTGGTTGTATTTGGTCTCTATTTTTCTCCTTTATTGATGAAAGCAACAATGACACTCAAATTCATAGTTGCTTACAAAAAATTAGGGGGAAATGAAATGGCAGTTAAGCAATATTCAAAAGTATTTGATATGCAGTATTGGAGTCAAGCTGATGAAAAATGGAGTTCTAACTACACTTCTTGCGGTAATACGATGAGAGTTGAAGGGTGTGTAATTACATCCGCCGCTATGATTTTCGCTTTCTATGGTAATAAAGTCGATCCCGAGATCTTGCAGCAACAGCTAAAAGCAGTGAATGGAAGAGCTGATTGTCCATTTGATTGGGCTGTAGCACAAAAAAAATATGGTCACAAATACAGCGGGAAATTCACCGGAACCTTCGAAAAGTTGAAAAAGGATATGATGGATTGTGTGATTAACAAAGATATTCCGCTTATGGTACGTGTTCCTAATCATACAGTTGCAATCAGAGGATTTTCGGGTCTTATAGAAGTTGTAGATGGCTTCCCGAGATTCGAGCTGATTACACCATCTATGTTCCTCGTTCATGATCCTGGTAATTCAAAGAATAAAAACCTTCAAGATGTAATCGATCAACGTGGCGAATTTGAATACTACAACTATTACACGAAATAAAGAAACCTCCCTTGTCTAAGAGAGGTTGAGGCTGCCGACTTCCTCGGCAGCCTCTTTTTAAAACTTAATTTCCATCATTAATTTCATTGCCATTTTCAGCGACTTTGATTTCTTTTTTCAGCAAAGCTAAGTCGCTAATGCTTTTTCGATCAACTAGCAGAATTGATAATTCATCAAGACTGAGTAACGGTTTTATAGAAGTTACCTTTGTGCCTCTTATATCTAAATAATTTAATTTAGTTACAGACTGTATAGATGTAATGTCTGTGATGGGAGCATTCATCATTTGTAAACGTTCCAAATTCGGTAGTTCTTTTACAAAATTCATCGAATTAATAGGATTATTTGATACATCTAAGAAAGTAAGATGGGGTAGTTTAATTGATGATAAAGCTGTTATTTTATTATTTCGAATGGTTAAGTGCTGAAGAGATTTACTATTCTCAAGCATTTTCAAATCTGATAAATCTCCCTCATTCAGTGAGAGGCTTATTAGTTTACTGTTATTTAAAACAGGTAACTGAGCTTCCTGAAAACCAGCGATTGAAAGATATTCTAGTTCACTTAAATCCTTTAGAAATAGATAATCTTTAACATTGATTCTATTCAAAGATAGCGTTTTAAGGTTTTTCATTTTAGATAGGACAGATAAATCAATCGGTGCATCTCTTTGTTCCAGAGGAACATTATCTATATCTAATGTGAGTTCTTCGATATTGAATAAATCCTCCATTTTGATGTCCTGCTTTTGCTTATTCAGTGATTTAGATAAAGATTCTAATAATAACGGGGAGACACTCTCCGCTTGGGATTGTTCTTTCGGCAATTCATTCAAATTCGTTTCGTTGGCTTCGCATCCAGTTAGTACACCTAAAATGATCAAAAGAGTTATAAGCTTTTTCAAATTCATCCCCCATTTTTCAGGACATCCTAGTGGCTATCCTGTCATTAACTGTATGACGTTAGATTCCATAAATTGGTTTCTCGCTTTTTTTATTCTAGGAGCCTGCACCGGAGAACATGGTGTGGGTGTCGGGAAAATCAAATACCAGCGCAAGGAACACGGAGAAGCACTGGACGTCATGCAAGCTATGAAACAAGTGATGGACCCGAACGGTATTTTGAATCCGGGAAAAATTTTCGGGAAATAACAGAGAGCCTGCATTCTGAACGTTTGTCGGAATGTGGGCTTTTTCTTTTGCGTAATGTGTCGAAGAGGAGAGGAGAAAAAGGAAAAATGCAGAATGTAGAAGATTGGTAACTGGTGCATTACATTCTGGTGTGGCAGGGAGGCAAGTATGAAGTCTATTGTTGAAATTGCCAAGAGTGCAGGTATCGAAGAACAGCATTTGGAGCTATACGGAAAGTATAAGGCCAAACTATCAGATGAACTATGGGAACAAGTGAAGGATCGCCCTGATGGCAAACTGATTCTTGTTACAGCGATGAACCCAAATCCGGCGGGAGCAGGGAAGACGCTCACGACGATTGGTCTGTCACAATCATTAAATTATCTCGGGAAGAAAACAATGGCAGCGCTTCGCGAGCCGTCCTTGGGTCCTTGCATGGGGATCAAAGGAGGCGCAACGGGAAGTGGCCAAGCACAAATTCTCCCGGCTGATGAAATTAACCTGCATTTTACAGGGGACATTCATGCGATTACAGCTGCACATAACTTGTTGGCAGCGATGATCGACAATCATATTTTCCATGGCAATCCGCGCGGGCTCAATCCAAAGAAAATCGTATGGAAACGGGCAATGGACATGAACGACCGCGCATTGCGTAACATCGTTGTTGGTCTGGGTGACGGCAATGGGATGACGCGTGAGGATGGCTTCATGATTACGACCGCGTCAGAAATCATGGCGATTTTATGCTTGAGTGAGAATCTGGCAGACTTGCGCGAACGGTTGAACCATATCATTATTGGCTACGATTTCGATGATCAGCCTGTACGGGCAGAAGAAATCAACGCGGTCGATGCGATGTGCGTTCTCTTGAAGGAAGCGATTAAGCCCAATCTCGTACAGACAATCGAGGGAACTCCGGTCATTATTCACGGCGGACCTTTTGCAAATATCGCGCATGGGTGTAGCAGCGTGATCGGAACCAAGATGGCCTTGAAGCTGGCGGATTACGTCGTAACAGAGGCGGGCTTTGGTGCTGATCTGGGAGCGGAGAAGTTTTTTGACATCAAGTGCAGAAAAGCAGGCCTGACTCCATCGGCTGCTGTCGTGGTCATTACGGTTCGCTCCTTGAAATTCAACGGCGGGGTAAAAGTACCTGACCTGGCAGTGGAGAACTTGTCTGCTCTGGAAAAAGGCTTCGAAAACGTCAAGCGCCATCTGGAAAACCTCCAGAAGTTCGGTGTGCCAGCAGTGGTGGCCATCAATCATTTTGCGACAGATACCCAAGCAGAGATTGATGCCGTCATTGCGCTATGCCAAGCCGCCGGAGCTGAAGCAGCACTCTCCAAAGTATGGGCAGAAGGAGGAGCTGGCGGTGTCGAGCTGGCTGAAAAAGTGACGCGTGCAGCAGAGCGACCTTCGTCCTTCCGATTCTTGTATGAGGAAGACCTCAGCATTAAAGACAAGATTGAGACTGTCGTGAAAGAAGTATACCGTGGATCAGGGGTTGTCTTTTCGCCGCTGGCATTGAAAACAATGCAAAAGGTAGAAGAAATGGGCATGTCCCATCTGCCTGTGTGCATGGCGAAAACACCGTACTCCTTTACGGACCGCGCTGATCTATTGGGGGCACCTGTTGACTTCACAATCCAAGTGAGCGAAGTGCGCATATCAGCAGGAGCTGGTTTTATCGTCGCATTGACCGGAAGCTTGGTTACAATGCCAGGCCTCCCGAAAAAGCCGGCTGCGGAATCGTTATATGTAGACGAGGATGGGCAAGTGATCGGATTAAGCTAATCAAAAAGTTTGACAAAAAGCTGACAACTGTAAAAGGTTGTCAGCTTTTTTTCCATTTTGAGGTTTATTAGCGAAAAGTTATGGGAAATGAAAGGTGAGATTGAAAAAAAGTGGACTTTAACTGAAAAAACAACAAGGAATGACAAAGGCAAACCTGTTGAAAGGCAGGGACGCAAAGCCACGGGTCTAAGGACGAAAGTCAAATGACTTTCGCAGCTAGGACAGCCGGGTTGCCATACCGTAGTCATGATGGGCTGTCGGTGGGCAGTCTTTTTTTTGTTGAAAAAACAGAAGGGAGAAGTGAATCGGTATGAAAAATAGTTTGAAGAATAAGCTAATTATCGTTTTGTGCCTGCTGTTGGTTATTAGTTTGGGTACGGTTTGCGGTGCAAGCTATTGGAGTGCTTCCAATCTTTTGGCAGACAGTTTGGACAAAGAAGCTGAGTTGTCAGCTAGCAATCTCTCGATACGTATCGATGGTTTCTTTCAAGAAAAAATTAGTATTGTAGATGCGGTGGGAGGGCTGATGTCGGCTGATCAAAATGTCGAACAGGACCTGAAACTTATTCAAGAAGCTCAAAAGGAAAATCCCGAGTTTGAGACGTTCTTCTTTTCGCATGACTTAAGCGGTAAGAAAGTAATCAATTTCAAGGGAGAAGTGACTGACATCTCGGATCGTCCGCATATTAAGGAAGCCAGCAAAGGGGAAGGGAAGGTTGTTGTCTCCGAGCCAGTCATTTCAAAGCGAACAGGGAATAACATCGTGACTCTTGTCGTTCCATTGATGAAGGACAATCGTCAATACGGTTATATCGGTTCTACTATTCCTATCAATGAAATCCAAAAAAAGGTGTCCGAAGAGAAATTTGGCCAAGCTGGTTACGCCTTTTTAGTAAGCAAAACAGGAACATTTATTTATCATCCGAAAAGCGAGTACATTCTGAAGGAATCGATTCTCGACATGGGTATTCTTGAGCTTCAGACAGCTTTTGAAGATATCAAACAAGGGAATCATGGAATCGCCCAATACAAATACGAGAATGTAGAGCGATTTGCTTCCTATGCTCCTACCAGTTTGAACTGGGGCCTATACATCACTGCACCCGTAGCGGAGCTGCATGCGCCTGTCGATCAATTGTCAGTCCGATTGATGGTGATTTCCCTCATCGTGTTGGCGATTGGGGTTGTCCTCGTTTATTTCTTGGCTGTACGCATGGTGAAACCAATTGAGCGTCTGAATCACGCAGTAAATGTAGTGGCGCAGGGGAACTTGAAAGAGACAGTAACGGTTGAGGGAAAAGACGAGATTGCAGTTCTGTCACGTGACTTTAACCAGACGGTATCGCACTTGAAAAATTTGATCGAAGACGTATCTCTGTCGTCTGATCAAGTACAGCGTTTTAGTCAGGAAGTATCTGAAGGTATTAAACAAGCGACGGAAAACATCAACCAAATCGGTTTGTCTATTGCACAGATTTCTGAAGGAGCAGAGGCGCAGGCCACCAGCTCGCAGGATGTCGCGTTGTCAATGAATGACATGGCAGCAGGCATCGTGAAAATCGCGGAGACGTCTGCACATGTTTCAGAGGCTGCCCAGGTAGCAACAGAGCAGGCAGAGCAAGGAACTGCTGTGGTAGAGCAGGCAGTTCGCCAGATGGGAAGCATTGGCGAGGGAACATCGAAGGCGACAGTAGCCATCGAGCAGCTCAACAATCGTTCCAAAGAAATCGAAGGCATTCTCGATACGATCAGTCAGTTAACCTCGCAAATCAATTTGCTTGCCTTGAACGCTTCGATTGAGGCAGCACGTGCCGGCGAGCATGGACGTGGGTTTGCCGTGGTTGCCGGAGAGGTGAAAAAACTGGCGAATCAATCCGAAGAATCCGCATCCAAAATCGCAATGCTGATCGGAGAAATCCAGCAGGATACTCGTCACGCGGTAGAAGTCATGACCGCGGGCAACCAAAACGCTCAGCAAGGTATTCAACTGGTCGAAGAGGTTCGCGAAATCTTCGGGCATATTTTGGAATCTTCCCGTAACGTTGCTGCGCACATTTTGGAAGTATCCGCAGCATCTGAGCAAATGTCAGCGGGCTCCCAACAGGTGAGTGCTTCTGTAGATGAAATGCATAACATTGCAAAACATGCTTCACTCGACGCGCAAACAGTGGCAAGGGCGACCGAAGAGCAACTTCAAGCCATCCAGGAAATTGGCCAGTCTGTCGAGCGTTTGAACGCAGTGGCAGAAGAATTACAGCAAGGAATTGGTAGGTTTACTGTGTAAGAGGCGGCTCGACAGGTTGTAAGTCCTCTTCTTTGAAAGGGGGGATGCCAATAGGGGATGATGGAGTTTGTTTCTGATAACTAAATTCATACCGTTTAACAGGAGGAGAAACCAGATGAAAAAATTTACAAAAACAATCTTGGCGAGCACACTCGCTGCAACTATGCTCATGACAGGTGGAACAGGTGCTTTTGCCGCAACGGCGGTTAAGCCTGTGCCAACCGTAGCTGCTGAAGCTGCTAAAAAACCGCAAACGAAGAAGTTTGAGTCTCGTTTGGACGAAATCATTGCGAGAGGCTATATCCTCGTAGGTACTCCAGGTGACTACAAACCATTTACATATTTGAATCCAAAAACGAACGAATTCGAAGGTTACGATATCGATGCGATGAAAGAATTCGCAAAAAGCCTGGGAGTAGAGGCGCGTTTTGTCCAAACATCTTGGCCAACACTGATGAACGATCTCTTGGCAAATAAATTCGATATTGCTGTCGGAGGCGTTACGCGCAACACAGACCGTCAGAAAAAAGCGCACATGAGCGATCCTTACATTCAGTTCGGTAAAGCTCCACTCATCCGCAAAGAAGACAAGGACAAGTACAAGAGTGTAGCAGACATCAACAAGCCAGAGGTGCGCATTGGTGTGAATCCAGGTGGCACCAACGAAAAATTCGTTCGTGAGCATCTGACAAAAGCAACTGTAACAGTTGAACAAAACAACCTCGACATTCCTGGTCTGGTAGCGAGTGGTAAGTACGATGTGATGATCACAGATACGCTGGAAGCAATTGTGTATTCTAAAGCAGATTCCCGCCTGTATCCAGCTCTGACCGACAACCCGTTCACGAAGAGTGAAAAAGCGTACATGATCCATCGTGGAGACACCATCTTCGCTAACTACCTGGATCTGTGGATGGACGAGATGAAACTGCAAGGCAAGTTCGATGAGCTTTACAACAAATGGGTAAAATAATCCGATAACAGACAAGCAGCCTGATCTTAGGCTGCTTTGTTATTTTTAAAAACGGTAGCATCACAAAATCAGGCAATTTGGGTATATATGCAGTTTGCTTTTTCAGTCATTGCATGGTACGATTACAGCTATGTTCTTTAGGGTGCTACGTACAATCGGGGATAAAAGGGCATGTTCCGGATCGTAAGGAATAGTGCCCTTTTTTTTGAGAATTTTATAGATGAAGGTATTGATAAAGGAGACTGACATTCATTGGCGACTTTTAATGATTTTGGCTTACATCACTCCATTGTTAGAGCGTTGAGCAACATGGGCTTCGAAGAGGCTACAGCGATTCAGGATCAAACGGTTCCTGTAGCACTGCAAGGTCGTGACCTGATCGGTCAGGCACAAACAGGTACTGGTAAAACAGCTGCATTCGGTATTCCATTGATTGAACGCTTGGATGAAACAAGCGGAAATATTCAAGGGGTTGTTTTGACTCCAACACGTGAGCTGGCTGTTCAGGTTGCAGAAGAGATTAATAAAATTGCCCAATTTAAAAACATCTCTGCACTGCCAATCTATGGTGGTCAAGACATCACTCGTCAAATCAAAGCGTTGAAAAAACGTCCACAAATCATCGTAGCAACACCTGGTCGTTTCATGGACCACATGAGAAGAAAAACCATTCGTCTGGATGCCATTGAGGTTGTTATTTTGGACGAAGCGGATGAAATGCTGAACATGGGTTTCATCGACGACATCAAGGAAATCTTGAAAGAGGTTCCAGACAATCGTCAAACCCTGTTGTTCTCTGCTACGATGCCGAGAGCGATCCAAGAAATTGCACAACAGTTCATGAACGAACCAACCATTATTCAAGTGAAAGCAAAAGAAGTAACCGTGCCAAACATTGCACAGGAATACATGGAAGTAGCTGAAAAGCAGAAGTTCGATGTACTGTGCCGTTTGCTGGATATTCACTCCCCTGAGTTGGCTATTATTTTTGGTAGAACCAAGCGCAGAGTTGATGAGCTGTCCGAAGCCCTGACCAAGCGCGGTTATGGTGCAGAAGGTATCCATGGTGACTTGAACCAAGCGAAACGCGACAGCGTGCTCCGCAAGTTCAAGGAAGGTACGATCGAAGTACTGGTAGCGACTGACGTGGCTGCACGTGGCTTGGACATCAGCGGTGTAACGCATGTATTTAACTTTGATATTCCACAAGACTCCGAGAGCTACGTTCACCGTATCGGTAGAACGGGACGTGCTGGTAAAACAGGTCTGGCAATCACGTTTGTGACTTCCCGTGAAATCGACCATCTGCGTCTGATTGAGCGTACAACAAACCGTCGCATGGAGCGCCGTGCGGTTCCTTCGATGGCTGAGGCTTTGGAAGGTCAACAAAAGATGACGGTAGACAAAATTCTCGAAGCATCTGGAAGAGACGATCTGTCTGCTTATAAAACACTGGCAGAGCAATTGCTGGAGGATGTCGATTCCGTAACACTCGTATCCGCAGCACTCAAGCTGTTGACTAAAGAACCAGATATGACTCCTGTTCGCCTGACAGAAGAGGCTCCTCTTCGTGTAGGGAAGAAAAAGCTGCCTCCAAAAGGAAAAGGTGGCTTCGGTTCCGGTTTTGGCGGAAAGCGCCCATCTCGCCCACGCAATGGCGAATATCGTCCACGCGGCGGCGAATCTCGTCCACGCAGTGGCGAATCTCGTCCGCGCAGTGGTGACTCTCGTCCACGCAGCGGTGACTCTCGTCCACGCAGCGGTGACTCCCGTCCACGCAGTGGAGAATCTCGTCCACCACGCAGCTAGGAATCGATCGATATCGCAAGTAAAGACTGGTGTGCACATGTGCGCATCGGTCTTTTTTTCGTGTTGACCTGCCTGCGAATATTTAGGGGAATCCGTGACAAACTAGGAGTGTTTTGGCACGAATTTTCGCGCAGGAAGAGAGGGCAAGCATGAGGAAAACAGCCATTGGAAAGTGGGCTGGTATTTGGCTCGCCGTATTGGGTGGGGGAATGTCGGTCCATGCAACTGGACATTCCTTTGACCAAGCGAAGGAAATTTCTGCGATCATCGAGCCAACAGACATTACCAAAGAAGACGCCATACGAATCGCCTTGCAGCAAGTAAAAGGGCGAGTTGTCCATGTTGAGTTAGAAAAAGACGAAGGTGTTCTCGCGTATGAAATCATCATTCTCACCGAGCAAAATCAGGTGTTTGAAATCGATGTCGATGTGAAGACGGGAAAAGTGATCAAGGTTGAATCGGAGAATTTGTAAGGAGAAGGCTTCTGCAACTGGGCAGAGGTCTTTTTCCTATGGGCAATTAAGTTTTGGCAACAACGAGTCAGACAAATTCGCGCTTTGATTTTGTTGTTACCTCCTATGAAAACGCTTTATATTTGAGGTGTACACATTATCATTTCAATCATGTCAACATCTCATAAATAGGGGTAAAGGAGGGTGCAGTATGGAGAGTGTGGAAACAAAAAATGCTTCGGGTGGAGTGCGGGTCTCGGTACAAAAGTTTGGACGATTCCTGAGTGCAATGGTTATGCCGAATATCGGTGCTTTCATCGCTTGGGGGTTGATTACCGCTTTATTTATCCCAACAGGTTGGCTGCCTAACGAAAATTTGGCCAAATTGGTTGGACCGATGATTACGTATTTACTGCCACTGCTGATTGGTTATACTGGCGGGAAAATGGTCCATGATGTTCGAGGCGGGGTCGTAGGTGCCGTCGCTACGATGGGGGTTGTCGTAGGCGCAGACATCCCGATGTTCCTGGGAGCCATGATCATGGGTCCTTTGGGCGGCTGGGTCATGAAAAAAGTGGACCAGTTGTTCGAAGGAAAAATTCGTTCCGGTTTTGAAATGTTAGTGAATAACTTTTCCGCGGGTATTGTTGGCGGGTTACTGACACTGTTTGCTTTCCAAGCAATTGGGCCTGTCGTTGCAGGCTTGAGCAAGGCGCTTGCAGGGGGTGTAGAAGTCATTGTAGGTGCAGGATTGCTACCGCTTGCCAGCATTTTTATCGAGCCAGCGAAGATCCTGTTCCTGAACAATGCGATTAACCACGGTATTTTGAGCCCGATCGGTCTGGATGAAGCGGCGAAGTTGGGTCAGTCCGTTTTCTTCCTGCTTGAATCCAATCCGGGACCAGGTCTGGGAATATTGTTGGCATACTGGCTTGCTGGCAGAGGCAGTGCCAAGCAATCGGCACCGGGTGCTGTCATCATTCACTTCTTCGGGGGTATCCACGAAATTTACTTCCCGTACGTGCTGATGAATCCGCGTCTGATTCTCGCGGCCATTGGTGGCGGGATGGCTGGTGTGTTTACCTTCACGCTGCTCGGCGCAGGATTGGTGGCGCCACCGTCTCCAGGTAGTATTTTCGCCTTGATTGCAATGGCACCGCGTGGTGGATTGCTCCCGGTACTGGCTGGTGTGTTGGCAGCGACTGTCGTGTCCTTCCTCATCGCATCTGCTCTCTTGAAAATGAGCGCGAAGACAGACGAGGATGAACTGGAAAAAGCGACAGAAAAAATGCAAGAGATGAAAGGCAAAAAAGCGCAGGAACAAGAAGCGGTAGAAGCTCCAGTGAAGCATGAGGTAGCTGCTGCTGACGTGAAAAAAGTGGTCTTCTCTTGCGATGCGGGAATGGGCTCCAGTGCGATGGGAGCGGCGTCCTTGCGTAAAAAGTTCAAGGATGCGGGCCTGACCGAGATTACGGTCATCAATACGGCGATCAACGACATTCCAAGCGACGCTGATATCGTTATTACGCACAAGTCTTTAACAGAGAGAGCGCAGGTCAAAGCGCCTTCTGCGGAGCATATCTCTATTGAAAATTTCTTGAATAGTCCCGAGTATGACAAGTTGGTCAAACGCCTGGGGTAAAGGGAATCAACGCTAGTGGGAGCTAGCGTCTTCCCTCTTTGGCGTTAAGGAGGGAGCGAAGACATGCATGTATCCTCTCGACAGCGATCCATTATCGAGATTTTATTGAAGGAACAAAAAGGAGTTACCGTGGGTTCGATCGCCGAACAGGTTGGTGTAAGTGGTCGTACCGTTCACCGAGAATTGGATGCACTGACTTCCTTGTTTGATGAATTTGAACTGGAGCTGGTCAGAAAAACAGGTTCAGGTCTTGAAGTGGTGGGGACTGACGAGCAAAAGCGTGCACTCAGAATGTCTGTCCTGCATCACATGACGAAGGAATTCACCGCGCAGGAACGAAAGGCAATCATCCTGTGCGCACTCCTGGAGGCATCGGAGCCAGTCAAACTGATTTCGCTGGCGATCGATTTGAAAGTGACAACGGCAACCATCAGCCATGATCTGGATGATTTGGAGACGATGCTCGCTCGATACGATCTGTCACTCTTGCGAAAACGAGGGTATGGCGTGGAGTTGCAAGGTACAGAGTCGTCCAAGCGGCGGGCGATCAGCAGACTGATTGCCGAGCATCTGGACGATCACGAGCTGATTGGGATTATCAAAGAAAATATTCAAAACAAGGCACTGCGAGACATCGACTCGATTTCGGAACGGCTACTCGGTTTGATTGACCGGGAAAAGCTGATCAAGGTCGAAAATGCATTGAGCCATCTGGACGAGGAGCTTCCCTATCCTTTGGCAGACAGCGCCTATCTCGGATTGGTCACACATTTGGCATTGGCCATGGAACGGATTGAAAAAGGGGAAGGCATTCATTTTGACGAGAATACCCTCAGTGAATTGATTGGAACACCCGAGTACGAAATAGCCAGCAACATCATGGAGCGGCTAAAGCAGATTTTCCAAATGGAGATCCCAGCAGATGAGATCGGCTATATTACGATGCATTTGCGGGGGGCCAAGCTGCGGCATTCCCCGGATGACCAAGTATGGCCAGAAAATACAGAGCTCATGGTCATTACGAAACGCTTCATTCAAGCCTGCGAAGAACGCTTGGACATTCCGCTTGGCAATGACGCCTCGCTGTTCCATGGTCTGCTGACGCATTTGGAGCCAGCGTTGTACCGATTGCAGCGGAAGATGGAGATACGTAATCCGATTCTCGAGCAGATCAAGCAAAACTATCCAGAGCTGTTTGCTGTAACAAGTGAAGCGGTCCATACGATTTTGCCAGAGCTACAGGTTCCAGAGGAAGAGATCGGGTACCTAGTGATGCATCTAGGTGCGGCATTGGAGAGAACGCGCCATGAGCAGCAGTGGTACCGGGTATTGGTAGTATGCTCCAGCGGGATCGGCTCCTCCAAGATTTTGGCAACGCGTATTAAAAAAGAAATACCGGAGATCGTCAGCTTGAAAAATCTGTCCATGTTCGATCTGGAAGAGGTTCCGGCAACAGATTATGACTTGGTCATTTCCACCCTTCCCTTGCCGCTCGATCCAGCGGAATATGTCGTGGTCAGCCCGCTGCTTCCGCCAGACGATATCCAAAAAATTAAATATCAATTGCACACGACGAGTCAGAAACGATCCCATCAGGAGAAAAGTCAGCTGGTTCCCGCAGGACAGCAGTCCATCGAACAACTAAGGGCCATGCAATACTACGCTGCGTATGCCAATGAGCTTTACGATGGGCTATGGGGAATGAGATGGGATAATCGTGATCAGGGCATCGCCCAGCTTTTGGGACAAATCAGCATGAGGCTGAAAGAACGTGGAACGATCGAGGAGGTCGAACCGGTAGTCAAGCAGTTGATCGAGCGGGAAAAGCTCGGCGGTTTGGGGATTCCGGGAACATCCTTGGCCCTTTTCCACGGAAGAAATGAAGCGGTGAACAAGGCGTCTTTTACGTTTCACCAATTACGAGAGCCGGTCCTTCTTCGCTCGATGGATGAAGAAGTGATATCCATTGATATGCTTCTGCTCTTGTTAGGGCCGAAAGAAGTGCCGAAGGAAGGGCTGGAAGTACTCAGTGAGATCAGCTCCCTTTTGATTGAAGAAGACATGCAAGCGGTTTTGAAAACAGGAGAAACACAGCAAATTGCTGATTATATAGCAGGCAAAATGTATGCGTTTTGCCTTAAAAAGATAGGATTGGAGAGAACAAAATGAAAAACATACTGACAGCAGAAAAAATCATGTTGAATGCAAAGGTAGCCAATAAAGAAGAAGCGATCAGACTGGCAGGACAATTGCTTGTGCGTGCAGGCCATGTAACAGAGGCGTATCTAGAGAAAATGCAAGAGCGCGAGCAGTTGGCGACGACATACATCGGAAGCGGCGTAGCCATCCCGCACGGAACGAACGAATCCAAGGCAGAGATTCAATCTACCGGGATCTCCATCGTTCAGGTTCCAGGGGGCGTAGATTTTGGAGAGGGCAACACAGCTTATTTGCTGGTGGGCATTGCAGCTGTTGGAGACGAGCATCTGGAGGTGCTCTCGAACATCGCGATTCTTTGCTCCGAGGAGGAAAACGTCAAGCGGATTGTAAACGCGGCTTCGGCGCAAGAAATCATCACGATGTTCTCCGAGGAGGTGTAATTCCCTATGCTAGCTGTACATTTTGGAGCAGGTAACATTGGGCGAGGCTTTATCGGACAACTTTTGCAAAAGGCTGGCTATGAAATTGCGTTTGTGGATGTCAATGCGGCTTTGGTCGATGAGCTGAATGAGCGAAAAATGTATCGTGTGCAACTAGCAACAACAGGAAAACCGGAGTCGGTCGTGGAAGGAGTTCGAGCGATAAATGGTCAGGATGTAGCGGCGGTAGCTGAAGCGATCGCAACTGCCGATTTGGTTACGACGGCAGTGGGTCCCAACATTCTTCCGCATATTGCAGGGGCCATCGCAGCCGGCATTACCCGGAGACTTTCTGTTCATGCGAAGCCACTCAATGTGATTGCATGTGAAAACATGATTGGCGGCAGCGAGAAGCTGAAGGAGCATGTGTATGCGCATCTGACGGAATCGGTTCAAGCCGAGGCAGCACAATGGATCGGATTCCCCAATGCAGCGGTAGACCGGATCGTTCCTTTGCAGCAGCATGATGACAAGCTGCTGGTTATGGTTGAAACGTTTTTCGAATGGGTGGTAGATTCGTCGCAGATGGTTGGAGAAATCCCTTCCATAGAGGGCGTTACCTATGTGGAGGATCTTGCTCCGTACATCGAAAGAAAGCTGTTTACCGTCAACACAGGTCATGCGGTCATCGCGTACCTGGGGTATCAGCTGGGGATGAAAACGATTGATGAAGCGATGCGAGACGACCGGATTGTTCAGGCGACACGCGGGGCTCTCCAGGAGACAGGTGCACTGCTTTCTGCCAAGTACGGATTTGACCCGCAAGTGCATGGGCAGTATGTAGAAAAAATTCTCGGCAGATACACCAACCCGCTGCTGTCTGACGATATTGTTAGGGTGGCACGTTCGCCGATCCGCAAGCTGTCGCAGCATGATCGTTTAGTCGGCCCAGCGCTGCAATGCATGGAAAAAGGAATGAACCCAGAGCATTTGGGTCTGGCGATTGCAGCGGCACTGGCATTCGACTATCCCGAGGATGCGGAGTCCGCACGGATACAAGCAAGCCTGAAAGAGTTTGGATGGGAAAATACATTACACAATTGTACCGGCATTCCGGCAGGGCATCCTCTTGAGGAGATCGTGCGCGAACAGGCACGTAGATTGAAGGAATGGTCAGGTAGCCATTGAGAGAGGCTGGTGTTACGATGTCCCAAAAGATCACAGGTGTAAAAGCTTCAGCAGGTATAGCCATTGGTAAGGCGTTTTTACTGACAACGCCCGATTTACAGATTAATACCGTAGCGATTGAAGATCCGGCGAGTGAAATCCAACGTTTTCAAGAGGCATTGGCTCGAGCGAAAAATGATTTGGAGGACATCGTTCTGCGAGTGGAGCAGGAGATGGGCACGGACCATGCAGACATTTTCAAAGCTCACCTGCTCGTCTTGGAAGACCCGGAACTGGTCGATACCGTCAAAGATAAAATCTCAAACGAAAAGACAAACGCTGAAAGTGCCTTGAATGATGTCGCACAAGCATTCATCGGACTTTTCGAGCAAATGGACAACGAATACATGCGGGAGAGAGCAGCAGATATTCGTGACGTGACTAAGCGTGTACTTTCTTACTTACTCGGGGTACCATTTGCAGGACTCGGTGAGCTGACAGAGGAAGTGATCATTGTAGCGGATGATTTGACGCCTTCCGATACGGCCCAATTAGATCGTCGCTATGTCAAAGGCTTCGTTACGGACATTGGTGGACGAACCTCGCATTCTGCGATTATGGCACGTTCTCTGGAGATTCCTGCTGTTGTCGGAACACAAGGGATTACTCGTTCGGTTCAGCCCGCGACACTCGTCATTCTCGATGGGCATGAAGGGATCGCGATTATTGCCCCGAGTGAAGAAGAGATCGCTGTCTACAAACGCAAGCAAGCTGATTACGAAGCGCAAAAAGCCGAACTGGCGAAGCTTGTGAACGATAAAACGGTCACGTTGGACAATCATCATGTCGAGCTTGCCGCCAATATCGGAAGTCCTGAAGATGTCGCTGGGGCTATTGCCAATGGTGCTGAAGGTGTCGGGCTGTTCCGCACGGAGTTTCTGTACATGGGACGCAATGATTTTCCGACGGAAGAGGAACAGTACGTTGCGTACAAGCATGTGCTGGAGCATATGGGCGACCGCCCGGTGGTTATTCGCACATTGGACATTGGCGGGGACAAGCATCTCTCTTACTTGGCTTTGCCAGAAGAAATGAACCCGTTTCTTGGACATCGCGCCATCCGGCTGTGTCTCGACAACCAAGAACTGTTTCGTACACAGCTACGGGCACTATTGCGCGCAAGTGTACACGGCAATTTGAAAATCATGTTTCCGATGATTGCGACACTGGAGGAGTTCCGCCAGGCGAAAGCGATTCTGGAAGAAGAGAAAAAATCTTTGGTAAATCGCGGAGTTGTAGTATCCGATCAATACGAAGTGGGTATCATGATTGAGATCCCTGCTGCGGCACTGATGGCCGATCAATTTGCATGCGAAGTTGACTTTTTCAGCATTGGAACTAATGATTTAATTCAATACACAATGGCAGCCGACCGTATGAACGAGAAGGTCGCTTATCTCTACCAGCCTTATCACCCTGCCGTTTTGCGCTTGCTGTACAATGTCATTAAAGCAGGGCACGCGCAGAACAAATGGGTCGGCATGTGCGGGGAGATGGCGGGCGATCCGATCGCGATCCCGATTCTGTTGGGACTAGGTCTGGATGAATTTAGTATGAGTGCAGGGAGCATTTTGCCTGCGCGCCAACAGCTGAGTCGTTTGCGCGTAGAGGACGCAGCGAAACAGATTGATACGATTTTGCAAATGAGCACTTCTGCGCAAGTAGAGGCGTTCGTGAAGGAATGGCTGGAGAGAGTATAGCAAAGGAGGCATATCAGAATGGTAGAGAAAAAAATAGTGGTTCAATTGGCGCACGGCCTGCATGCACGTCCTGCTGCGAACTTTGTGAAGGTGGCCACGTCATTTTCAAGTGAAATTAAAATCATCAAAAATGAGAAAAATGTAAATGGCAAGAGCATCATGGGTATTATGGCAGCAGCGATTGGAAAAGGGGAAGAAATTACCCTGATTACGGATGGTGCCGATGAACAAGAAGCGATGACAGCATTGGAAAAAGCATTGACCGAACAGGAATAGTGAAGAGAAGAGAAATGATGAAAAGCCCCTCAAATTCGAGGGGTTTTTCTGTTGTTCCGGAAAAGTTCACGTAGACAGAAAATGTGCGAAAGGGTGAGAAAAGGGTGTCAATCGCTTTTGGGCTCGTTGTTCTTCTAAAAGCAGCTTCATTTTCAGGCGGATGCGCTCTGAGTGTGTGGTTTTGTAGAGGGGGATTACCAAATTCCGTGTTTCCAAAGGATCGTTCGTGAGATTGTACAATTCGTAATCAATCATGGTGGGGTTGTATACATCCTCGGCGAAATAGCGGGAGTATTTCCATAAAGCGCTGTGCCCGGCAGAATGCATGTAGGAGAGGACCGTTTCTATCCGATTCGGAGGAATGACAGGGTCATAGGGGTGGTGTTGCACGCTCACTTGATGCTGTCCTTTTGTCACATCGTCGTCCGTCATGAAGTAGATCGGTTCAGTGGAGATAGATTCCGTATCGTGAGACAAGATGATGGGAGTAAGATCACGACCGACAAGAGGTCGTACCTCGCTATGCGTGAAGGTCAGTTCCTCACCAAGCCTGTCTGTGTCTACTCCAGCCATACCGAGCAGTGTCGGAAGAATATCCACATGACTGGTTAACAGCTTTGTTGAGGTTGCGTGTGGAAAAAGGAGTGGGTTGTGGATAATGAGGGGAACGTGAATCGCCTCTTCATAGGCACAGTACCATTTTTGATGCAGCTTGCCGTGAGCCCCCAACAATTCGCCGTGATCGGATGTGAACACGACTAGTGTTTCGGGATAAAACGAGCTTGCGACGAGTGCTTCAAGAACACGCATGACTTCCCGATCGGCGTTTTTCTGGAGCTGATAGTACAGTCTTCGATAATGGGTTTGGTCCGAAATGGGCTGGAACGCTTGTGGATATACCTCCCGATAACTCGCTTGGCAGCGCGGTTTTGTCGCAAGGGATTCGTGCTGAGTAGGGGGCGGGGCAACAGCGGGAACGGACTTATCCACATGGAAGCGAAAAAACGGTGTGCCCGCAGAGATATCCCCATAGATGGCGATATCATGTGGATTGACGAAAGACGCCACGATCAGCCAAGGATGGTAGCTTTCAAAGGAGTTCTTCTCCTGGTCTAATGCATGGAGCAGCTCGATGACTTCACTGCTGTACACCACATCACGACCGTTTACGCCGATGGCTGCGGACGAACCGGAGTCGTGAGGCGCTATCCCCTGTGGTTCAGGCCCTATCCAACTGGAGAAGCCATAGCCGTCTAGCCGATCAGCAAGTAAGTATAAGCGCTCTTTATCCGGATCAGGAACTCCCGTTACAGGAATATAGCTGGGGATGGGAAAATGGGTACCCGGTACCCAAATGTCAGCATCGGATATATGCCACTTGCCTTTATAGAAACACCGATAGCCCGCTTGACGAAAAAAATTTCCTATCGTCGGAACGGTATTGGGATCGAGCCAGAACATGTCGCTGTCGGGAGATCGTTTAGCCACGCCGCTGGTCTGGGTGACGCCGTGCAAAGAGGGGTACTGACCGGTGAACAAGGTGGCTCTGCTTGGGCAACAGCCTGTGGAGCCGACGTAATGACGCTCGAACTCCAACCCATGCTCTCGCAAAAAAGCATGAGCATGGAGTGTTTCCTCACTCCATGCACGTATCGCAGGCCCTTCATAAACAGGGGGAAATCGTTCCTGATCCACAATGATAAATAAGATGTTCGGTCGTCTCCTCAACCATTTTCTCGACATATAGATCCCCCTCGGCAAAGATGTACACATCTTTATCAACATATGGGGATAATCTTTGTCCTTATCCACAAAAAAACTCGCCGATCATCAAGAAATCGGCGAATTCGAACCCGCATGTCTGGTTATCCACAATTTTTTTATACCAATGCAAAGGAGAGCACCGACAAAAGAATCGAGGTAATACTCATAGCAATCAGTGGGCGCGCCGCTTTTGTTCGAAGTGCCCGCAGATCGACATTTAGGCCAAGCCCGACCATCGCCATGGTGAGCACAAAGGTTGTAACATTGGCGACGCCATTATGGAACGCTTCTGAGACAGGAATCGTTGTACCGAGAATGTAGCTTCCAAAAACACTCATGGCGAGGAAGCCGATCAGGAACCAAGGGAATTCGATCTTGGTACCACTTTGTAACTTCCCGGAACGTTTCATCCAAACCATCAGGATAAAACAGAGCGGGACCAACAGAAGCACACGTCCCAATTTTGCCAGCAGTGCAATCGCTAGCCCATCTTGACCTGCCGGTGCAGCAGCCAATGCGACATGCGCAATCTCATGCAGACTAATTCCAGACCACATGCCGTATTCGACCGCGGACAGGGGAAGGAATGGACGCAAGATCGTGTAGGAAATAGCAAATAAGGTTCCGACGAGTGCGATCATTCCTACCCCAATGGCGGTATCTTCATCCTTGGCAGCAACGATAGGGGAGACGGCTGCTATCGCCGCTGCTCCACAGACGCCTGTACCGACTCCGAGCATAAGGGAGAGGGAAGTGTCTGCTTTCAGCCACTTGGCTATCAGCATCGTAACCGCGATGGCAAAAATAATAACACCAGCGTCATAGACGAGAAGCCCGAGGCCTTGATTCAAGACGACGTCGATATTGAGCTTAAGACCGTACAAAATAATAGCCAGACGCAGTAAGCGTTTGGCGGAAAATTGAATCCCTGATCGCAATGCTTCCGGATATCCACGAAAATGCCGGTATGCGACCGCGATCAGGATCGAACAGGCGAGGGGGCCAACTTGTTGAAAGCCAGGTATTTTTGCTAAGCCGTAGCCTGTCAGGGCGATGAAAAAAGTAAAAGCGATTCCAGCTATCCACAGCGAGAAGGATACAGGGTTGCTTTCGTTGTTTTTTGCGGGCTGTACACTGGCATTGCTTTCATTCAATGGCACGCTGCTTTTAATTGGAGTTGCCATTGCCATCACTCCTCGAAAAGTTTTACAAACTCAGCATACGGCAACTGTTATAATAAGAAAAATAAATCATTGCGATGATCATCATAAGTGAAATGAATGGTTAGTGGTGGAAAGGAGAGTGAAGGCAGTTGGATCAGCATTTGCTTGTGTTCGTGACCGTTGCAGACAGACAGAACTTTTCCCGAGCCGCAGAAGAGCTCCATATGACGCAGCCTGCCGTTAGCCAGTATATTCATGCGCTCGAGCGCACGATAGGGACAAAGCTCCTGGAGCGAAGCAACAAATATGTTCGCTTGAATAAAGCGGGGGAGATTGTCTATCATCACGCTCGGGAGATCTTGGGCTTGTACACGCGGATGCAGAGCCTCGTGGATGATTTGATGAATACACCAAGCGGGAATTTGACGATTGGCGCCAGCTACACATACGGAGAGTATGTGCTACCTCATGTCATTGCACGTCTTCGTCAGTATTACCCAATGATTACCCCGACGATTACGATTCACAATTCCACAGTCATTGCTGAGCTGGTGGCGAAGCGACAACTCGACGTCGGGATTGTTGAGGGGGAGTATGTGGACGAAAAAATGTGCGTGGAGCCGTTTGCTGATGATCGTATGTATTTGATTGCTTCGCCAGAGCATCGATTGGCCGGGCAGACAGAGGTCAGCATTGACGAACTAATGAAGGAAACGTGGATTGTGCGGGAAGAAGGGTCAGGCACGAGGGAAGCGGCTGAAAAAATGTTTCGCCAGCTGCAATTCACACCGCAAAAGCGAATGGAGTTCGGCAGTACACAGGTAATCAAGGAATCAGTGGAGGCTGGCCTGGGAATCAGCTTACTGTCTTATTGGGCCATACGCAAAGAACGTAAGCTCGGCACGCTCTGTACATTGAAGGTGACGGGGACACCGGTTACCCGTGATTTTTCGCTCGTCACGAAATCCGACGAGTTTCATACCAAAGCATTGGACATTTTCATGGATCTTATCCGCACGCATGTGCCGGAGGGTGCCCATACGTAAAAGAGGAAGCGGCACGAGCGGTACGTGCTGCTTCCTCTTTTTCATTTCAAGCGGACGAGTCTGGATGGGCGAGTGTAAGACGAAAGGTTGTTCCTTCTGGAGAAGTCTGGACCAATTCGACATTTCCACCGTGTGCCTTTGCCAATAGGCGGGAGATCGTCAAGCCCAGCCCCAGGCCTTGCTTCTTTTTGCGTTTGCTATCCCCACGATAGTACCGTTCGAAAATGAAAGGAACCTCTGACTCAGGAATTCCTTTTCCATTGTCAGTTACATCGATGAAGAGGAAGCTGCTTTGGTTGTGAACGTCGATCTTGATTTGCGTTGCGTTTGCGGCAGCGCTGTTCCCCAATAAATTGAGCAAAATTTGTTTGACATGTGATTCATCGCCGATCCATACGATTTCTTGTCCAGTCGGGTTAACTGTCACAGATACGTTGGCAAATGAGGGCAAGGTTTGCACCTGTGCGACTATCTGATCCAACGTACTGTCGATCTGAATGGACTGCTTCTCGACGAAAACTTCACCTGCTTCCATGGAGGAGAAATCGAGGAGGTCATTGACCATTGTCTGGAGTCGCTTGGCTTCGTCCATGCTGATTTGCATGAATTCATCCGCATCTGCACCTTTTACGACGCCGTCTTTCACCGCTTGAATCATTCCGCGAATCGAGGTGACAGGGGTACGCAGCTCATGGGAAACACCAGCCAAAAGGTCGGTGCGCATCCGCTCTAGTTGTCCAAGTCTTTTCGCCATTTCGTCAAAGGAATGAACCAGCTGACTGATTTCTGCTTCTTTGATTTTGGAGGAATTGGGCAAGGAAGGCGAATAATTCCCGCTGGATATTTGTTCTGCCGCTATTGCCAACTGCCGCAGGGGCTGTGTTAACGAGCGAGAAAGTACATAGACGATGGCCCAACCGCACAAAGTGATGATTCCGATAGAAACCATGATCGTGATATAAGTGTGAACCAAATCATTGTTAAGGGGGGTACTGACGTAATAGGTGCCTGCGACTGTATTGTGTTCATAGTAAGGGACACCCACACGCAGCCAGGTAGCTCCCTTTGTGGCAACAACCTCCCGTATTTCTTTAGTTTTGTCCACCGGTTGGGCAGGGGTAGGTAACTGCGCAATGGTAGCGGTCGTCGTCTGACTCACCATTTCCTTCTTGAACGTCTTGCCCGCATCATCGTAAATCTGTACCACGTGATCGATTGGGACAGTCGGCATGACTCGAAATGCGATCATGGCGGTATTGGCTGCGGGTGTTGCGGTGTAAGGAATAGCCGGAGACGCAGGGCCAGTCACAGCAGTGACAGCCTGATTGGAGATACCAACAGTTGTTTGTGCCAAATCCTCTATCTTTACAGGAGAAGTCGAGGTGTCCTTGGCAAGCAACACCTTGGTATACGAATCAGCGAGCAACTCTGTTCTTGCTTCCAATACCTGAAACTGTTGTTCTGTAGCTGCTTTGTTAATCCAATAGATGCCAAAAAAGCCAATGCCAAAAAGAATGACCGATAAAATCAAGGCATAGCGCCACGTCCAGTAACGCAAGAGCGGCACAGCAGTTCTAGTAGAAGTAGTTCGTTTAGTAAACACGCAGGCTATACCCCATTCCTCTGATTGTGCTGATTTCCCCTTCGGAAGTCGGCCACGGCAGCAAGCTTTTGCGCAAGCGCTTCACTGCGGTATCCACAGAGCGATCGCCCCCTTCAAAATCCATTCCCCACACCTGATCCAGCAACTGATCTCGGCTGAAGCATTGGTTCGGATGTCGCGCCAGGAAAACGAGCAGCTGCCAATCCCGTGGCATCAAGGCAAGGGGTGTTTTCCCGATCAAGGCATTTTGGGCAGTAACATCTATGGAAAGTGTCCCGAGTCTGATCGTATCTGCTTCGGCGATATAAGAGGAACGGCGGAGCACAGCTTGTACACGGGCGAGCACTTCTTCTGGATCAAATGGCTTGGCGATGTAATCATCTGCACCTTGTGCCAGCCCTTGGAGCTTGTCTGGCACGGTACCGCGCGCCGTGATGATAATGACAGGGCAACTGCCGTATTGGCGAATCTGATCGAGTATATTCAAGCCGTCATGATCGGGCAGCATCAGGTCAAGCAGGACAAGATCTGGTTTCCAGGAGAAAAAAGTCGGGATTGCCTCGTGATCACCCTCATTCCATTTTACCTCATAGCCCGCCCGTTCCAGGTAGACCTGGACAAGTCGGGCAATCGGCATTTCATCCTCGATGAGTAGAATTCGTTTCACGAAGAAACACCTCCTATCTATCTCAAGTCAATTTGTACTTATCATAGCAATGATAGACATCGTTTTGATTGACATCATTTGTAAAAAATGTTCTTGTTCAGTTGTTTAGCATAATGGAGTTATGTGTCCGTTAAATGGCGAAGGGCATAACTAAACCTCTGGCAGTTTCCTGTCAGAGGTTTTTGTGTGTGCTTGAAAGGCAACGCTTATTTTTTGATGGCAGCTACTGAGACTGTTGTACCTTTTGTGATCTTGCCTTCTTTTTCGAGCTGTTTGATCAATTCGTCAACGGTGATTCCTTTCTCTTTTGCCATTTGCTCCAAACTGATTGCAGGTTGAGTAAAGGAAGCTGCTTCACCAGTGGAGATCGCGCCTTCTTTTTCAAGCTGCTTGATCAACTCTTCCACAGAGATGCCTTTTTCTTTTGCTACTTCTTCCAGATTGATAGTTGTTGTCATGGAAACATTCGTTGCCAGTTTGCCTTCTTCTTTAAGCTGCTCGATCAACTCTTCTACGGAGATGCCTTTTTCTTTCGCCATTTCTTCCAGATTCATAGTAGAGTCCAGAGCGATGAATGCTCCGCCGTCCTTGTTTTCAGGATCGAGAGAAATGACTGCGAAGCCCGGAATGGTGCCGTCTGGGTTGCTGGTAGCTGTTGCTTTCGTCAGTTTGCCTTCTTTTTCAAGCTGCTTGATCAACTCTTCTACAGAGATCCCTTTTTCTTTCGCCATTTCATCTAGGTTGAACGTCTTAATGTTATCGCTGTTGGCATCGAATTTCATGAAGGAGAAGCTAGTTGTCAGATCGCCGTCTTTCGTGATAGTAGCTGCTCCTTTCGTCAGTTTGCCTTCTTTTTCAAGCTGCTTGATCAACTCTTCCACAGTGATGCCCTTTTCCTTTGCCATTTGCTCCAGGTTAAAAATCGGTTTTTGAAGAGCATCTGTACCATCTTTGGTCACCATTTTCAGTGGAGCAGAAGAACCAGTCGTCTTCGCTGGTTCATTTGCCGCAAACGCGGAACCTGCCATTGCGGATACTGCCAAAGCCATAACTGTCATTGCCATTTTCTTTTTCATTGTAAAATTCCTCCTTGGGGGTCTTTAGATTGTGGTGAGCCTTGCTTGCGGGCTTGCCCGTCTCGGCTACAACACAAATTTAACGTGGGTGTGTGTCCGTAATATGACCGGAATATGGAAAAGTGACGGAATGCCGAAAACGCTTGCATTTTTCTGTGCCTTGTTCTACATTAGAGACAGGTAAAAGACCACGTAAATAGCGTGTAATCTTCTACCCACAAGTGAATAATCAAAAGGCAAAGGTGCCCTTGAACACGGCTTATTTTTTCGTGTTTAGGCACCTTTTTTTACTTTTGATCAGGGATGTTGTCTTGAAAGGAGTGACACGCATGGAAAAACCAATTCGAGCGACGCCGCTTGCGATCCGACTGATTCCCAATGTCGATCCACAATTTGCGGAGAAGCTGAACCTGCCTTCTCATATCCGAAGTCTGGGGCTATTGACCTCTACGATTGACGATGTGGGGTATACGGCCATTGATGAAGCGACCAAAAAGGCAGCGGTAGAAGTTGTGTATGCCAAGTCGTTTTATGCAGGCTCAGGCCATGCGTCTGGACCGTTGTCCGGCGAGTTCATCGGGATGATCGGAGGCGCGACGCCATCGGAGGTGCAGAGCGGACTGGATGCAGCCGTTGCATTTATGGAAAGCGGAGCATGCTTTTACTCTTTGAATGATGAAGGGACGCATGCGTATTACGCCCATGTTGTGTCGCGGACGGGCAGCTACTTGTCTCAAACCGCCGGAATCCGCGAAGGTGAGCCGCTTGCTTACTTGATCGCTCCGCCGCTGGAGGCCATGTATGGTATTGATGCCGCCCTCAAGGCTGCAGATGTACAAATGGTTCAATTTTTTGGTCCACCGACAGAAACGAACTTTGGGGGAGCGCTACTCACTGGCAGCCAGTCGGCATGCACGGCAGCCGCCGATGCTTTTGCCGAGGCCGTAAGAAGTGTCGCCCAACAGCCTGTCAAACGATAATAGGGATTTTCTCTCTTGAAGGGGAGGTAATGTAAATGCGCGCTACAACATATTCACTCGGCATGATTGAGACGCTGGGCTTGCCTGCTCTCATCGCTGCCGCAGACGCTGCTGCTAAGGCGGCAGACGTTAAAGTCGTCTCTTATGAAGGAGCGGACGCAGGAATCGTCACTGTATACGTAATCGGGGATGTATCTTCGGTTATGGCGGCAGTAGATGCTGGCGCTGACGCTGCGAGACGTGTCGGAAGATTGCTGCACTCGCACGTGATTCCACGTCCTGACGAAAATATTCCAAAAATGATTAAAAACCTGCTGAAACCGGAAGTAAAAGAAGAGGGTAAGGCAGAGCCGGCTAAAGCGCCAGTGTCAGGATTGCAAGATCAGTCCATCAATGACCTGCGCAAAATGGCGCGTTCGTATGCGGACTTCCCGCTGACAACGAACGAAATCAACATGGCGAAGAAAGAAGATCTCATTCGTCTGTTGGAAGAGAAACAAGGCGGAGGTGACAAAGCCTAATGACACTCGACGCTGATCTGTATTCCATACAGGAAGTGCGTACCTACCTCGCACAAGCGAAGGAAGCACAGGCCAAATTCGCTACCTACAGCCAAGAGCAAGTTGACCGGATCATCGAAGCTATGTCCAAAGTGGGCGTAGAAAATGCTGATCGACTGGCAGCAATGGCTGTGGAGGAAACAGGCTTTGGTAACGTCGCTGACAAGCGGATGAAAAACCTGTTTGCTGCACAAGATGTGTACGCATCTGTAAAAGATGTAAAAACGGTTGGCATCATCCGTAAGGACGAAGAGAACAAGGTGTGGGAAGTGGCGCAGCCATTTGGTATCGTAGCAGGGGTTGTACCTTCCACGAATCCGACGTCCACGGTTATTTATAAATCGATGGTCTCCCTCAAGGCGAGAAATGCGATTGTATTCAGCCCGCATCCGTCGGCAGCCAAATGCACGCTGGAAGCAGCGCGACTGATGGCACAGGCGGCAGTAGCGGCTGGAGCACCAGAAGGGTTGATCCATTGCGTTACGAAGCCTACGCTTCCTGGGACAAATGAGCTGATGAAGCACAAGCTGACCAATCTGATTCTCGCGACTGGCGGAACGCCGATGGTACGCGCAGCATACAGCTCCGGTAAGCCGGCATACGGTGTTGGACCTGGTAACGTACCGGTTTACATCCACCACACTGCTGACTTTGCTGCTGCTGCCAGACGCATCGTGCAGAGCAAGACGTTTGACTATGGTACAATCTGCGCTTCTGAGCAAGCATTGGTAGTGGAGGAATCCACCAAACACCAATTGATTGCAGCCTTGAAGCGTGAAGGCGCCTACTTCCTGAACGAGCAAGAGAAGGAAAAGGTAGCTGCCATCGTCACGATAAACGGCTCGCTGAACGCGAAGATCGTTGGCCGCTCTCCACATGTGATCGCTCAAATGGCGGGTATTACCATCCCTGCTGATACGCGTGTCCTGGTTGCGGAGGAGAACAATGTAGGCAAAGCGTATCCGATGTCCGTTGAAAAACTGGCACCGATCCTTGCCCTTTACACGGTTCAAGGCGACAGCGAAGCGTTTGCTCGTTGCCGCGAATTGTTGGAACATGGTGGTCTTGGACATACAGCGGGTATTCATGCCCAGGATGACAATGTCATCGCAGCGTATGGTCAAGCAATGCCAGCATCCAGAATTCCGGTAAATACGGGTACGACCTTCGGAGGAATTGGTGCAACGACTGGCGTACAACCAGCGTTCACGCTTGGATGCGGTTCTTTAGGGGGCAACATCACTTCCGATAACATCGGTGCGAAGCACATGTTTAACATCAAGCGTGTTGCATTTGGCATCAAAGAAATGCCGCAATCAACGTCAGTATCAGCAGCTCCTGCGACACAAGCGGAAGAAGCTGTCCTACAGGCTGTCTCTTCCATGAATGTCGGTTTGAGCCGCGATGAGATCAAAAACATCATCAAATCGGTGTTAACAGAAATGACGACTTAGAGTCGTAAAACACTAAAATTTTGGAGATATAATTAAGGAGGAAATGAAAATGGCTGGAGAAATGTCCGCATTGGGAATGGTAGAAACAAAAGGTTTGGTAGGAGCAGTAGAAGCTGCTGACGCAATGGTAAAAGCAGCTAACGTAAAACTGATTGGTAAAGTACACGTAGGTGGCGGTCTCGTGACTGTTATGGTACGTGGTGACGTAGGTGCAGTAAAAGCTTCCACTGACGCAGGCGCCGCTGCTGCTGAAAAAGTAGGAGAGCTCGTATCTATTCACGTAATTCCACGCCCTCATGGAGACATTGAACTGATCCTGCCTAAACTCGAAGGATAATAATTCCCTATGGCAGTGATTACAGAAGCATCCTTGAGAGCAATGCATAAGTCAGGTATTCCAAACCCCTTTCTCGTTGAGAAAGGGGATAAAATAACACCAGCAGCGGCAGATTTCTTGAAAGGAAGAGGGATTCAAGTGAAACAAGTTGATCAGAACCAGCAGCCTTCCACCAATCAAGCTGCCGAGGCAGTGCGAGAAATTCCTTTGGGCGTATCTAACCGTCACATTCATTTGTCGCAAGCAGATGTCGAGAAGCTTTTCGGAGCCGGACATCAATTGACGCCAATGCGTGATTTGTCGCAACCGGGCCAGTTTGCTTGCCAAGAAACAGTCACCATCGTGGGACCAAAAGGCAGCATCCACGGGGTTCGCGTTTTGGGACCAGCTCGTGGCGCGACACAAGTGGAAATTTCCCGGACAGATGGCTTTGCAGTAGGTGTTCAAGCACCTGTGCGTATGTCTGGAGATATTGAAGGAACACCAGGTATGGTACTCGTTACGGCAAAAGGGACAGTCGTGATGGACAAAGGCGTAATCGTAGCGAAGAGCCACGTTCATATGTCTCCTGCAGATGCCGAGCAATATCAAGTGAAGGATGGCGATACACTGATCCTGGCGACGCAAAGCGATCGTCCTATCATCTATCCAGATGTAGTCGTTCGTGTGCATCCGCAATTCGCACTTGATTTCCACGTTGATACGGATGAAGGTAATGCCGCTAATTTGAAAACGGGAGACCGGGTAAAAGTGATCGGCAAGAACGGGCAATTTTACTCCGGCTAACGGAGGTAGAGCTTGATGGACATCAGAGAAATGGTGGCGTCGATTACGAAAGAAATTTTGCAATCGATGAATACAGAAAAGAAAAGCGAATCGCCTCGTGTCCTGTACGTCTTTTGTGACAGCCAGGCTCATGAGGCTTATCAGGATCATTTTATCCAACTGAAAAACCACGGGATCTGCCATGACATTCTCTTCCTGGATGGAGAAACCTCCTCTTGGCTTGGCATGCACAAGATCGAATGTGGGGGAGCAGGCAGAATCCTTACAGCAGATGAGTACGCTCCTGCCCCGTTGGAAGTGCCGAAAGATTATGTCGGTATCGTGATTCCTGAAATCGATTTGGATAATGCAGCGAGAATTGCTTCCGGTCTAAAAGGAACAATCAAAGCGGAAATCGTCTTTTCCGCATTGGTGACGGGTAAATTCGTCATCGCTGGTTCCGATGTGCCAGGAATCAAGCGCGCAGACCGTCGTACCCTGCAAACATTGACACTGACACCTGCTTATGAAAAGCTGTTCAACCGTCACGTTGAGAGCATGAAAGAACTGGGTGTGGAGTTTGCAGAACAACGCCGTCTGGCTGATCGCGTGGTTTCTAAGCTGAAGTCTCAGTTGCAAAAAGTGGAGATTACTACTAAGACAGAACAACCGACATTGACTCCTTTGGATGAGCAAGAAGCTGTCTTTTCCGGGAAGCTGTTGACAGCGGATTGGATCAGATCTCAGCCTGAGCTTCGCGATACGACTTTGATCGTGAAAAAAGGTGCAATTGTTTCTCCGCTTGCTTATGACAGCATGAGAGAACGCGGCATTACGGTCAGCTATTTAGGAAAAGGGTGATCGCATGTTTTTGGGAAAAGTGATCGGCAGCGTCTGGGCCACGCAAAAAGAAGCAGGCATGGAAAATCTCAAGCTCATGGTGGTTCAGCCGATTGATTGGCGTGGCGAAGAAGGCGGACAAACCGTTATCGCAGCGGACAGGATCGGTGCGGGAATCGGGGAGCAGGTTATCGTCTCTCGTGGGACGCCTGCCCGAATTCTTTTCTCCGGCACCAGTGTGCCGATCGATGCGATCATCGTAGGCATTGTGGATTCGTTTGAGGTGCCGGGTGCCGCAGGAAGAGAGGAATAGGAATGGAACAGGAACGTTCACGAGTCATCCAGGAATTCGTACCAGGGAAACAGGTCACGTTGGCTCATGTAATCGCAAACCCTGACCCAATGCTCTATACCAAGCTAGGTATCAATGAGGCCGGTGCGATCGGCATCTTGACTTTGACGCCTACCGAAACAGCCATTATTGCCGCGGATATTGCGACGAAGGCTGCTGGCGTCGAGCTTGGGTTTCTCGATCGTTTTACAGGTTCACTGATTGTCGTAGGAGATGTATCCGCTGTTGAAATGGCAGTCGAAGCGGTCAATCAGGTACTGAGCGAAAAACTGCGGTTTACACCGGCATTGGTGACGAAATCATGACCGGCCGTGTAATGATTATCGGTGCAATCGAAGCAGGAAAGTCTTCTCTGGTGCGGGCGCTGTTCAATGACGAACAGCCTGCCAGAAAGACACAAGCGCTCGAATATCGGGACTGGGCAATTGACACTCCGGGTGAGTACAGCGAAAACCCGATGTTTTACCGCACACTTATGGCTACCTCTCTTGAGGCGAAGATCATTGTGATGGTGCAGGATGCTACGCGGGAGCGCAATTATTTCCCTCCTGGCTTCTCACAAGGGTTTCCGCAATCGTGCATCGGGGTCATTACCAAAACGGATCATCCTGATGCAAATGTGGAGAGAGCAGAACAATTCCTGCGTCAATCGCTCGGCAATGCGAAGATTTTCCGGACCTCCTCGCTCACAAGTGAGGGAGTATCAGAATTGCGAGCGCATTTGCAAGAAATTGTCAATGAGTAAGCTTGATTAACCAGTATTACACCCCTTTCCGCCGTAGCGCGTCTGTGAGAAAATGAGGTCATATCAACTCCTAGCAGGTGAAAAGAGGTTCACATGCAATCAATACGAGAAGTGTGCAAAGCGTCCACGACGTTGAGTGATGACGACATTCGGATTGTGGAGGATCTGGCTTCCAAGCTTCAGATTTTTGCTGATCTGTCTCAAGCGGACATGTTTATTGATTGTCCGACGGTAGATCGGAGCGCTGCGATGGTAGTCGCACAAGCTGCACCGAGTACGGCACGCTCTATGTACAGTGGATCTGTCGTAGGGCATTTGGCGACGGCGATTAATGAGCCGGCCGTTATGTATTGTCTGACGACAGGCAAGCCCGTCATCGGTTCACGTGGGGTTTCACAGGAGCAAGTCGTGATGCGACAAAGTGTCGTACCCATCACGAATGCGGCTGGAAAAACAATCGGGACCTTGATAACTGAACAAGATATATCCAAACAGGTGGAACAGGAAAAAAACGTCGAAATGCTCAAGGAAACAACGGAGCAGTTAAGTGAGACGCTCATCCAGTTCGCTGTGCCTGATCTGCCCATTTCGTCGCTTTTGCACGAGGGCATGATTTTGTTTGATCAGAGTGGGGTTATCACGTACGCCAATGGCCGTGCCCACAAGCTGCTCTCCTTGATTGGCTTTGAACGGCCGGAAAAGGGCGAGAGCATTGAACGTATTTTTTCCTGGAGAGTTTCCCCGGAGAATTTTGTACGCAACGGGGGTTATATTCAGGAGGAGCTGTCAAAAGGCAAACACTTTATCATGATGAAAGCGGTTTCGTCCGTCCGCAAACAAGACATCATTGGGGGATTCATTCTCCTGCGAGACATATCGGACATTCGGGAAAAAGAAAAGCAGTTAATGATCAAATCCGCGGTGATCAAAGAGATTCACCATCGGGTCAAAAACAATTTGCAAACCATCTCTAGCCTACTGCGCCTGCAAATGCGGCGTTCGCAGTCCAACGAGATTGAAAAGGTATACAGGGAAAGCATCAATCGCATCAACAGCATCGCCATTATTCACGAATACTTGGCACAGGATGGTCTGGAGCAGATTGACTTCAAAGAGATTTTAACCAAAATATCGAAAATAATCGTCTCTTCGATGAGACGTTCTGAGCAAGCTATACACGTCGTGGTGACGGGCGAATCGGTATATCTGCCGTCCAACAAAGCAACATCGTTTGCCTTGATCGTCACCGAGCTGATTCAAAATTGCATGATTCATGGTTTTCATGACCTGCATGAAGGGAAAATCTCTATTGCACTGGTTGCCAAGGAAGACTTCGTTAGTCTGTCTGTGACAGATGACGGAGTAGGCATCGAGGACATGGAGCAAATCCACAAAAAGGGCCATCTCGGCCTGAAAATTGTCGATACGCTGGTCAGGGAAGACCTCGAAGGCACGATGCATTTCCGCAACACTGGGAACGGAACAGAGGTAACCATCCTCTATCCGATCCAAAAGGAGGATGAAGATGACACAGCCGAAGATTATGGTGGTTGATGACGAGCCGATTATTCGCATGGATTTGCGCGAGATGCTCGAAAATGAAGGGTATTTAGTGGTTGCCGAGGCGAAAAACGGAGAAGAGGCAGTCGAACAGGCCCATCGTCACAAGCCCGATCTGATCATCATGGATGTGAAAATGCCTGTCTTGAATGGAATCAAGGCAAGCAGTATCATTCGTTCCTTTTCAGACAGTTCCATTCTTCTCTTGACGGCTTATAGCCAAAAGGAACTCGTCCAGGATGCCAGAAAAGCGGGTGTGACGGCTTACTTGGTGAAGCCGGTGTCGGAGGATGACTTGATTCCCGCAGTAGAAATCGCACTCAGTCAAAAGGAAAAAGTCGTTTCACTGAAGAAGGATATCAATGATCTGAAGCAAAAGATCGAGGATCGCAAAGCAGTGGAAAAAGCAAAAGGAAAGCTGATGAGTGCCCTATCCTTGGAAGAGGATGCGGCTTACAAATGGATGCAGCAAGTAAGCATGCAACGGCGCATGCCGCTTGTGAAGCTGGCAGAAGAGATTTTGTCGGGCGAGCAGGCCATTTCCACACAAGGCTAGTACTGACGTTATCATAAAAAGCAGTGACAAGTAGATACGAAGAGAGCAAAGGCGCTTGAATCAGACCGGGAGCAAGGAACCGGCTGTTCAAGCGTTTTTTCGTAAGCCCGTCTGACACGCCAATGGTTCAAGGAGGTTCATATGGACGAACAATGGATCCAAAGCGTCGGGATCGATGTGGGAACAAGCACAACCAAAATGATCGTTAGCCGATTGCGATTGGGTCGCATGTCCAGCACGTTTTCGCTGCCGCGTTATCAGATCGTGGAGCGACAATTGCTGTATGCGAGTGAAGTACATTCCACACCGCTCATCGGATTTGATGAAATCGACGCTGACGGAATCGGATCGATTCTTGCAGCCGAGTACAACAAGGCACAAATCAGCTTGTCTCAAATCAAGTCCGGGGCGGTCATCATCACCGGAGAAACAGCCAGCAAAAAGAACGCACAGCATATCGTTCATCTGCTGGCTGAACGCTCCGGGGATTTCGTGGTAGCGACAGCAGGTGCTGACCTCGAAGGCGTGTTGGCGGGCAAGGGCGCTGGCGCAGAAAAACGCTCGCAAGCCATACAAGGTGTGATCGTCAATGTCGATATTGGCGGAGGAACAGCGAATGCAGCCTACTTCCAACGTGGTCGAGCGATTGCGACGGTTACGTTCCACGTCGGAGGAAGACTGATCCGTCTCAGTCCGCAGGGCGTCGTTCAATACGTGTCGCCGAACATTCAACAATGGCTGTCGGCAAAAGGATTGCGTATTCAAGTCGGACAGGAAATCGGATTCGCGCAGCTCACAGAGGTTGCTGAACAGTTGGGACGCAGCATGCTCGATTATTTGACGGGGAAAGAGCGACAAGTATCAGGCTTGCTCGTCTTGGGGCCGCATTTGCGCGATTCCATCCCTGTTGCTGAATTGACCGTCTCAGGTGGTGTAGGCCTGCTCATGAGCGGACCTCCCGTCCAAAATATTTCGGATGCAAGCCGATATGGCGATTTTGGCCCGCTGCTCGGATATGTACTCCAGCAGGAGCGCGAAAAAGGAACGTATCCGGTACAGTGGCTAGACCCGGATCAGACAGTACGGGCAACGGTAATTGGCGCGGGGATGCAGAGTACGGAGATTAGCGGTTCAACCGTGCATATCAAGCCGGAGCTGTTGCCGATTAAAAATATTCCGATTCTCAAGCTAGAGCTTACCGAGGAACAATTGGCAGATGCCGCACGACTGCGACAGGAAGTGGCTTCGATCTACCAACTGGGTGAGCGCCTGTTTGAAAAAACGACAGGGATTCCTTTCGCACTCGCGATCTCCGGCATCGGGTATTGCTCGTACGCTCTGCTACAGACGCTTTCCCAGGAGCTGTCGGAGCAATACCGGGCAAGTTTCCCCGAGAGTCAAACCATGGTCGTGATCTGTGAAACAGATATGGCGAAAGCGCTCGGGCAGGCCTTGGCGCTGCGTTGTAAAGGGGCACCGGAAATCATTTGCATCGATCAGGTGCGTGTGGAATACGGCGATTACATCGATCTCGGTGAGCCGATCTCGGGAACGATCATTCCCGTTGTCGTCAAAACACTCGCGTTTGATGAAAGGCCGTAACGTAAGAAGGGGTGGACGTGATGAACACGAAAACGACTGTGCTTGGACAGACCTATCAATTTCGCGATTTGAAAGAAGTTTTCGCGAAGGCTAATGAAGATAAATCAGGCGACCAGCTGGCTGGTCTCGCCGCTGCTGATTCCCGGGAACGTGTAGCTGCCAAGCAAGTTTTGGCTGATCTGACGCTGGCGGATATCCGCAACAATCCGATGGTTCCGGCAGAAGAAGACGAAGTATCCCGTGTGATCGAAGAAGGTATCAACGAAAAAATTTACAGCGAAATCAAAAACTGGAGTGTAGCAGAACTCCGCGAGTACATTTTGAGCCATCAAGCAGGCGATAATGAACTCAAGCGCATCAGCCGCGGCTTGTCCAGTGAGATGATTGCAGCGACTGCCAAGCTCATGAGCAACCTGGACTTGATTACGGCTGCGTCCAAGATTAAAGTTGTGACGCATGCCAACACCGTAATCGGTCAAAAGGGCGTATTGGCTTCTCGTGTACAGCCGAACCATCCATCCGATAACGTACAAGGCATCAAGGCGTCTCTGTACGAAGGATTGAGCTACGGAATCGGCGATGCGGTTATCGGGATCAACCCGGTTATCGATACAGCGGACAGCGTCAAAGACATTTTGAACATGACCAAAGACGTGATGACCAAGTTCGATATCCCGACCCAAAACTGCGTATTGGCTCACGTATCTACTCAAATGCGTGCCATCCGTAATGGGGCACCAGCAGACTTGATTTTCCAAAGTTTGGCGGGTAGTGAAAAAGGAAACAATGCATTTGGTATTGATGTAGCGCTGTTGGATGAGGCAGACGAGCTGATGCGCAAAGAAGGTACTTCCTATGGACCGAACTTCTGGTACTTCGAGACAGGCCAAGGCTCTGAGCTGTCTTCCGAGGCGCATCACGGCATGGACCAGGTAACGATGGAAGCGCGCTGCTACGGTTTGGCTCGCAAATACAATCCATTTATCGTGAATACGGTAGTTGGATTTATCGGACCTGAGTATTTGTACGACAGCCGTCAAGTAATCCGCGCAGGCTTGGAAGACCATTACATGGGCAAAATGCACGGTTTGCCAATGGGCTGTGACGTATGCTACACGAACCACATGAAGGTCGATCAGAACGATATGGACAATCTCGGTATCTTGCTCTCGTCGGCAGGAGTTAACTTCGTCATCGGGGTAGCTATGGCTGACGATGTCATGCTCAACTATCAATCGACGAGCTTCCATGATATTGCCGCGTTCCGTGAAGTGATGGGACTGCGCCCGGCACCAGATTTTGAAAAATGGCTGGAGAAAATGGGCATCATGGAAAACGGTAGGCTGACTGCAAAAGCAGGCGATCCGACAATCTTCATGTAAGATCAGGAGGTGAAAGACGGATGGAACAACAATTAGATTTCTTGGTAGATAAAGTAGTAGCAGAGCTGCAAAAGAAGCTGGGTGAGGCCACAGAACAAGCTCCGTCACCAAAAGCAGAGACGGGCTTGATCCAATTGAGATCGGAACCAAAGGCAGAGCCAGTAACGAGTGCGGCGACGGCTCCGACGCAAGCTCCAGCGGTGAATGAGCAACTTGCTCCATCAGCAGAGCCTGAGAGAACATCACACGTACCGAATCCGAAGTACAAGGAAGGCTTGGATGAACTGCTGTCCAGCACGCCAGCGCGCATCGGAGTTTGGCGTACAGGTGTGAGACCTTTGACTAAAACGATGCTCGAATTGCGTCGCGACCATGCTGCGGCTGTAGATGCTGTATACGGTGAAGTCAGTCAAGCGGTGCTCGATCAGTACTCCTTGTTCACAGTGGAAACGCAGTATGACAACACCGAAAACTATCTAAAGCGTCCGGATATGGGGCGCGTCCTCACGGAGGAAGGCGTGCGCTTGCTGCAAGAGCGCTGCCAAAAGAAACCGCAGGTACAAATCGTCGTTTCGGACGGCTTGAGTGCCGCTGCGGTGGATGCGAACCTGAAAGACGTGCTTCCATCCCTGATGGACTCTCTGAAAAGCTATGGACTGACCTGCGGCACACCGTTCTTTATCCAAGGCGGACGCGTAGCCAGCATGGATCACGTCGGCGAGATTTTGGAGCCAGAAGTATTGGTGCTCCTGATCGGAGAGCGTCCAGGATTGGTTACGGCGCATTCCATGAGTGCGTACATGTGCTACCGTCCACGCAAAGGTATGGTAGAATCAGAGCGTACAGTGATCTCGAATATTCATCGTCAAGGTACTTCTCCGGTTGAGGCGGGGGCCCACATCGGGACCATTCTCTCCAAAATGCTGGAGCAAAAAGCAAGTGGTGTGAAACTAGTCTTGTAACATGACGAGGAGGATTCAGCATGACATTTCGTAGAAAAAAAGTAGCCGTCATCGGTAGTGGTTTTACAGGAGCGACAACTGCGTTCATCATGGCGCAAAAAGAGCTGGCTGACATCGTTTTGGTCGATATCCCTCAACTGGAAAACCCAACGAAGGGTAAAGCACTCGACATGATGGAAGCTTCCCCAGTTCTCGGCTTCGATGCTAACATTACAGGTACTTCTGACTACAAAGACATCGAAGGCTCCGATATCGTAATCATCACAGCAGGTATTGCTCGTAAGCCAGGTATGTCCCGCGACGACTTGGTAGCAACGAATGCAGCTATCATGCGCTCTGTTGCTGAGCAAGTGAAAACATATGCACCAAACTCCATCGTACTTATCCTGTCCAACCCGGTAGATGCGATGACGTATACATTCTACAAAACATCCGGCTTCCCGAAACACCGCGTAATCGGTCAATCCGGCGTACTGGATACAGCTCGCTTCCGTACATTCGTAGCAATGGAACTGAATGTATCTGTTAATGACGTAACAGGCTTCGTATTGGGCGGTCACGGCGACGACATGGTACCACTCTTGCGTTACTCCTACGCAGGTGGCATCCCACTCGAAAAATTGATCCCACAAGATCGTCTGGATGCTATCGTAGAGCGTACACGTAAAGGTGGCGGCGAAATCGTAGCTCTCTTGGGTAACGGTTCCGCTTACTATGCACCTGCGGCAGCTCTGGTAGAAATGGCAGAAGCGATCTTGAAAGACAAAAAGCGCATCCTGCCTTCCATCGCTCTGCTCCAAGGTGAGTATGGCTACAACGATATCTACCTGGGTGTACCAACTCTCTTGGGTGGAAACGGTATCGAGCAAGTCATCGAGCTGGATCTGACTGCTGCTGAGAAAGCAGCATTGGATAAATCCGCAGATTCCGTTCGCGCAGTTATGAAAGTAGCTATGCCATAAGCACGGGTTTAAAATGAAAGCTTCGCCAGATGTCTTGGCGGAGCTTTTTTTACAATGTGGTTATAGTAGCTGTAGTGGTGGGGAAGAAGCGGATTTCCAGTCTACGCTTCGGCCTACGTCCTGCTGAGGGCGGGTTCTGTTCGCTCCGAAATAAATAGCGGGAGCGCTTCAAAAGTAGAGCTTCGAGGATGTTTTTTCAGAGGTTGAAGCTGAAAGAAAACCCCCGCTATTTATTTCGGAGCTGGGTAGGGCTCCAGAGGCGCTAGGACTGGAAATCCGCTTCTTCCTACGGGGCTGTATTCGCATGAAAGCTGATTCAATAGGGTGTAATTGTCACGAAGTGCAAACACCTGTAAGACATTGGAGGAATTGTGCGAAAAGTGACGAACTAATTTAATGAAATATGAAGAAATGTAAAGCCGAATCTTCCAAAAAAATATATTTTATTGTAAAATTAAGGAAAAAATTAGGGGATGATTCTTTATGGGGGGGCTGCAAGGGACATTGCACTGGTCGCTGCGGTCAGAGATTGAAAGACACCGTAGAGAGTGCGGCTATACCTTGAGTAAATTAGGTGAATTAACGGGCATCAACCATGGGAGTTTAAGCGAGATTCTGAACGGAAATCCACCGCGGGCTATGACCATTGGTCAATTAGACGCGCTCGCTGCGGTGTTTGGTCGCGAACCAGGTTGGTTGTACGAATTGTATACGGAAGAATGTATATCAGAGGGGAGAATATCGCGCCCTCGGTTGATACCATATTTGATTCGATGTGCAGAGTTTGGGCGGCAGGATTGTATAGATGAGGTTGTTCCTAAATTGTTGGACAACCCTAAAAATATTTCGACCCTCTTTTTAGTGGCGGAACAGCTATATGAAAGCGGGAAACAAAAAGAATCCATACCTTTTTATCAGGCTGTCGTGGATAGCGAGAAGGATGGACATTCTGAGCAATTCGTAAGGAGTCAGTATCGATTATTTCGAGCTTCACTCGGGACCAATTCTGAAGAAAATGGGGAGGCAGTTATTCGGTTTTCCCCCTATCGGAATAGGCTTCCTGAAAACTACCAGTTGGACGCCTTATTTCAATTAACGCGGGTTTGTTTCGCTTTACAGAAATGGAAGAAATCAGAGCAGTATGCAGATGAATTACGGTTTCTAGCAGAAACGATTTACATACATGAGTTGGACAGGTTGAAAAGAAACAAAACAAGAGAACCCTTGGAGACAGAACGTCACTTGGTCTATTATTATGCAATAGGACACTTATTCAAAGGTGCAGCATTGGAAATGCAAGGGCTGTATGTACAGGCGAAACCATATGTACATGCTTACGCTGATTTAGGATGGTTTGAACTACTGGATGAAGTCGGGCACCAAGAGGTAGAAAAATTCCGGGTTTGGGCAAAGGCTAACTTATACACATTAGAGGTACTAGCTGGCAATACAAGCATCATTGAGGAGTATGCTGGCTATCTTGAAAGTCTTCCGACAAATGAAATACTTGCTGGTTTAATTTCTATTATGAAATCAGCTAATACGTACCAATTTTGTGTGGATGAGATATTAGAACGCTTTTTTTCGCACATTGACAGTTTTGGTCAATTTAAAGAAGCTATTGGATTGGACAGACAGCTTCGGTTTCGTTACCAGATAGCCATTTATGAATTCGGCAAAGGGCGGATAGAGAAAGGAATTGAAGAAACGTTAACTTGTCTTTCTCTGGCAGATTCCGTGAGTAGGCATGAGGATGTTCTTAAATGCGTCTCATTATTCGAAGAGTATAGACAGTATGCGTCTGCATCACAAGTGGAGCAATATCAGACCATTGTAACGGGCAGAAAGAGGGTAAATCTCCCAAAATAATTTGATGGAAATCCGCAAACTCTCATTATATGCTAAATTTTGGTGGGCATATATAAATTAAGGGAGGTTTAACATATGAAAAGAATTATTTTATCAGTGGTTATGGTTTTCGCTATATTTACTGGATCTCCATCCATAGAGAAGCCCAATAACATTAGTATAATTATGTATGAGCATGGAACAGATTCCTAGAGAATTGACATTCAAGGAATAGTCAGTTAAATAGATCGTAACCGAAAAAACATCCCTCTGATGGGATGTTTTTTTCTATTCAATTTTTCTTAATCGGTGAATTTCTGCACATCCATGTATAGTAATTATATGTAATAAATTGTAAAAGAGAGGGGGCGTTGGATATTACTGCTATCGCAAATATTTTAGATAGGGACGTTTCATTGTACCCAGGAAACTCCGCCAAAAGAGGAGCAACATCAGCCCCTAAAAGTAAGTGTACGATCCGGGGCATGGTAAAGGAAATCGGTTGCCATTTAGAGTTGGATAATAGAATCGAACAGCTACGACGGGAAATGATGGAATTGGCGGGGAAGTACGGTCTCTCACATGATAAGGTTTTGGCTGTAAGCGAACAATTGGATAAATATATTGTCATTGCTCAAAACAGATTGAAAATGGAAAAGTAAGTCCTTCTCACACCTCAAGGCCTCCCAAGACCCTTCCATTAACTATTATCTAGGTATTCGCCGACTCTAGACATATTTAAGTCGAAACTGGATGATGAATTGATAGGAAGGTCATGTAGTGTATTTTAAAAAACTGGTCCAGCAGGAATTATATTTAGTGACCACTTGTGTGATAAGTGGAAATGGAATGAAAGTATTGAAATTGGTGATGATCGACCGAATAATTAATACAATGAGAAGGGAGGGCTTCCTTCCCTTTTTATTGTATTTTCAGTAAGGGGCGGATGTATCATGAAAAAAAAGTAGTACTAGGTATTATGCTCCTGTTTTTGCTTAGTATGATTGGGTTATATATGAATTTTCAGGCACATAGCAAAACGTATGGGTGGGTTGTAGTAACAAACAAATGGGTAGAAAATGACAAATATTTTCTTAGTATCAAGCATATTTGTTTAAATAACGAAACTGAATTTTGTAGCAATGAGAAGACAATTAGAATTGGAGATGAGGTAAGCTTGTTAAGCTCCTCTCCTGTAAAGAGTAATACACTTAGTGCTAACGAGGCATATGATCAAATCGAACAAAATGGTAAGTATGTTTTTAGCTATATTTTCATTGAGGGAAGAATGTGGCCATTAAATATGCCTAATACATTAGTTGAATTTAAACAATACAACCAAAAAATGTAATTAAAGTATTTTGTTGTTACTTTTAATTTAAGATTAATGCAAACAATGGAACATGGGATTACGAAAAGGAAGAATAATCTCGAATTTGCTTCCAGATAGCCGGTTAACACTAGCAGTATAACCGGCTATTTTTTGTGTCTAGAACTCCTTACCTTGTAAACCCACATTTTCGTTTTTCTTGTAGCATCCATATTAAAGTGCGGTTATATAATTACCAATAAATCACTAGCCTACGATCTACTCCTACTACTGACCAATCTATTTATGAGGAGTGTGGTTGATCTGCCTAAAATATGTCGTAATACTTTACTTATTGTAGTTCTTAGCTCAATAACTTTATTTGGCTGCTCCAATGTTTCTGAAAAAACTGAAGATATTCCTGTTAATTCTGCTCAATCGGACACTTTGGAGAATGTAAAAAATGGACAATTAGAAGGTGTCTTAATAGGCATTGGAGCAACAAAGAAAGAGGTTCTAGATAAAATCGGAACCCCCATCGAGAGTGGAAATTCTGAGTATGGATTCACAGTATATTATGATGGTTTTGATTTACAATTCGAAGACTATGCTAATTCAATTGATGAAGTAAAGGATACGAGTAAAGTCGTCCTAATGAATGCCGAACCAAAGACTGTTGGAATGACTGGAAAACCTGAGGAAATCAAAAATAAATTAGGGGAACCCTCTAGAGAGTTTATGGATGACACAGGTGATCATACGTTTATATTGGAATATGAAAATAATGGAAATCTACTAAGATTTACGTTTGATTCAAAAGAAAGTCCAGTAAAGTATGTTACCCTTCGAGTCCAATAAGCCAGACTATCTGGCTTATTTTGGCCTGAATTCTGAAAAATTAGTCCATAAAAAAAAGAGACGGTTCTCCCGCCTCTTCTCTTTTACTTGTGTAACCCAGTTGGCTCGGTTTTTCTACCATTTCGTTTCCGTTTTGTGTTCGATGATTGGCAATATTTTTGGTTCAGCTGCTTTCATCATTTCTTTCAGTGATTGCTCGGTGATCGGTACTTCATCACCTTGAAGTTGTGCTCTAGACTGTGTTTCTGCAATCACATCAATTACTTGTTGTTTCGAGACATTTTTAGATGCTGCAATCTCCACAACAGTTTTACCTTTTGCTAATTCTTGTTTTAATTCTGTCGGGCTTATTTTTAGTAAAGCAAACAGTTTTTCATCGTTTAAAAAGTTATCAGCACTATAATCAGGCTTACCATTTAAAGAGAATAGGCCTTCTACTTTAATGTTTGAAAGTGTATCAGGACCTGTAGGAATACCTACGATCTTCGTAACACTAATGGTATTGTCCTGAACAAAAACCTGGTAGACTGGTTCTTTGAACATCTCATTGGTGTAATTCAACATCCATGTTTTTTGGTTTGGATTCTCCATTTGCTCGATAGCAACCTTGTATTGTTCGACGTTGCCATACATTTTATCAATAAGATCATTTACCTTCGTCTTGATTTCCTGATCGGTTAACGTAATGAGTGACTTCTCCTTAGGCTCCCAATTCTCTTGAATCACGTGTTCAATCTCACCCGTACTACCGTTTGTATGAAGGGTAATCTTTTTGCCGGTTCCTCCTTTTTCTTGTAGTACGATACTTGTTTGCTTCACGTTGATTACATTTTTCCCTTTGGATACATCACCTTGAACGTTGCTTGCATCGATAATCTCAAACGATTTTGTTTCAGGATATGCGAGATACAGCTTCTCAAGCGTTGATTTGCCAACCTCATCCATCTTGACTTGTTCAGTAGTCATTGGTGTTCTTGCAGGCATGTCAATCACGGCAGAAGCCGCAAATGCTGCAGCTGGAATCAAAATCGCAGTGGCAACCATTCCACCAATTAATCGTTTTTTCATAGTTACTTCGCTCCTTTTTTGTTGTAAATAATGAGAATAAGATCGTTCTATTTGCTCTCTGAATAAGCAGCTTACACACCATATTGTCTCTTTAGCGGAAAAAGGTTCGGTTCATATCTTATTTTTTTGCATCGTGAGCAGACCCCATGCCTATCAAGCGAAGGAATTTGTCTATCATTTTGTAGGAAGGAGAATACTAATGATTAGCATTAAGAATTTAAAATCCACAAAAAAAATAGCATTAGCTACTATTGGTTTTATAGCAATTGCAGGATTTGCTGTTTACTATATAGGTGACTTGAAAAAACAGAGTTTTCTTTATTCCAGTGATTCAGATTATAGAATCGTTTCTGGTGAAGCCATGTTTACCGAGACATTCACTGACGTGGAGGGTCTAGCTGAAAATGCAGATATCATAGCCGAAGCTGAAGTTATTTCTCAAGAAAATAACCCTAATTATGAAAGACTAGATGTATATACAGTCTCTGAATTAAGAGTAACGAAAGTCTATAAAGGTGATGTAGAGATAGATGATACAGTATCTGTACTGGAAACTGGAGGGGAATTCGATGAAAGAGAGGCGGCCAAATATTTCGCAGGAAAGCCAGGATCTAAATTAGTGAATGATGATAATGGTGAACCCAGAATGACATCGGTAGGGATTGAAGGAAGTATTCCTATGAAAGAAGGAAATAAATATTTTGTTTTCTTAACAGAAGATAAAGATGACGTCTATAACATAGTAGGGTCAGTTCAAGGAAAAATAAAGATTAATGACGAGGAAACCCTTGTATCCCAAGTTTCATTGGAAGTAATAGAACATGGTAATAAACATAATAATCTTTTTTTCCTGCAAGAAAATTATTCAGGAGAAAATATCTCTGAGCTTAGAAACGAAGTTGAACAACTCATTGCATCCTCTCCTAATTAGCTCCCCAAAGTCTTTCTCAACAGCAAGATCATTACGAAGTAGACAGAAAAAGGAGATAACGGATAATTACAAAAGAAACGGGGAGCTAAGTGCTCCCTATTTTCGTTGTAATGACATAGTGGAGGTTTTCTCAGTGACATACTATTCCTTTCTCGTCTTTGTGCTTTTCCTGCTAATCACTAAAGTGTATAACTATATCGAGAGTATACTCAGCCCACTAGATTTCGCCTTAGTTGTCGGTATGGGAGTTTTTATGCTATTACTAAAAGGTTGCGAATGGTTATCTGTCGTATTGGAAAAGTTTTGTATCAAGTTCAAAATAAAAGTATGGCAATTGTATGTAGTCACTATCATTTTGTATTTCTTATTTTAGCTGCTTACGCATAATATTCACCCGTTTCTGTTCAGGGGACGGGTTTTTCCATGTTCAGTGTTTTTTCGCCTATGTAACGTGAACCAAACTCCGCGTTCTCGTGAATATACAGTAGAGCAAAAACGAAGGGAGGGAACGCTGTGGATGAGTGGGAGTTGATTGCCAAATGCCAAGAGGACGAGCCAGAAGCCTTTGAGCAATTGGTCAAGCCTTATCTGGCGATGGCATACCGGACAGCGTATTTGATCATTCATGACAAGCATCTGGCGCAGGACGCCGTTCAGGAAGGGCTCATCGAAGCGTATCAGCACATAGACCGACTCGATAAAAAACGGGGAATGGCCTTTCGCAATTGGCTATACCGGATCATTACGTTTCGGGCTCTGAATCTGGTACGCAAGCAGAAGCCCGTGGTGGAATACGAAGAGATGATCCCGGACGAAGCGACAACACCGTTGGACAACGTGATCCAGCGGGAGGAGCAGCGGCAAATATGGCAGGCGATTCGCAGCATGAAGGCGGAGCATCGCGCGGTCATTATTCTTTACTATTACGAGGGCTTCAGCGTGTCGGAGATCGCCAAAATTACGGGTTCCTTCGAGGGAACGGTCAAATCGCGGATGCACAAGGCCAGGAAGCTGATTGCACAGCAATTGGACAAGAGTTGCATTCCATCTGATTTTTTGCGGGAAGGGGCAATGACGCATGACTAACGAGGAACGGCAAATCCAAGAGACGCTTAGGAACGTAGCGGGAGCTGTCGAGATACCAAGTTTTCAAATGCCAAGCAAAAATGACGGACTGCAAGTGAGAAGGCGTCCATTTTACCGTAGCAAAAGATGGGCTTCCATCGGCATCGCTTCTGCGGTTTTACTCGGGCTGCTCGGAAGCATGCAAGTGTCCCCAACATTTGCGGCCTATGTCAAATCGATCTTTGCTCAAGACGGATTCGATGAAGGAGTGCAACAGGCGGCGAGACAAGGCTTCTCCGAAACATCGAATCTTTCTGTTACGGATCAGGGGATTACCTTGGAGGTAAAGGAAATCATTGCTGATCCGGTGCAGGTAATGGTTGCGTTAATGATTAAGCAGTCGGATGGCAAGCCGTTGCTCCCTACATATCTGTCAGCGACAAACGCAGAATCCAATGCCGTTGAATTGCTGGATGCCAAAGGGGAGGTCATGACTGACAAGTGGGGAACTACCTTTGAAGAAAATGTGGGATTCGTCCGGTTTATCCTCGGGGAAAAAGAACAAGAGCCCCTTCCGAAGATGTTGTCGATCCATTTTGATGAAATCGGTGACAGAAAAGGAAACTGGAAGCTGCAAGTTCCGATCACGATGGCAAAAACAACGGCCGCAACCACTGTATTGCCTGTCAATCAAACGCAAGTGACGAAGCATGGATTGAAGATGACCTTGCACCAGATCGTCAACACGCCAACGGCCACCCGAATAGAGCTGGAAACACAATGGACAGAGGTAGCCAAAAAACAATTGGAACAAGAAGCGAAAAAGCTAACCGGAAAGACGACGAACCCCGATTATGCTCCATTTCTTCCGTATCAGCAATATAGGCTTGGATATTACTACGAGGGAGCAGATGGCAGCAAGGGGAAGGAAAGAATCATATATAATTCTTATTCCATGGATCGCTATGGGCATTTCCGTTGGATCAATGACGACGATCCGTTGCCAAAAGGCAAAGCAGCGACACTCGTCATAAATAGCCTCCATAAGGCAATCCCGTACGATATGAGTGTCACCTTCCATCCGGATGAATTGAACAAGAAGCCAGTGATCCAACAAGTGGGAGAAGATATCTTTACGTTGAAAAGCATCAAGCTGGCAAAAGATGATGATTCGGGAAAACAGCAAATGGAAATGGAGATCGAGGTACAATCCAAAGATATTACGAGAATTTATTTGCCTTGGTGGGTACTTCAAGATGGGCAGGGGACAACCTACCGGGCTAAAATGGGTCATCAATCCAAGGGACCCGTTGATCAGTCAGGACGCGAGCGAGCAACGTACAAAATTCGGCTGGAGGACAGCAGAGATTGGGAAGGAGGAGAAATAACCAAGCTCCCGGAGAAGCTCACCCTACGACTGGATGCTGTTCAGAAAAAATATCCGCTAGAGTGGAGAATTCCAGTTACCAATCAATAAAGAAGAAAACCGCCCCGGTACAAGGGCGGTTTTTTCTACGTTATTTCGCGACCAACTGCGGCTCTTTCTGCCCAAGTCGGATCGTCGCTTCATTCGGAATCCACATGCCTGTGTTCTCGTCACGTCCTTGTAGGACTACCGTAGGTTTTGCTTTACCCATCTGTTCGGCACCTTTGGTAATTTGCTGCCCAATTTTGCCGCCCTTGACGCGGTTCACGACGAGCACGAGCTGCACGCTGTCGAGTTCAGTCATCATCTCGAAATCACCGTTGCTATCGCCTGCGATGAAGATAGGGCCATGACCATACTTTTTCACCAATACATCCTGGATCACTTCCGTCTTGCCGTGGGCTACCGTGATCGGGTAGTCAGGCTGGTACACATTCGTAATCCGTCCGTTTTCTGTTTTCAGACGCATGCCGATGATGTTCTCCGCTGGGAGATTGTAGCCATATTTCGGGAGAGTGGCAAAGACACGAACGACATCTTCCAAGGAGGCACTCACGACATACACATCGATGCCATTGGCACGCAGCGTGTTCATCAGGTTTGCGACTTCGGAAGTGAGGCGCAGGCCTGTTGTATGAGAGGCTTTCACCACGCCTGCTTTGCCTGCCAACGATTTCGGGCTCGTCCAGGTTACTTTTTGAATCGACATACCGAGGCTGAGATCATTGGATGCTTCCGCCAACTGTTGTACTTCTTCAACGGTCATGTTCGTGAAGAGGTAGAGCACCCACGGATAGCCAATCGAGTTGCTGTGTGTATCGTTGATTGCTTCATACAAGAAAAACAGCTTAGCTTTGAAATCTGCGAACTGCTCTGTTGCTGTCACTTCTTCCAGCGACTTTGTTCCTTTAAGACCTTGATAATTTTGATATAAGTACGTGTAGTCGGCTACGAGATCAGTCGCGATGGCATCGAGTGTGACAGGCTTGCCGTCAACATTTTTATACGAATCGGAAAACGGTCCTTCTGGTACATTCGTGCGGATGACCTTCCCGAATTCTTCTGGTGTGAGCTTGTAAGCCAAATGGTTGATCTGATAGACAAACAGAGCTTCTTCGGTGTCATGCATGATACTCGTATTGTCCCAGTCAAAAACGACATACGGCTTTTTCTTGGCATTGTAGGTAGCGCTCTTGACGCCGTTTTTCTCAATCAATTCATGGACGGCTTGATAAGTCGCAGGTGCCCATTTCCCCTTGTCGAGCATCTGCACGTTGGTGTCCTTGGCCAAAGCTGGCATTTGCATCGCGAGTAGAGCGACGATCATCAGCATGGTCAGCCACCACGTTTTGGGTTGTACTTTTCTGTGTGACATTGTTGTCATCCCCTTTTTCTTTTTCTCGATCCCCAAATGAAAACGTTATCATTTCTTTCAAAAGAAAAAGGTCTTCCCCACGCCTTTTGCAAAGCGCGGGTAGAAGACCTCATTGTCTTAAGCGTTTTCATTTGTATTCTAATCATACTAAATCTTACAGCAAAAGCAAGAAGATTCCGATAAACTTGATAAGGGCAGGACTAACGATCTAATCTAGCGAAGACAGAAGAGTTTGCAAGAAAAAAGTGGATATAATCTAACCATAGATAGATGAGAAGGATGATGCGGCGTGACATTGATAGAATCCAGCAAAGGCATTTTGATGAATTGCTTGGCATTACAGGCGAATGAGACATTTTTGGTGGTGGCCGACGAGCGGAAGCGGGACATCGGTGAGGCGCTCTGGGAAGCGGGTAAACAGCTCGGGGCAGAAGCGATGCTGATGGTCATGAAGGAGCGGGAAAAGTCCGGTCAAGAACCTCCTGCGGCTGTTGCAGCGGCGATGAAGAGCGCAGATGTGGTGGTATGTGTGACCCAGCACTCTTTGACTCATACAAAAGCACGAAAAGAAGCAGCAGCAAATGGTACAAGACTGGCTACCATGCCAGCTATTACGGAAGACATGTTCCTTGCGGGAGCGATTTCCGCTGACTATACACAAGTAAAGGCACTCACCGAGCGCGTGACCGAAATGCTGACGCGGGCAAGTACCGTGCGGATCGAAAAAGCGGGCAAGTCACTGACGTTTTCCATCGCAGATCGCAATGGGGTGCCGAGTACGGGCATGTACGTCAATCCTGGAGAATCGGGCAATCTTCCTTCCGGAGAAGCGTATATCGCCCCATTGGAAGGGACAGCAGAGGGACAAATCCTCGTCGATGGCTCCATCGCTGGTATCGGAAAAATTGATTCGCCCCTGCTACTGACGGTCCAAAATGGTCGGATCACAGAGGCAGAAGGAACGGCGGGTGAACGCCTCCTGCAAATGCTTGGGGACCAAGACGGGCGGATGCTGGGTGAATTCGGAATCGGAACGAATGATAAGGCGCGTATCACGGGAGTTGTGTTAGAGGACGAGAAGGTGTACGGAACGATTCATGTAGCCTTTGGTAGCAACAACACGTTTGGCGGGACACTTGTTGCAGGGGTACATATTGATCTGGTTGTCAAAGAGCCGGATGTGTATTTGGACGATAAATGTATCATGAAGAGCGGAAAACTATTGACAACATAGGACAAACTAGATGGATAGGAAGGATGAATCCCAATAGTAAATGTTGTAATATGGGAGAAATCCTAGAGGTGGATGTGGTGTGATGGCAATGTTTGAAAAAATATTTGCGATTATAACAATAGGTAACCTGATTTTGGCTGCCGTTCTTATTTTCATGGAGAGGCGAAACATCGCGGCAACCTGGGCCTGGTTGATGGTTCTGCTGTTTTTGCCGGGCATCGGGTTTATCGTTTACCTGATTTTTGGACATAAGCTAAGCAAGAAAAAGCTGTATCGGCTCAAGGAAGGGGAATTTTCCCATTTTCGAGCTGCGGTCGATAGACAAAAGCAGTTGCTTGCCCATGGTGAACTACAGGTGAACGATCCTGAGATGGAGAGACACCGCGACATGATTTTCATGAACGTGGTAAGTGATGGAGCGTACTATACGCAGGATAATACCATTCAGGTTTTTAAGGAAGGCCATAGTCTGTTCAACCTCATGTTCAAACAGATGGAGGAAGCACGCGAGCATATACATTTGCTCTACTATATTTTGAATGACGATGATTTAGGGAAACAGCTCATTCAACTGTTGACGAAGAAGGCTAAGGAGGGCGTCGAGGTTCGATTGCTTTATGATGCGGTAGGTTCCTCTGGTGTCTCCTCCCGGTTCCTGCGCCCATTGGTAGAGGCGGGGGGACAAGTCGCCTCCTTTTTCCCGGCGAAGATTCCGTTCCTTAATTTTCGGGTTAACTTCAGGAATCATCGCAAACTGACGATTATTGATGGGAAAATTGGCTATATCGGAGGCTTCAACATTGGGGATGAATACCTGGGTAAGGATAAGAAGCTGGGGTATTGGCGTGACACCCATTTGCTGATAGAGGGAAGAGCGGTGTACATGCTGCAAGCACGCTTTTTCCTGGACTGGAATTTGTCCGCTCCGAAAAGAATGCATGAGTCACTGGCGTATTTTCCGGAGATTCATGAGTCCGAGGGCACGATTGGCGTTCAGATCGTATCGAGCGGGCCAAACTCGGAAAAAGAGCAAATTAAGCATGCATTTTTGAAGATGATTTACAAGGCACGGAAAAAGATTTACTTGCAGACGCCGTATTTCGTTCCCGATGAAGGTATGCTGACCGCACTGAAGATGGCGGCAATGTCCGGGGTAGATGTGCGGGTGATGGTCCCGGGAAAGCCAGATCATCTGTTGGTATTCTGGGCGACTCACTCTTATCTCGGTGATTTGTTAAAGAGCGGTGTTCGCTGTTATCTCTACGAAAAAGGTTTCATGCACGCCAAAACAATCGTGGTTGATACCCAGTTGTCATCTGTGGGAACAGCCAATGTTGATATTCGTAGCTTCAAGCTGAATTTCGAGACGAATGCGTTTATGTACGATTCGAAGATGGCAGAGGAGCTGGAGGAATTGTTTGTCTCCGATCTGGCTGATTGCCGGGAGATGACACTGGGAGAGTATGTAAACCGACCACTGCGTTTACGCTTGCTGGAATCGTTGACGCGGCTGTTGTCTCCGCTTTTATAAAAGCTGTACGAGAAAGTACAAGAGGACCTGTTAACCTACGTGAGCAATCACGGAGTTGGCAGGTCCTTTTATTTTCGTTAAGAAGCTTATGCCGTACCGAACGTGACACCCATCTCCGTCAAGTACTGACGGTAAGCGATGCTCGCACGGTCGCATTTTAAGGATAGCTCTACTTGTAAATCAAGTGGCAGGTCCTCAGGCTTTTGATTTTCCACGATCGGTTTATCTTGAGCAAAGATGAGGTTTTGGAAGCTAATGATTTCCTCATCGGAAAGGTTCGTCTCATAATTAAAAGAAAGTACGCCATAAGCTACGCTTCGCGCTTCATCCAGCGGCATCACAGTAAGCAAAATAGACATCAGATTGCCGTTTTCCGCATCGCGTTTCGTGAATTTTACCGTGAGCGGACGGAGGATTTCGTACGTGTAATAGACGTGCTTCGCTTGACCAGTACCGTCCGGGTCAGGCTGAAAAATCTTGATCTCATCTGTGCGAATAACACCGTTCTCGTCGCGGTGAACGCGGTAATCCCCGATTTCCATGTGCGTTTCGACACCCAAATAACCCTCATGAACGACAGCCAGGTGGCCTACATCCAAAAAGTTCTCTACGACGCGTGGAGGCTTGGCCATCACTGTCTGTGGCCCCCAGATGACATTTCGAAAACGATGATCCTCAAATTCCGGCAGGGCAAAAAACTCAGGAGATTGGTTGGCGAGATTCACCCACACTAATCCATATCGCTCTGTACAGCCGTATAAAATAGCACGCGCTTTGCCGGGTATCGCTTGCTCGGCAGGCAACTGAGGGATTTTTACACAGGCGCCGGATGCTTCATATTCCCATCCATGATACGGACAGACCAGCTTTCCATCTCGGACACAGCCCAGAGACAGGGCAGCGCCTCTGTGAATACAGAGGTCTTTAAACGCATGGATTCCTTCTTCGTTGCGGAAGAGGACGACCCGCTCGCCCATAATGGTGACCTGAATCGGGCGGTCTTGCACATCCACCGAACGACAGGCGACGATCCACTCATTACGCAGCACGGTATCTTGCACGATCATTGATGAGACACTCCCTTTGTCGATACTTCCGTTATTCACTCATTGTAGCGGGAGAGTAGAAGGGAAGTCAACAGAAAACACGAACATTATAAAGCGATACTACCTATTTATTACGTGAATAGTTGCCTAAAAACGGATTTATCCGGTATAATCCCACTTATATCGTTCGTAATTAGCTAAACTACCACTAGGGAGGCCTTTTGAAAGTGGAACAACATCGAGAAAGCAATCAGCTTGTTGTGGGCGTCGATGACAAAATCAGTGTGGGCAAGGCGTTTTTACTTGGTTTGCAGCATGTGTTAGCTATGGACTTGTACATTGCTCCTATTATTATTGCTGGGCTGCTGACCATGGACGCTTCAAGCACTTCTTTCTTTATTCAAATGTGTTTTCTTGCGACGGGTATCGGGACGTTGATCCAGACTGGATTTGGATTGCGTTTGCCTGTCGTGCAAGGCCCTTCCTATGTACCCATCGGTGCGCTGGCTGCGATCGGCAGTAAGCTGGGGATGGGTGCGATGATTGGCAGCATGATTCCCGGAGCGCTGTTTGTGGCCCTGATGGGGTATCCATTGAAGTGGTTTGCCAAAGCGGTTCGCAAGTTTATTCCACCGCTAGTCGGCGGGACGGTGATCATCATCGTAGGCATTGCTTTGATGCCAACAGGGATGGGAAACATTTATCACTCCCCGGGAAATATTTGGACCAACATTTTGATTGCCGCCGTTTCAGCTGGTGTGCTTGTCATCTGTATGCTGCTGGGCACAAGAGCAAAGGTTGCGGGGGCGTTTTTTAGACTGGTATCTGTCCTGATTGCGATTTTCGTCGGAACGGTAACCGCTGCTTTTTTTGGAACGGTAGATTTTAGTCCGGTTGGACAAGCACCGTGGCTGTCCATGCCGAAGCTGTTTCCGTATGGGGCTCCTGTATTTAATCTCAGTGCTGTTTTGACGATGCTTTTTGTTTATATGATTATCATGATTGAAACAACAGGGACTTGGTTCGTCGTCTCTACGGTAACGAACAGTGAATTGACGGAGGAGAGACTGAATCGCGGTGCTGTCGGTGAAGGCTTGGGGTGCTTTGTCGGGGCATTGTTCGGAGGTACACCTACGACTGGCTATTCCTCCAATGCAGGGTTGATTGCGGTGACAGGAGTAGGGAGCCGGATGGCGATTATGGCCGGAGGATTGATCTTGATTGCCCTTGGGCTGGTGCCGAAGCTGTCGGCGGCGATTACTTGTATACCGGAGCCAGTCATCAACGGGATTTTTGGGATCGTGTGTGTAGCGATTGTGGCGAATGGGATCAAAGTCATTCAAAACATTACGATTGATGATCGCACGATGATGGTCATGGGTCTGCCGATCCTGCTGACGATGGCGGTAACGGTCCTGCCAAAAGATGCACTCGCAGGAGTACCAGATTTCGTGAACTACATTTTATCGTCAGGCATTACAGTAGGGGCATTGGCAACCGTGCTTTTGAATCTGCTCATTCCAGAGGGAAAAAAGAACAGAGGGAAGGTTCCACAGCAACAGCCTGTTAGCAATTGATAAAAAACAGCCCGCGAAGCTGAGCTTCCGGGCTGTTTTTGCATGGTTATTTTTTCGTTCCGGTCAAATACTGCACAGCTTCATCCAGCTGCTTTTCAATCAGAATGGCGTCGTATCCTAGCCATCTGTCCACGTCGACAACATAAACATGGTTATTTTTGACGGCAGGCAAATTTTTCCACAGACTGCTTTGCTCGATTTCTTTTAGATATTGGGTGGCATCTTCCCCTGGGAACAGCATCAGGAAAATATGGTCGGCCGTATATTCTGGCAAAAGCTCCATCGACAGGTCATTTGACCAGAACAGCGGGTCTTTTTCAATCTCGGTCTTGATGAGTGCAGGTGGCGTCAACTGTAGATCGTTGTACAAAACATGCCCCATATTACGAGCGCCGTACATTTTGATTGTTTTCGCACGGACGTTCATAGCTGCCACTGTCTCGTTTTTTCCGACCTTGGCTTGTACGAGCTTGCGAGCTTCTTCCACCTTTGCTTTGTACTTTTCTTCCCAAGCCTTGCCTTCTTTCTCCATGCCTAGTGCTTCTGCTACCTTCTGTACATGACCAAAGACATCGTATTGATCAAAATCGATTGCAACAACGGGGGCGATTTTTGTCAGCTTCTCATATACTTGTTGTTCGTCATCGGAGCCTGTCAGGATCAAGTCAGGCTGCAATTCAAGGATTTTCTCCAGATTGTAAGCATCATAATCTCCCACGACTTCGATGCCACTGACCAACGGAGCCATGTCCGCACCTTCCATATGTCCCTTCAATGCTCCGATTGGCTTCACACCTAGAGCAAGCATAGAGCCCACATATTGCAGGGCTACGACACGTTTTGGCTTTAAGGGAATGGTGGATTCGCCTTTCGCGTGCTTCAATACGCGTGTTTCGCTATCTTTGTTCTCTTGTGCAGGTGCCGATGGATTGGTGCTGGCTGTCTGACCGCATGCCGTGAGCAAGAGCAAGGAAAGCATCATGAATCCGGGCAGCCAAGCTTGTATGCGTAATCGTTTCATCGTAAATCCTCCGTGAATGAAAATGATTCTCATTAACAAAGTTCATCTTACCCTGAATGTACTCTTTTCATCCATGGAGAATGTTCCGTATTTCTTTGGACAATGTGGTGGTGTTAGAATGGGTCAAAATTTGGACGATCTCTTCCAGCTGGATGTCGAGGGAGAGGGGATCATACGAAAACCAAATCGGATTGAGAATGACCACTTGCCCTTTTTGTACAGCAGGAATTCGTTGCCATACATCCTGTTTCATTAACTCTTTGAAGTGTGCCCGTGAGAGATCATCATCAAAAATATGAACGAACAGCCAATCTGCTGCGTACTGGCTTAATTGATCCTCGTTGATTGTAGTCGCCCAAAAATTGGGGTTGCGTGTCAACTCTTCTTGAATGATTCTGGGTGGCGTCAGCTTCAAGGATTTGTATAGTACATGCCCGATATTTCTGGCACCGTATGCAAATAGGCTCTGTGGGCGCACATTGAGGATCAAGAAAGTTTCTTCCTTTTGGATATGAGCGTCGATGCATCGCTTCGCCTTCAAAACCTTCTGTTCATGCTGCCTGAGCCACATGTGTGCCTGATCTTTCATGCCAAGCACATCGGCCAGTATGTTCAAATGACCAAATACATCATGCGCAAGCCACGGAAGTGCAAGAGTAGGTGCAATCTTGGAGAAAGTAGCGCAATCTCCTGTCGATTCGGTCAAAATAAACGTCGGTTGCAATGGTTCGATCAAGTCTGGCGTGTTCTCGGGCAGGCTGACAATCTCATCTGCCTCTTTCATCCGCAATTGCTCGCGTAAATAAGTGACCTGCTCTTCGGGAGCGCCAACTGGTCTGATTCCCAGTGCCAATAAATACTCGGCATAGTGGAAGGTGACGGGCGCCATTTGCTTCTGATTCATGCGGACAAAGACAGTTGGCGACACGCCTATCTGCTGTTTGAAGCGTCTGCTGAAGTAAAACTCATCGGCATAACCGACCAGGCGTGCTACTTCGCGCAATCGTTTATTCGATTCGCGAAGTAGCGTCTTCGCATGCTCCATCCGGCAGCTCGTCAAATATTCGATCGGGCTTTTTCCGACCTTTTTCTTGAAGACTTCGGAGTAATACCGAGGGGTAAGGCCAGCTCGATTCGCCAAATCGTCTAAGGTAATTGGCTCCGCATAATTTGTATGAATGTAAGAAAGAGTCTGATCGACAACGTTTGATGTTTCTATGGTAGCCTGTCGTTCTGCATGGCTCCAAATCAGGTGCAGCAATTGCTGAAAGCGAATTTGATTTTGAAAAGCTTCCAACGGATCATTGGTTTGTCGATGGGCAAACAGCGTGAGGGCAAGCTCCGTGCCGTGATCGACCTGGTGAAATAAACATGAGCTGCGGTCCAGATGCCAGGAAAGGCTCGGGCTGTACGCGTTGGTGACCTGATCTGACTGTTGCAGGGCATCAAAATAAAATACGAGGAAACGGAGTGGATCATCTGTATCAGCGCGTACTTGCCTCGCAGATTCTCGAGAAAGAACCAGCACACTTCCATCTAATAGAGTGGCTTGATCCAACTCGTTCAGCATCCGGCCCGATCCTTTTGTCACGATGAGCACGGCATGGGTAGATCCGCCGGAAAACGCCCATGCTTCTGTCGGTGACAAGGTGACCTGCTGTATGTCTTGAAGTAGAAACAAGGGAGTGGGCATTAGCACTGCATTTCCTATCATGATACCAATTCGAAGGACTCGGTTACGACGATGCTTCCCTTGACAGATTGGACCATCGGGCAGTTTTTGCTCGCGGCTTCAATGGCTTTTTGCACTTTTTCTTCTTTCATATTTTCACCCGTAATGATGAAGTGGAGGTGAATTTTTTCAACCCGATTTGCCTCTGCCTCATTTCGCTGCACATCTGCTGTTACTTTCATGTCCGTGCACGGCATTCTCATTTTGTCCAATACTTTTCGCAAAACACCGCCACTGCAAACAGCGATGGAAGAGACCAAGAGCTGGTAGGGGCGAAAGCCATACTGTTCATCACCAGATACGTGCAGCTCACCGTAGGACAGTTGTGTGACAAAGCCATTTTCTTTCGCTTGAAATTCCATGCGTAACCCTCCCTTGAAATGGTTTTTCTTCATTATAAGGAAAAAGGCTCCTGTGCGACAGTAATCTATCGGTACAGGAACCTTTTCCTATTTGCTATTCTTTCAATGCTTTCCCATTATGCAAGAGAGACTGGATACAACGAGGAAGCATGTCTTTTAACGTATCGAATGCATAGTCGATGTCCAGACGTTCTGTCCACTGATGGGCGTCACGTCCGACTGGACCGAGGTTCATGACAGGTACATCAAAAGCTTCGAGCTCTTGAAGCGGAATGGAGTAGCCGTTATCCCATAAAGGCATGTTCGCTACCAATGGCTTCATGGATGCCGCCGGATATTGGAGTCCGACGTAGCTTAAGTCAGAGATACCGCCAAAGTAGTTTTGTTTGACCAAATTGACCTGGTGCTGATCTCTGGCGTATGCTTTCATCTCTTCCATCGTTTGCTGGATCAGAGGATGATTGCGCGAGCTGACTGCCGGGTAAAACGGCGGAGCGAAGAACAAGATCATCATCGGCGACAGTTCTTTGCACAGAATCGCTAATTGATCCACCAGCTCGATCGTGGTGTCGCGATCGTCCTTGTCGCCGCGGTTGGCGATGACATCTGCTTCCAGCTGGCGCAGCTTTTCTTCCCCGTACGTTTTCTTCGCATAGGCATACAGTTCTTCGTACGTCATGACGGAAATGGACAGATCGCGCGGGCTAAAAGGCGCAAAGTTGGCAAACTGGCTCGCGTGCTTGAGGTAGTTTTGCTTCATGCGCTCTGCGACATTTCTTGCGGATTCCAGCAGCGGCTCTACGACATCCTCCATTTGCTTTTCCAGCAGGAACAGGTTGAACAGTGTCACAGCACGATGCGGAATTTGCACAGAGTACTCTTTTTTCAGATCCTTTTGAATCAGGTTCGTCGGCGGAGGAGATGCTTCTCCCTCGACGACCTCGCAGAAGGATGTGTTCAGCTCCAGCTCACATGTAATTTGAGAGGCCATGTAATTGCCGTTTAACCCAGCAAAAGGCTCGCCGACATGTGTTTCTTTGCCGTAGCAGAGGAAGCCTGGTAGCACTTTTCCAATGGAGCCTGTGTACAAGTACGTATTCGTATCCCCTGGATAGCGCGTAAACATCGGCTCGGAGTTGAGCACGGTCGTGTAGCTCAGGTCGAACTCTTCGGCGATTTTCAACAGTGCTGGGACTGCTGCACGCATCCCGACAGAATTCACCTCTTCGTCAGGGACGGTCAGAAGCAAAATGTTGCCGTCGAACTCTCCCGCAATCGCTTGCTCAATCATCGACATGTGCAGCGTCAGTCCACACTTCATATCCATGGTGCCACGGCCAAACAGCCAGTTGCCGGTACGAATATCCTGTTGAACGTCTGCTGGCATATCCGCTTGGTTTTGTAGGAAGAGAGGAGTGAGGTTCTTCGGATCAAAAGCATGCTTCATCCAAGCACCGTAATCCTCGACATCGACCACATCAAAATGGCTGACGAGAATGACGGTGTCCCGTACACCTTCTTTTTTAACCAGAGCAGTGACAAAATGGCGCCCGTCCCCGGTCGGATTCGCACGCACATGATCGGGATTGGCTTGATAATAAGGCAGGGTACGCAGTTGATCGACGACGTAGCTAGGCAAGTCCTTCTCGGCAGCTGATCCTGTAATGCTTGGAATGCTTACCAAATTGCACAAGAGATCAACGAGCTGCTCTTTTGTTTGCCATTTTTGCATAAAAAACGCCTCCGTTTTCCGTATAGTGAAAACTGTTTCCGGTTAGTGGGCAAAAAAATTAAGGTAAGGCACCGATCTTGTGGGAAATTTCTTGGGCACTTTGTTGGGTTTGTTCAATGAGTGAGGACAAGAGCTGTTCGTTGATCCGATAGCTCGGAACACCGATACTCAAAGCGCCCACGACCTTTTGGTTAACACCGAAGATAGGAGCGGCAATGGATGCGGTACCCTCGGTTTTCTCACCGTAGCTGACTGCATAGCCGTTTTGTCTGATTTCTGGCAGTCGTTCTAACAGCTCGCGACGTTTTTCTGCATCCGGGATTAAATCGGTCACGATTTGCTCTGCTTCGGTCGGATTCATGCTGGCGAGAATCGTTTTGTTTGCCGCACCGATATGTAGCGGAATACGCTCGCCCAGATTATCCATGCTTCTGACAGACATGGGACCTTCCACTCGTTCGAGTACGATGGCATGAGAGCCCTGTGGAATGTTCAGATAGACGGTTTCTCGTACATCTGCTGCCAATCGCTCCATGACAGTTCGGGCGACAGCGCGCATGTCCATCTTGTCCAGGATGCGCAGCCCGATTTCCATCCACGTATAGCCGACCTTATACTGCTTGCTCTCAGGAACCTGGAGGATGAGTCCATGCTTGATGAGGCTGCTTATTAAACGGTGTACGGTACTTAGTGGCAGGTTCGTTTGTTCAGCAATTTCCGAGATGGACCAATGCTGCTTGTTTGGATCTGATACCAGGACGGAGATGATGCTCATCGCCCGGTCAATCGATTGTACCAACGTACGTTACCTCCTGGCTTTTTGTTGCATAGTGACTGCTTTTCGACTGTCACGCCAGCTTAATATGACCTCAATCTATCAGAATTTTTCAGCCGAATCAATATAATTTAGACCAGATAAAAATTCGTTGACAAAAAATTTGAAACTATTTTACATTAAGAGTGTAATTTTGTATTGCAGAAGCGATTCCACAATGCGGAATATTTCTGAGTGATTGCTCAGAGGAGAATGAATGCAACATGGTGGCGATGAACAAGCAAAAGTAGCAGAAGCGGAAGCGTTTACATGCTCGTTTCTCCGTCGCCCACTGTTAGACAAAAGCAAGATTCGAAAACAGAAGGGAGATCTATCATCATGAAATTTTCACGTGCGATTGTAAGAAAACCGGGAAATAGCTATGTAAATGGTTTGACGACTTCTGATTTGGGTACACCTGATTTTGAACTTGCTCTTAAACAGCATGCCGCTTATGTAGAAGCGCTGAAACAGACAGGTCTGGATGTAACCGTTCTGGAAGCGGACGAGCGTTTCCCGGATTCTACGTTTGTGGAAGATTCAGCTGTCCTCACGGAAAAGTGCGCCGTCATCACCAATCCCGGTGCAGAAAGCCGCAATGGTGAAATTGAGGATATGAAATTGGTGCTTCCTCGTTTCTATGACACGATTGAATATATTCAGGCCCCTGGCTTCCTCGATGGAGGAGACGTTATGCAAGTAGACAACCATTTTTATGTCGGTCTGTCGACACGCACGAATGAAGAAGGAGCGATCCAGTTCCGCGAGATTCTCTCCAAATACGGATATGAGGTCACGATTGTTCCACTGAAAGAGTTTTTCCACCTGAAAACAGGTATTGCCTACCTCGGCAATGACTTGCTGGTTCTGGCTGGGGAGTTCATCGATTCTGAAGTGTTTAGCCAATACAAGCATCTGATCGTGGAAAAAGAAGTTGAGTACTCTGCGAACTGCATCCATATCAACGACTACGTCATCATTCCAAAAGGCTTTGAGAGCACGAAAAAGCAAATCACTGACGCTGGCTACAACGTGATTGAGCTGGATATGTCTGAATTCCGTAAACAAGACGGAGGATTGAGCTGCCTGTCCCTGCGTTTCTAGCGCAGGCAGTTCTCTCCTCTTTTATAGACCCCTGATAGACCTCTTAATAAGCTGGTGAAAGAGAGGAATCATATGAACACTGGGAATGAAAGAGACACACAGCTAGAACGCTCCATGAAAAGTCGCCACATGTTTATGCTGTCGTTAGGTGGCGTGATCGGGACAGGGCTCTTCCTCAATGCTGGTTTCACGATCAATCAGGCTGGACCTGGCGGAGCGCTTGTCGCCTATATCATCGGCGGGATTTTACTGTATCTGGTCATGACGTGCCTGGGTGAGCTTTCTGTAAAAATGCCAGTAACAGGCTCTTTCCAAGCCTACGCCAGCAAGTATATTGGTCCGGCGAGTGGGTTTACACTGGGATGGATGTATTGGCTAGGGTCAGCTACAACGGCCGGGGTAGAGTTTACTGCCGCGGGCATGGTTATGCAACGGTGGTTCCCGGATACACCGATCTGGATTTGGTGCGCGCTCTTTATCGTTTTGCTCTTTACCTTCAATGCGCTCACGACAAAAGGGTTTGCAGAAACCGAGTACTGGTTTGCCGGAATTAAAGTATTAGCCGTTCTTATTTTTATTATTGTCGGACTAGGTGCTATATTCGGTATTGTCAGTATGGAAGGTAGGCCAGCTCCGTTTCTCTCCAACTTCTCGGCAGATGGAGGACTATTCCCGTTTGGCATTGCGATCGTCTTTGTGACGATGATGAACGTCGTATTCTCTTATCAAGGCTCTGAACTGATCGGAATTGCAGCCGGGGAGGCAGAAGACCCGCAGAAGACCATTCCGCGGGCGATTCGCAACGTTGTGTTTCGCATTCTCGTGTTCTATGTGGCGTCAGTCACGATCTTGTCCGCACTCTTTCCATCGAGTGAGCTGGGACTCTTGGAGAGCCCGTTTGTGACGGTATTTGATGCAGTGGGGATTCCTTTTGCAGCGGATATCATGAACTTCGTTATCTTGACGGCTTTGTTGTCTGTCGGTAACTCATGCTTGTACGCAGCCACTCGCTTGTTGTGGTCCCTTTCCCATAGCAATATGGCGCATCCTGTTTTTGGGAAGTTGACCAAGCGTAAAGTGCCCTTGAACGCACTCTTGGCGACACTGGCGTTCTCGCTTCTGTCTCTGTTAACCAGCGTAGTTGCAGCGGATACGGTATACGTGCTGCTCATGTCTGTATCAGGTATTGCGGTTACCTTCACATGGATGGGAATTGCTCTCTCTCAGTTCAATTTCCGCCGTCAATACTTGCGTGAGGGTGGAAAAATAGAAGATTTACAGTTCGTCGCACCGTTTTACCCGGTGATGCCGCTCCTGTGTCTGGCGCTATGCACATTCATTCTGATCTTCCCGGCGTTTGACCCGACACAGCGAATTGGACTCTTCTACGGAATTGGTGCACTCGTGCTGTTCTATACCTTCTATTATGTGCGCTATGGACGCAAAAAGGCGCATCAACCGGATCTCCCAACGCAAGGCTAAGTCTTCCTACTCAATAGAAAAATGCCCCTGCCATGATGATAGGGTCGGGGCATTTTTGTGGCGTAAGGATGGTCTTCAGGAGATGTCGAACAGCTCGGCTAGATACGGGTTCACGAACAAGCCATCAGGGTCGAGCTCAGAGCGAATGGCGAGGAAATCGGGCAAGCGCGGATAGACCTGATGGAGCTGTTCGGCGGTCATGCTGTGCATTTTTCCCCAGTGTGGACGTCCGCCATATCGGGCGAAAATCTCCTCCATCCGGGTAAAGTATGCTTCGTACGGCATGCCCTTGTACATGTGGACGGCAATGAAGGCACTATCCCTTTCGTAAGCGGGACTGAGCCAGATGTCGTCCTTTTTGACGTACCGACATTCCAGCGGAAAATGAACGGCAAAGCCCTCCTGCTCAATCGCCTGACGCAGCTCCAGTATGGCATCGCCCATATGCTCAGCGGGTAGGCAGTATTCCATTTCGTAAAAACGAACAAGGCGAGGAGTGGCGAAAAGCTGATGGCTGTAGCCGCTCTCGTGGACAGAGGGAACGCTTTGGGCGGACAGCCTGCTGACGCTTTTGGTGAGAGAAGGGCGCAATCGGCAGCTCTCGGACAAGAGCCAAAACAGCCCATTTTCCACCACCATTTTTTTCAAATAGCTCCATCGTTGATTGCCGCTGGGGGGATCGTTGGTCTCGTTCATGAATTTTACCTGAACGGTATCCGAATACGGGAAGATAAAAAATTCGAAATGCCGATGCTCGGTTTTAAACGTCTCCAGAGAGGACAGGCACTCCTCTAGTTGCATGCGACGGCTTTGGTAGCGCAGGCGATAGGCTGGGAGGACACGCAGCTTGACGCGTACGATGATGCCCAAGAGACCAAGAGAGACTTGCATGGCTTTGAACAGCTCCGGCCGGGATTGCTCAGATACTTCCAAGACTTCGCCGGAGGCGGTCACGACTGTCAGCCCGACGACTTGCGTGGAGATGCTGCCAAAATAAATGCCTGTGCCATGCGTTCCGGTGCTGACGGCCCCTGCAATGGACTGGGCGTTAATGTCTCCGAGGTTTTCTTGGGAGTAGCCCGCTTGATGCAGGAGGTGTCCGAGTGTCTTGAGCTTGGTGCCTGCCCAGACTTCAACGGTATCAGAGGCAGGATCTACACTGACGATTCCTTGGAGATGATCCAGGGATAGCAAGCAATCTTCTGTCTGGACGAGCCGCGTGAAGGAATGGCCGGAGCCGACGACTCGAATCCGTGTACCTGCCTTTTGGCAAGCAAGGACATGCTGTACGACCTCATCTACGGACTCTGGCATCGCGATTTGCTTTGGCTGGCTTTGTACATTTCCTGTCCAATTGGTCCAGTGATTCGCGTGCTTCTTTACAGTGAGCATAATCCATCCCCCCGATAGGTGGTCACTTCCTCGATGATTTTCCCGCCAGAGATGCAATACAGCCGGGTAAAACGTTCGCAGAGCTCTCCTGCTTTAGCATGGCGGAAAAAGATCGGGTCTCCCAACTCCAGCGTTTCCATGCCTTGATAGTGGATCGGTGTCTGTACTTCACCTGCTCCTTCGTTGGGGAACAGCTTTGCTCCCGTTGGCAAGTAAGGCTTGGGGAGTCTGTCACGCCCAGCAGAACCAGAGGCGATGTAGCCTCCGCCGGCACATGTGTAGATATGCTCTGTGGGCTTGCGGATAATCTCCAGAGCAAATCCGGCAGCAGGATGAAACCGAAAATCTTGAAAGTAGTCAAAGAGCCCAGGCGAAAAAAATCCGGAGCCTGCTGTCACCTCTGTAACAGCGTCTTCTTTCCCGGTCAAGTGCAAGCTGCCCGTTCCTCCACCGTTTACGAAGCGCAGAGAAATGCCTAGCTCGCGAATGGCATGCACCAGTGTGGCACGTCGAGCAGCCACTTCTTTCACGGAATATTGCTTGAGGAGACGAATGATGCTGTTTTTCAGGAATTGACGAGGGTATCGATCACCTACGCCAGCAATTTGAGCTTCGTACCCCATGACACCATCTAGGTAGAGATGATCGGAGGAAGCAACGCGCTTGGCAAGGGAGAGGGACGCCTCGAGAGAGCGAAGAGGAGAGCGCCAGACGCCGAAATGCAGCCCCAACACATCAGACGACATGTCGATATCGAGACAGACCGGCAGTTTGGTTCCTGTTTCCCGGGCGATTTGTTCGAGCTGTTCGACATGAGGGAGAGAGTCGATCATCAAAGTAATGGAGCGTCCATTTTTAATCTCAGAGGCGATGGACAAAAGCCAGCTTTTTTCCCAGAGGGGATAGCCAAGTAGCAGGTCATCGAAGCCTGCCTCGCACAGGTGAAGCACCTCAGGAGCGGAATAGCACATGAGACCACGAAAGCAATCGTCCAACTGCAATATATGTTTGAGAATGGCAACGCTTCGGATCGACTTGCTCGCGATTCGAACGGGTTTTCCATTGCTTTGCAAACTGATTTGCTCCGCATTTTCCTCCAGCAGATCTAGGTCGACGAAAGCGAACGGCTTGGGAACACCGGCAAAGGCAGACTGATAATAGCGATAATCCCGCATGTACTGGCCTCATCCTTTTTTGGAAAAATAATGATCAAAAAATATTTCTTAAAATTCTTTCTATTCTATTCGTTTGTGATTGATTCCTTCCTGATCAGATGAGCGTCATGTATAGAAATAACGAATGTTCGTTTTTAAACGTTCGGATTTTGGTGTGTTAGCGGATTGTAAAGGCATGTTTACGATAAAAATAACTTTAAAAGACGAATAAATAGGCTGTTTTCGGTTGACTTGATTCACCTTATAAGCTACTATACATATTGTTGTGAAGAACAACACAGGCTTGACGAATGAAATAGTGATTTGTATTCGTATATCCTCAGAAATATGGTTTGAGGGTCTCTACAGGGAACCGTAAATTCCCGGCTACGAATAGGGCAGGTTTGGTATACCCTATTCGTCGGCCGGGAATTTTTTGCATTTTTTTGGGGAGGGAACGAAATGAACAAGTATGATGTGATCGTTGTAGGAGCAGGACCAGCAGGGATTTTTACATGCTACGAGGTAATGCGAAAAGCACCGAATGCCAAGGTGCTGTTGATTGATAAAGGGCATGACATCTATAGCAGACGCTGTCCGATCTTGGAGGAAAAGATCAAGCTCTGCCCGCCGCCAGCAGGAAAAAAAGAATTCGCAGGCTGTTTGCCGGCCTGTTCGATTACCAGTGGTTTTGGTGGAGCAGGCGCCTATAGCGATGGAAAATTTAACATCACCACCGAATTTGGCGGTTGGATGACAGACTATCTCAGCCCTTCCACTGTACTTGGGCTGATCAAATACGTAGATGAAATCAATTTGGAGCATGGGGCTACCCACTCGATTACGGACCCGACCACAGAGACGATCAAGAGCATCGAGCAGCGCGGCTATGCAGCAGGACTCAAGCTGTTGCGAGCACAGGTACGTCACTTGGGAACGGAGCAAAACCTGGAGATTCTCCAGTCGATCTTCGAGCATTTGAAAAAGCATGTCGACATGATGTTCAAGACGGAGGTCGAGGACATCATTACGGTGAAAGAAGCAGACGGACATCAGGTAAAAGGTGTCGTCTTGAAAAACGGCCAAGAGTATGAAGCTGATTACGTGGTAATCGGACCAGGACGTGATGGCTCCGCTTGGTTGACGGATATCCTGAAAAAGCGTCGCCTGAAAATGTACAACAATCAAGTCGACGTAGGCGTACGTGTGGAGACGTCCGATGTCGTCATGCGCGAAATCAATGAACACTTGTACGAAGGAAAATTCATTTTCAATACATCTGTCGGAACGCGTGTACGGACGTTTTGCAGCAATCCATCCGGTCACGTAGTCGTGGAAAACCATAGTGGAGTGATGGCAGCAAACGGGCACTCTTACAAAGACCCAGCGCTGGGCTCGATGAATACGAACTTTGCGCTCTTGGTATCGCATACGTTTACAGAGCCGTTTGATAAGCCGAATGAGTACGCGAGAGAAATTTGCAAGCGAGCGAATGATCTGTCAAACGGTGGGGTCATCGTGCAAAAGTACGGCGATATTTTGCGCGGTCGCCGTTCCACAGAGTCGCGTATTAAGGAAGGCTTCCTGGAGCCTACTCTGAAGGAAGCGGTACCGGGTGATTTGGGACTCGTGTTGCCTTACAACACGATGAAAAGTTTGATCGAGATGGTGGAAGCTCTGGACAAGGTAACACCGGGAATTGCCTCCGAGCACACATTGTTCTACGGAGTGGAAGCAAAATTCTACTCGGCACGTCCGAAACTGACGGAGGAATTCGAAACAGAAATCAAGGGATTGTTCTGTGGCGGGGATGGTGCCGGAATTACACGTGGTCTGGCACAGGCCGGAGCTGCTGGGGTCTGGATGGCTCGCAATATCGCGAAACGCATGCAATAACGAATACGATCAGAACAAATAGGCTTCTTGCTGGGCACGAGTGTGCTTGGTGGGGAGCCTTTTTGCATGACAGAACAACATCAGGAAAGTGATGGTCCCGATGTCACGAGGAACTAGGCAGAAGCGTATTGTATAGAAGGGCCAATAATCAAACCACGACCTTTTGTTGGCATGGAGGTATCTATGTTTTTTTGTGATGAGAATGACGATACCGCTGTAATAGCACTTTGGATCATTTCGATTGGCTTTGTCATACTCGCCATCGATAAAACAACCAGATTAAGTCAAAAGCCTGCCTGCGACAAGGAGAAGTTGATGCAGCCGCTCATTCAATTGAACAAGCAAATCAATGGGAAGAATAAGAATGGCAATGACAATGATGAAGATATGCAATTCAAACGAATTGAACAGCAAATTGCTCAATTACGAGACAGTATACAAGATATAAAGAAGAATTTACAGGAGGAACCATCCAAAAACGGAGGGAAGAAGAATGATCGAAAAAAATCTGGCGAATGAGCTGGTAGCAGTAGGCGGGTGGATCGCAGTTTTGGGTGCCTTCCTAGCTGCTATAGGCTCGACTGGACAGGTGGAACCAGACCAGGATACTTCTACAGCGAAAGAGGCAAATGACAAAGAATCAAATGATTTGAAAAAACAAGTACTGCAACAGAAAAAACAATTGCAAAAGCAACAGATACAGCTTGAACTGATTCAATTGGAACAAGAGCTCAACACCATCATCCATAGCACAAGGAAAAATGGCTAACAAAAAATGACTTCACCAAACTGCTTTTGGGAGAAGTCATTTTTTACTTGCTACAATGGCTGCAAATTATCGTTCATTTTCTTCAGTACGCGGTTAAAGATAGCGAGTTCTGCTTCGTCAAGGCCGCGGAGTGCCAGTTCCTCTTGCTCTTTGGCAGCTTCCAGCCATTCCGGGAACCGTTCGACTGCTTGCGGAGACAAGGACACATAGCGCTCACGCTTGTCATCACCCTCTGAGCGAATAATCCAGCCCATCTCTTCCAATCGGGTGAGTGTCCGGGTAATCGTTGGCGCTTCCACATTCAGGTAGTTACTCAATTGAACCTGGGTGAGCGATTCACGGTAATGCAAGCAAAGGATAATCCCCCATTGCGAACTGTATAATCCCATGGGAGACATAGTCCCATTTAACGATTTACTGAATATTCTTGCGGTTTGGCTAATTCGATGACCATAATATTGCATGAATATATACCTCCAGGAAAGCTGGTTCGATATATCGTACACTTTATTGCTTAAGTAAATATGTACAATAACATACTAGCAGTTTCGTACATATAAGTAAACGTTTATTCGATGGCGAAATAATGGATTTTCTGACACAAATAGAATCAGGCGAGTGTCATGGAAGAAGACACTCACCTGGCTGAAAAATATGGTGATACATTAATCTGCGGACAAGATACTCAACGGTCCTTTTTCATTGATGAGCGGCTCCAGTTCATAAACCGAAATGGGGAACATGGGGAAACCGACGTAGTAAGGCGTAATTTCGTACAACTGGAAGTAGATGACCAGTGCTTTGTCGGCTAGGTAATAATCTTGATCGGGCTTAATCGAAGTAAAGCCATTGAGTGTGGGGATGCTTCTTTCTTTGATTTGACGCTTGATGTTTTCAGAAATCACCTTGACGTAATCGCTTCCTGGCTTGAATAATTCACGCAGCGTATACAGCTTGCCTGTTTGGATATCTGCGGTGATTGACCCGAGAAAGGTCATGCCGTGAGCCATTTGCGGTGTGTAGGCGTAGTTGCTCAACACGACACTGAAAATGCCGCGTTCGTTTGTCTTGATTTCGTAGCTTCCTTGCATTTCTGTATTTCCCGGTACCTGGACCCGTTGCTGCTCGTGAATTAAGCCTTGAACCGTTTGATAAATCGCCCGGTTGATATCTTTTTCCGCTTGCTGGTTGGCTAGGCCTGCCAATTGCGGGTAGTAAATGGTGGTGTTCGGACGGCTAATTGTCCGTGTCAGCACGGTAGCTGGCAATTGATTGAGTTCCACTTTTCTCCGTTTGCCTCCTGTACGTGTGAGTTGTGTAATAGCCTATTCGAAATTGTTTTTGGCTGTTCTCACTTTTTTCACAAATTTGGCAAAGGTTTGGCTATATAATGGGGAAAGAATCCGATACATAAGTAAAAAGGAAAAGGGGGGCAATTATGATTCAATTGATTCGCAATACCTTGACTGACAAAGAAGGCTTTATGATTTTCATCCTATGGAATCATTTGTGGATGGCGGGACTCATTGCCTACCAAGTGGATGTGAACTTCTGGAAAGTGACGTCCTTGGGATTGCTGGTCACTTTAATTGTTTCGCCGTATTATTTCATTCGCAGAGATAGTCATGTCATTCGTTATCTGGTAGCAATCGGACTTATGTTTTATGCTATTTCCTTCGATCACTTTACCGATTACCAGGAGGTTACCTTCCTCGCCTTTATCGTCATGGGCTTTTTGGCAGCCTATTTGGACTGGAAGCTGGTAGTTACAGCGGGAATTGCCCAAATCATCGTTACGATTGTTGGATTTTATACGGGAACCTACGAGATTTTCGAAGGTGATTTTTCGGAGCTCAATTTGCTTATGCGTATTGTCACGATTCTCATGATGATGGGAGCCGTCACGTATCTATGTCTCGCCGGACAAGCCTCCTTGCGAAAAGCTGATGACGCAAGGCAGGAAGCGGAAGAGAAGGAGCGCCGTCTGGGAGAAATGCTTTTGAACATCCAGCAAATGACGGAACAGCTGGATCGTACAAGCGATCATGTGCATGAGCATGCGGAAGGTACGAAGCGCAATACAGATGAAATGATGGTGGCCTTTAAGGAAGTCGCTACAGGTATGGAATCGCAGGCGAATTCTACGGTGAAAATCGAAGAAGAGGTTCAATCCATCGACCAGGAAATCGAGGCAGTCACAACACAGACCAACGCAATGAAAACGGAATCGCAACAAAACAACCGTCGTCTGATAGAAAGCGTTCAGATGATGAACGAGCTGTCCTCGCAGATGGAGCAAATCGTGCAGGCAGTCAATGTAGCAGCCTCCACGATTCACCAGCTCAATCGGCAGGCGAACCGTGTAGAGGAAATTGTTGGCGCTATTAATCAGATCGCGACACAAACGAATCTCTTGGCGCTGAATGCGGCGATTGAATCGGCGCGTGCAGGCGAACATGGACGGGGATTTGCTGTTGTAGCGGACGAGGTACGCAAGCTGGCAGAACAAAGCGCGACAGCTACGCAGGAAATTACCGACATTCTGAAATCACTCCACCAGGAAAGTGAGAATGCGGTGCAGCATATGAGCAATGGGGAAACGTCTGTTGCAAAAGGCCAAGAACTGGCCGTGAAAACAGTGGCCTCCATCGAAGCAGTGCGTGCCGGGATGATGGCCTTCCTGCAAGCAGCTGATCAAGTAAGCTCCAGCATGGACCGGGTAAAAGTGCGTTCCGGAGAAGTTGCCATCGAGATGTCGACCATTACAGCCGTAACCGAGGAATCGGTAGCCAACTTAGAAGAGCTGTTTGCGACAGCAGAAAACCAGCATCAAAAAGTACGTGAGATTACGGAAGAGCTGGGCGAGCTGAATACGTTGTCTCATCGTCTCCAGCAAACCTTTCACGTGAAATAGGTTGTTTCTCGATGCTGAAAAGACGACTTTTTAAACTTTTATTCACTTTTAGAAGTGTTTGGAATTGAGAAAAAAGAATTGCATTTTCGAACCGTTCTGCTAGAATGAATTCCATTGTAACTAAATATATTCAGCTACCTTATCAAGAGCGGCGGAGGGACTGGCCCGATGATGCCCGGCAACCACTGATCATGTCTATGCATGAACAGAAAGGTGCCAATTCCTGCAAAACCTGTACCATGGTTTTGACAGATGAGGAAGAGAACGGCTACGTACGCAAACTCTTCCTCCGGGAAGAGTTTTTTTTGTTGTATTTGTAAAAGGGGAGGGGTAAATAAACGAACGATAAATTAATTTTATAAGAGAATATTCGTAAATAGTATTGAAAAAATGGGTAAAAAGCCGTACATTACCTAATAGGATAAAGAAAAACGTAAAGTTCGGATAGGGAGAGATACATCATGAAGAAGTTATTGCTGGCTTTAACGACATTCGCAGTATTGGCAACAGGGTGCTCGACTGGCACAAGCGTACCGGCAGATCAGCCAGGAGGACAAGCAGCAGGACAAGAGGGCGCGGACAAAAAGCGAATTGCCTTGATTTTGCCCGAGAAAATTGGTGTGAACCCGTTCTTTCAACAAATGGATGAGGGTGCAAAGAAAGCCGCACAAGAGCTGGGCGCAGAAGTGAAAACGATTGAATCTACGGACCATGGAGCGATTGAAGAGAATCTGCGCGTGGCTGTTGCAGAAAATTATGATTTGATCATCACTTCTTCCTTTACATCAGAGGATGCATTGAAAAAAGTAGCAACCGAAAATCCTGACCGTAATTTTGCGATTATTGATACCGTAGTGGATTTGCCAAACGTTCGCAGTGTTACCTTCCGCGAGCAGGAAGCGGCTTACCTGGTGGGAGCAGCAGCAGGTCTGGCAACGAAAACGAACAAAGTAGGTATGGTTGTCGCTCTCGATATTCCACAGTTGAAAAAATGGACAGTCGGCTTCGAAGAGGGCTTGAAAGCGACGAATCCAAAGGCAGAACTGATGGTCAACTATGTAGGAAGCTTCACTGACCCGGCAAAAGCGAAGGAATTGGCTTTGCTCCAAGCTTCCAAAGGCGCTGACTTCATTAACGGTGCAGCAGCTGTAGGCGACCTCGGCGTTTTCGAAGCGGCGAAGGAAAAAGGCTTCTTCACAGCAGGTCAGGACGTTGACCGTACGACGATCGATCCAGAGCATATCGTTCTGTCCCAATTGAAAGGGACCGACGCGGCAGCTTATGAAACCGTGAAGAACTTTGTAGAAGGAACGTTCAAACCAGGTGTTGTTGCGTACGGCTTGAAAGAAAAAGGTGTTGGCGTAACCTATGTCACGCACGAAAGCAAAACGCCTCTGAACGCTTTTATTGGACAAGAAGTCGTGGATAAAGTGAAAGCGATCAGTGATGAGATAGTAGCAGGCACCCGCCAAGTACCAGACAAGTTCTAATAAGGTAGTTCGGTGCTGAAAAGCTAACTTTTTGAACAATTATTTAAAGCTTGTGCACAGTGATGGATGTGACCGACTACGGCTGTGTAGTCGGTCTTCCATTTTCATAAAAGGACGTACAGAAATGAGGGAGTGGGAATGACCGATCGCTTGGAAATGAGGGCCATGACCAAGAAGTACGGAGATTTTACCGCCAACGACAAGGTGTCGTTCTCACTGGCAGCAGGAGAAGTCCACGCGATTGTCGGGGAAAATGGAGCGGGCAAAACGACACTGATGCGGATGCTGTACGGGATGGAGCAGCCGACGTCGGGAGAGATCGTGTTAAACGGAAAGCCAGTTGTTTTTCGCGGACCAGAGGACGCGATTCGAAATGGAATCGGGATGGTTCACCAGCACTTTATGCTCTTCGGAGAATTTAGTGTGACTGAAAATATCGTGATCGGCTACGAGCCGAAACAAGCGGGTTTTTTCAAAAGAAATGACGCGGAGGACAAGGTGCGTGCGCTTAGTGAGCAGTATCGCATTCCGATTCATCCGCAGACCAAGGTAGCGAATTGCTCGATTGGGGAACAGCAACGGGTCGAAATTCTTAAGGTCCTGTATCAAGGAGCGGATATTATCGTGCTGGACGAGCCTACCGCTGTACTTACTCCGCTGGAGGTACGCGACCTGCTGCAAACGATTCGAAACCTGGCAGAGAGTGGCAAGAGCGTCATTTTGATTACACATAAGTTGCAGGAAGTCATGGAGGTAGCCGATCGTATTACGGTACTGCGCGGAGGCAAAGTGACGGGAACGGTTTTGCGGAATGAGACAAATGCGGATGATTTGGCAAGATTGATGGTTGGACGTGAATTACAGGAGCTAGCTGAGCGAGTTCCTCTGGATAAAGGCCCCTTGTTGCAGGTGGAGAATCTCACGGTTCGAGAAAAGCAGACATTGCTCGATCAAGTCAGCTTTACCGTGCATCACGGCGAAATCGTAGGAATTGCAGGTGTTTCCGGGAATGGTCAATCCGAGCTGCTGCAAGCGATCAGTGGTTTGCGTGCGGCACAGGAGGGTACGGTGCGGTTAGGCGGCAAAGATGTGACGAATAAATCAGTAGTCACCATTCGGGATGCCGGTTTGGCTCATATTCCGGAGGATCGTTACCTGTGGGGAACGGCCAAACTCTCAAGTGTCGAGGAAAATGCGTTGATGGGCTATCAGCGAAAGCCTGCTTACAACCGCCGAGGCGTCGTTTTGCGGGAGAAATTCCGCCAAGTCGTAAAAGGCTGGGTTGAGCAGTTTGCCATCAAAACTGGCTCTCGACAATTGCAGGAGCTGGCAGGGAATCTGTCAGGTGGAAATTTGCAAAAGCTGATCGTAGCAAGGGAGCTGGGACATGAAACCCCGTTTTTGATTGCGGCTGAGCCTACGCGAGGGGTGGATATCGGTGCCATGGAGTACATCCATCAGGCGCTGATTGAAAAGCGCAATCAGGGAGACGGGATCTTGCTCGTCTCCTCCGAGTTGTCCGAAATTCTCGCCTTGTCTGACAGGGTTTTGGTCATGTATAAAGGGCGAATCGCTGGAGAGCTTTCACGCCTGGAGGCAACCGAAGAAAAAATCAGCGTGATCATGGCGGGGGGAAGCATTCATGGCAGCAATCAAAGAGCTATCTAAGTCATTGGTTCAGCCGTTCTTGGCTGTCGTCATCGGTTTGTTGACCGGGGCGCTGGTCATTGCTGCAGTTGGCGAATCGATCTTGGGCACCTACCAGGAAATGTGGAAAGGGGCCTTTGGTAGTTTTTATTTCTTTACGTCTACATTAGCGAGAGCCACGCCTATCATGCTGATTGCCTTGGGTCTTTCCCTCGCATTTCGGGCAGGAGTATTCAATCTTGGGGCGGAAGGGCAAATGGTGCTGGGTGCCGTCAGTGCTGCGTTAGTTGCGATCTACTTGCCAGCACCGGGAATGATCAAAATTGTGGCGGGTATTTTCGCAGGGATGGCAGTCGGTGGGTTCTGGGCGTTGTTGCCAGGCTTTATGGAAGCCCGCTTTCGTATTCCGTTGCTCATCTCTACGTTGCTTTTCAACTATATCGCGGTATTGTTTGCGAGCTATCTCGTGACAGAGCCATTCCGGGATCGCTCGGGTTCTGCGGCACTGGCACAGACCGTCATGCTGGAGAAAAGCGCTTGGCTTCCGAAGCTGTTTGCCGGGATGAGCGTGCATGCAGGGTTTTTGTTTGCGATCGTTGCAGCGCTGCTGTTGTTCTGGGTACTTCGTTTTACGCCTTTTGGCTATGAAGTGAAGATGCTGGGTCAAAACTCGCTGTTTGCTCAATACGGAGGAATTAATCGCATTCGGGTGATGCTGACCGGGATGTTTGCCAGTGGTGGACTGGCTGGCTTGGCGGGAACCGTAGAGGTAATGGGGGCGCACTATCGTTTTGTTGACGGTGCCCTGACCGTACCAGGATTCGCCTGGACGGGGCTGATGGCCGCTCTGCTTGCGAACTCGCATCCGCTTGGCATCATTGTGACTTCGATCCTGCTTGCTGCTTTTCAGACAGGAGCCATGGGTGTAGAGCGCAATACGGATGTGCCGCTGGAGCTGGCAAGTGTTATACAAGCCGTATTGATATTGTTCATCTCCGCCAAGTTCAGCTACGACTGGTGGAAAAAGCGGAAGGCAAAAGGAGGGGAATCGCATGGAGCTCTTTGATTGGTCCCTCCTCAGTTCTACCATTCGGATGGTCACGCCGATCTTGTTGGCAGCTTTGGGTGGAGCGCTCTGCGCACGTGTCGGAATTTTTAATGTTGGCTTGGAGGGATTGGTACTGGTCGGTGCCTTTTCCGCGATCGTCGGCAATCATTTTACCGGGAATCTCTTTCTGGCCGTTTTGATTGCAGCGCTGGTCAGCATTGTCTTTTCTCTCTTATTCGCGTACATGACGATCAAGCTTAGGGCGAATGAAATCGTCGTCGGTGTGGCGATTAACTTTCTCGCGCTGGGGTTGACGACATTTGCACTGCGGGCGATCTTCGGTGTCAAAGGGGCGTTTTACGATAAGGATATGGTTGGCTTGCCAACCGTCGAGATTCCTTTTATTCACGATATTCCAGTCATCGGAGGCATTGTCTCTGGTCATTCGCCGCTCGTGTATTTTGCGTTTTTGGCTGCCATTCTGTTGTATGTGTTCTTTTATCGGACGGTTACGGGCTTCCGCGTCCTCGCAGTTGGTCTGAATCCCGTTGCGGCACGCAGTCTCGGTCTGAAAGTGACGGGACTTCAGATGCTGGCGATTGTGATGAGTGGCGCATTGTGCGGGATTGCAGGGGCACAGCTTTCACTGGGGCAAGTCACGATGTTTACAGAAGGAATGACGGCTGGCCGGGGCTTTATCGCATTGGTAGCGATGATGATGGGGCAGTCGCATCCACTCGGTATTTTGGCTTCGAGCTTTTTGTTCGGGTTGATGGATGCCCTTAGTATTCGGTTGCAGGGCTTTTCGCTTCCGACCCAGTTCACTGCCATGCTGCCATACGTGCTGACGATTGTGGCGATGTTCTTCTTGAAAAACAAGAGTCAGATCGGCAGCGACAATCAGCAGAGCACCCGTTAAACACAGGTCATATAGACAGCGAAGACAAGGGGAAATGCGATATGAACAAGGCAGATCGGATCAAAAAAATGAAAGTACCCGCCCCAGTGGGACCGGGACTCGCCAGACGACTTCCGCCAGGACAAATCCTGACAGAGCGGTTTCCCATTTTGCATGAGGGAGACGTGCCGGTGTATGACATGAACGAATGGACACTGCGTGTTTTCGGTGAGGTAGACCGGGAAGTGACGCTCTCCTACGAAGAGATCATGGCGATGCCACAGGTGACAGTGACGAGCGACATTCACTGCGTGACACGCTGGTCCCGTTTTGACAATGCATTTACAGGCGTGCGTTTTCGTGATTTTTTGCAAGCAATTGGCGTGACTCCGCGAGCGAACTTCGTCATGCTGCACGGTGATCACGACTATACCGCCAATGTGCCGCTCGCGGATCTGGAGCGTGATGATGTGCTGCTGGCTCACTCCTTTGATGGAGAGCGACTGACGGACAAGCACGGTTGGCCGCTTCGCCTGGTTGTTCCTCATCTGTATTTCTGGAAAAGTGTGAAGTGGATCAGAGGGATTGAATTTATGACCGAAAACAAGCCCGGCTTTTGGGAGCAAAATGGTTTTCACTTGATCGCAGACCCGTTTCGTGAAGAGCGGTTCTCCGGTGAAGCATTGCCGATCCCAGAGGATGAGTGGGAGAAAAAGGAGTTCGATTGAGATGTTGACGAATCTAAAGGTAGATCCAGAACAACTGCCAAAGCGCGTCATCGTGTGCGGAGATCCAAAACGTGCAGCCTTGATTGCTTCGAAACTCGACGATCAGCGTCAAATCGGGGAAAACCGTGAATATCACAGCTATGCGGGTACGTGGAAAGGCGTTAAGGTAGCGGTAGTGAGCCATGGGGTAGGTGCACCGGGAGCGGCCGTATGCTTCGAGGAGCTGGCGAAGGGCGGCGTTCAGGTCATCATTCGTGTAGGAACTGCCGGGTCATATCAAAAAGAAATCGAGACAGGCAGCCTCGTCATCAGCTCCGCAGCGGTTCGCCAAGATGGCTTGACCAGTCAGTTGGTTCCTGTGGGATTCCCGGCTGTTGCCAATCGCCATGTCGTGGACGCGCTTGTACAAGCAGCAGGAGCAAACGCATCAGACTTGAAGGTATTCGAAGGAATCACGCTGACACTCGATGTCTTTTACAGTGGGGTATTGGAGTTCCCGCACAAGCTGTACCAAAAAGCTGGCGTTTTGGCAGTCGAGATGGAAAACACCGCCCTCTTCGTGATTGCGGCTCTCCGTGGTATGAAGGCAGGCTCTATTTTGGCGATTGACGGGTATGCAGATGCAGACCTGATCGAATCCTATAACCCGCACACCGATGTGATGGCAAAAGCCATTGAAGCAGAAGCGTTGATCGCATTGGATGCAGTCATTGCCGTTTCCCAGTAAACATAGGAAGGCCCAGGACGTTTTAAAGGTCCTGGGCTTTTTTGTAATAGCGGTTAAGTTTTAAAAGACATCGATGAACCAACAAAGCTGGCGAGAAGAAAAAGCACAGGGCTCGTAGACCTTGACAACGCCAACCCAGTCGGAACTGCAAAAAGGGGACCACGCTTGTCGAACACTTCTTCCTTGAGAAGCTTCCGCCCGTAGGGTGGCTTTGGCTCGACGGTCCCCTTTTTGCAGTGTAGAAGGCCAGTGAATCCCCCTTGCGGGCGTGTCAGAGTCGAAGAGAACTATGCTTTTTCTTCTCCTCCCCTATGTTGACTCAAGCGATGATTCCTCGTTAAAACGATCCAGCATAGAGATCGTATCAATCAGGTGATTGTTAAAAATTTGTCTGGCCACACTCAATAGCTCGATGATCATCGGATCACGCAGCGAGTAGGTGACTTTGTTTCCGTCCTTCGTTCCGTACACGATATTGTTGTTCCGCAAAATGGCGAGCTGTTGGGAAACAGCGGAGCCTTCACTCCCGATGAGTGTCTGAAGCTCGTTTACATTCTTATCTCCTTCCGCCAGCAGCTCCAGAATCCGAATCCGCAGGGGATGACCCAATGCCTTGAAAAAATTCGCTTTAAATTGTTGTAGTTCCAAATTCAATGATAGGTTCCTCCGATCGTAACATCATGTGGAAGTTTCAGTAGGAGCGGATAGACGCGTGCATTCGCGGAAGGCAAAATGCTTGCATCCGAGGCACTTCCCAGTATCCAGTAAACTGAGGGCATACGTGATCGCGTCTCCAGTATGAGCAAAAAAGTGAGCTTCGCCTACGAGGCCATATAGCCCCGTACGCTGCAAGATTTTCTTGGGGCCAGATTGGATTCCGGAAATAAGGACTGTTGTCCCTTGGTCCATACATTGTTTCACAATCCGCGACAATTTCGCTTCCCCGGTCATGTCCATCAGGGGGACTTTTCCCATCCGCAGCAGCAATACCTTTGGTTGTCGTTGAAGGGTTTGCGTGAGGGAGCTTTCAAACAAGTCGGCATCCCCGAAAAACAGAGGACCCTCAATCGTGTAGATGCTGATTTGCGGGCAATCGTGCCCATCGGTAACCATATGCGGCATGACTTTGTCGTGCTTGGACGAGGGATCAGGCAGTACCTGAGCTACCCGCAAGCTATCGCGTGTTCGTTTGACAAATAACAGGATAGACAGCACCAACCCCACTTCAATAGCGACGGTTAAATTGGTGAAAACGGTCAAAAGGAAGGTGAGCACCAGCACAAGAGAATCGCTCGTCTTCGCTTTTAGCATGTGGGCAAATTCCTTGCGCTCACTCATATTCCAGGCAACCAGCATCAAGATCGGCGCCATACTCGCCAACGGAATGTGCGAGGCGTAAGGGGCGAACAGCACCAGGATGAGCAAAACGACCAGACCATGAATGATGCCAGACATGGGGGAGGTTGCCCCGGTTCGAATGTTGGTGGCTGTTCTCGCAATCGCGCCAGTAGCCGGAATTCCCCCAAATAACGGAGTCACGATGTTGGCAATTCCTTGGCCGATTAATTCCCGGTTGCTGTTGTGGCGACTGCGTGTCATCCCATCGGCGACGACAGCAGACAATAAAGACTCTATCGCTCCTAGTATAGCAATGATCAAGGCAGGACTCAGTAACTTTTGGACACGTTCCCATGTGATTTCAGGAAAATGAAAGCCGGGTAATGTACTCGGTATCTCTCCAAAGGTAGAGCCAATTGTCGCTACCTTTCCTTCCAAAAAGAGGACGGAAACGACACTGGAGACTACGAGTCCGACGAGAGAGGCCGGTATGCTACGGAAGAATCGGGGAGTCACCAAAATAAGGGCGAGACTCAAAATAGCGATGGCTACGCTGTATACATGAATCGTGTTTAGATGAAGGACGATTTCCCCCATGTTGGACAAAAAATCCTCGTGTCTTTGCAGTTGTTCCAGGCCGAGAAAGTTGGCAATTTGACCAGAGAAGATGATAACAGCAATCCCCGAAGTGAATCCGATGATGACGGGTCGCGGAATGAATTTGATCAGCCCTCCCAGCCGTAGAGCCCCCATGAGAACAAGGAGAATTCCTGCCATGAATCCAGCGAGGAGCAAGTCTGCATAACCGTATTGCATGACGATTGCAAATAATATCGGGATAAAAGCGCCCGTAGGTCCCCCGATTTGATAGCGGGAACCGCCAAAGAGAGAAATCAATATTCCGGCGATAATGGTCGTGTAAATCCCGTACTCAGGCTTTACTCCGGAGGCGATAGCAAATGCCATCCCCAATGGTATCGCGATAATGCCGACGATTAAGCCTGATACACAGTCTTTTCGAAAGGAAACGAGATCGTAGCCTTCGAATCTTGGTGCCCACTTCATGATTGCAACCCTTCTTTTCGTATTTTCGAATATTTGATTATTTGAATATAGATGGATCATACATCCGCTCTTCCGTTCCGTCAATTCCATCCTTACAGGAACTTTTCCGTTTATTAACATTTGCTTCAAGATTCCTTAACGCTCGTACAGTACCATTCAAAGTAACAAGTGAACAATCCCTTCGGTTGGAGCCATGGAGAAACCCCCGACAGCCTTTCCAAGCACTTTCATCGAGAGTTCTTTGGCATTGTCATGTCGCAGGGTTTTTTGTCTTGGGCATAAGGAGGCTTAAGCGAGTGAACCAGGAACAATTTCATGCAAGACTGGCAAAGTACAAGCTGATCGCTTCCGTAAAAGAAGCGAAGCACCTGGAAAAAGCGGCAGAGGCAAATTTGAGTGCTGCGGTACTCTCGATTGGTAACATTGGTGTGATCAAAGGCTACGTGGATTATTTTAAGTCGAAAAATATCCCTGTATTTCTTCATTTGGAGCGGATCGGCGGAATCAGTCATGACCGGGAAGGAATCGCATTTCTGGCGCATTACGTCAAGCCAGACGGGATCGTCACTACGCGCAACACACTGGTCAAGCTGGCGAAAAAGCAAGGCCTGCTGACGATTCAGCGATTGTTTTTGGTCGATAGCGACTCGATTAAATCAGGCCTAACCTCCCTGCAAGATACACAGCCTGACGCCGTTGAGCTGATGCCTGCTTTGCTGCCGGAGTTTATCGAAGAATTTCGAAGTGTTATCGATACCCCAATCATTTCTGGCGGGCTGATTCGCAAGCGGGAACAGATGGAGGAAGTATTAAAGCATGGGGCGACAGCTGTTTCAGTCGGAAGTCCCCTGCTGTGGAAGGAGTGTGTGAACCTTGATTCAAGCGTTGTTATTTGATTTGGACGGGACTTTGCTAGACAGTCGGGATGCGGTCGTGGATGCCGTTGCTTTTACGGCTGAGCAGTACGCACCGGGACATTTTAGCAGGGAAGAGCTGCTCGCGCGTTTTGGCGAATCGTTTGATGATTTTTTGGCGGCAGTTGCTACAGCAGCAGGCGTACCTGACAAAAAGGAAGTGCTGCAGAGATACTTCGCCTATGTACGGGAGCATCATGAAGAACACGTCAAACTGTTTCCGTTTGTTCGCGAAGGGTTGGAAAAGCTGAAGGCGGCGGGCTTCACGATGGCGATCGTCACGAACAAGCAACGGGAGTTTACATTGGCTGGTCTGGAGATGGCGGGGATTGAGCATCTGTTTGAGGCAATCGTCACGGTCGATGATGTATCACGAGGCAAGCCGTCGGCTGAGCCTGTACAAAAAGCACTGGTGGCACTGGACAAACGTCCCGAGCAAGCCATGATGATCGGTGACAGTCGCTATGATGTACTGGCTGCGGTAGGAGCGGGTGTGCAGTCTGTCGTTTTGGAGTGGTACGGACAAGAGAACTGGCTCTACGCTTTTCCGGATTACCGCTACGCTAATTTCGAGGCATTTGTTACGGAAATGCTGGCCGCAAAGGCACAAGGAGGGAAATAAAAACAAATGGCACGTGTGGTGTTGGAGCAGGTAACGAAAGCCTTTCAGAATCAAAGCGTGGTCAAAGGATTGGATTTGGTCATTCCAGACGGCTCCTTTACGGTTCTGGTAGGTCCGTCCGGCTGTGGGAAATCAACCACACTCAGGATGATCGCTGGCTTGGAAACAGTGACGGACGGCAAAATCATGATCGGTGATCAAACGGTGAACCAATTGCCACCTGGCAAGCGTGATATTGCGATGGTTTTTCAAAATTACGCTCTCTACCCAACAATGAACGTGTATGACAATATCGCTTATGGGTTGAGAAACCGCGGAATATCGAAAAAGGAATGCCAGGTGCTGGTAGAGGAGATCGCGGAAATCGTCGGGCTAACCGATTACCTCAAGCGCAAGCCTTCTCAGCTCTCCGGTGGTCAACGGCAACGTGTTGCACTCGCGCGGGCCATGGTGAAAAAGCCAAAGGTCTTCCTGATGGACGAACCGCTCTCCAATCTCGATGCGAAGCTGCGGAATCAGATGCGTGTGGAATTGACGAGCCTGCACAAGCAGCTCGGTAGCACTTTCATCTACGTGACACATGATCAGGTAGAAGCGATGACCATGGGCGATCAGATCGTTGTCATGAATGACGGACACATTATGCAAGTAGCGGCCCCGATGAATTTGTATCAGGAGCCGGAAAATCTGTTTGTCGCCCAATTTATCGGCTCTCCGCCGATGAACATTGTTTCTGCGGAGGGCAAGAGTGAGCACGTATGGGGATTCCGCCCGGAAAAAGCAGTGTTGTTGCCTACTGCTGTCTCTGCCATCACGAGCGAAGAGATGTGGAACGCACGAGGTCAGGTCGTATCCAGAGAAATTCTCGGCTCAGATACGCTCCTTCATGTAGAGACGGAAAAAGGCAGGGTCATCGTCAAAGCGGACTCGGAGGTAGCGATGCAGGTCGGCTCCTCGGTCACGGTCACTGTACCGTGGGAGTACATATATGTGTTCGAAAAAGGGAGCGGAAAACGAGTGGGGCGCATGAGTGGACGAGAGCCTGTATCGACACGTGCAGGAGGGGATAGCTGATGCGAAAAGCGGCAACTGTACAGGAGTTGCCGGGTGTAAGCCAGTCGAAAACAGAAGTGCGTCCGTCGGCATTTGCCTGGTCTGAGCTCGCATCCCGACTGCGTCCGTACTTGTATCTGGCACCCGCATTGATTTGCTTTGTCCTGTTCTTCTTTTACCCGATTGGCTCGATCATTTATTTGAGCTTTCAGGACTGGTCCTTGATCAATTTGGAGCAAATGGAATGGGTAGGCTTGCAAAACTATCAGGACTTGATGGTAGACGGAGATTTTCATCAAGTATTGGGAAATACCGCGGTCTTTACCATTGCGACAGTGGGGATCGGCCTGACGCTATCCTTCCTGCTCGCGCTATGGCTGAACAAAAAGGCAAAGGTGTACGGCATTATTCAGGCGACTGTCTTCAGTCCTCACATCATTTCCCTGGTATCCGTCTCGATGCTGTGGATGTGGCTGATGGACCCACAGTTTGGTCTATTGAACGCAGGACTGGAAGCGGTCGGATTGCCTGCGTATACGTGGCTGACTGACCCGAAAAGCTCCTTGCTGTCACTGATTATCGTCAGCATTTGGAAAGGTGTCGGCTATAACACGCTCATTTTCATCGCAGGTTTGCAAAGCATACCGGGCGATATATACGAGGCAGCAGCGCTCGATCAATCGCCATGGTGGCGGACGCTGAGACGGATTACCATACCGATGCTGTCGCCGACGATTTTCTTTTTGCTCATTATCAATACGATCTCATCCTTTCAAGCATTTGACACGATTGCCATTATGACGCAGGGTGGTCCCATCAATAGTACGAACATGCTTGTCTACTACATTTACGAGCAGGGAATGGACTTCTACAATGGTGGGATTGCTTCGGCTGCCTCTGTCATTTTGCTGATACTGGTAGGGATTTTAACAGCTTTGCATTTCCTAGTGATGTCCAAGCGCGTACATTATCGCTGATGAACTCGTGAGAAAGGAGGAGCAGCATGTATCGAGTGGTTTTGGCTTCACGCAAGACCGTGGAATGGATTGGACTTTTGATCGTGGCTTTCCTGTTTGTGTTCCCGTTTCTGTGGATGGCATCGACGGCTTTCAAAACGATGCCAGAGGTCCTGCAATTTCCCCCGACGCTTTTGCCTGAGACGTGGGAGTGGAGCAATTTCGCCCAAGCGTGGGAATCAGGTCCGTTCCTTATGTATACGTGGAACAGCATTCTGGTTGCGGTAGGGATTTTGATCCTGCAATTTTTGACAGCGGTGCCTGCGGCTTACGCTTTTGCCCGCTACAAGTTTCCGGGTCGCAATCTGTTGTTTGGTCTTGTCTTGATTGTCTTGATGATTCCTGGACAAGTCATCTTTTTGCCGATCTACGTGCAATTGAGCGGTTGGGGACTCGTTAATACGCTGTGGTCGCTCATCTTGCCGTACGCAGCCAGTGCTTTCGGAATCTTCCTGCTCAGGCAAGCATTCATGCAGGTGCCCGATGAAGTGATCGAGGCAGCACGTCTGGATAACGCGTCTGAATGGAAGATCATGTGGACGATCATGGTGCCGATGGCGAAACCTGTGCTGGTCACTTTTGGACTATTCAGCTTTATTTACCACTGGAACGACTATTTCTGGCCGCTGATTATGACCAACAGCGACGAGGTACGCACCTTGCCGATCGGAATATCCAGCTTACACATGTCCGACGGCGGAACCTTGTGGAACGTCATGATGGCTGGCAACATGATCCTCATTCTACCGATTCTCGTGATTTTCTTCGTGGCACAACGGCATATTATCAAAGCGTTTATCTACCAATCCAAATAAAAAAGATAGCTCTTAGGGAGGAAATCAAATCATGTTTTCCATGAAAAAGACGGGAACGATTCTATGTGCATTGACTATTGGTTTATCAGGAGTGTTGGCTGGATGCGGATCATCTGGAAAAGAACAGTCTGCTAGTACAGGCAGCACTTCTCAGCCAGCAGCGTCTACAGCATCCAGTGGCCCAGTCCAAATTGATTTCTGGTATGCGTTGGGTGGCGTTCGTGGGAAAACCATCGAGGATATGGTCAAAAAATTCAATGAAACACATAAAGATATTATCGTCAAACCAGCCTACCAAGGTGCGTATCAAGAAAACCATTCCAAAGTACTGGCATCTGTAGCAGCGGGCAACAATCCGGATGTGACGATGGTCGAGATCGCTTCGATCGCAGCATTTGCAGACGCAAAGGTTTTGGAAGATTTGACGCCCTATTCGCAAGGGGATGAAAAGAAGTACATTCCAGGTCTCATGAAAAACTCTTATTGGAATGACAAACTGTACGCAGTGCCATTTAACCGCTCCACTCCACTGCTGTACATCAACCGCGATATGTTAAAAGAAGCAGGACTTGATACAAACGGTCCGAAAACATGGGATGAGCTCGTCAGCTTTTCTCAAAAGCTGAGCAAGAAAGAAGGAGACAAAATTACTCGGTACGGCTTCTCGACGCCCGTGGATATCTGGTTCTACGAAGCGCTTGTTTTCCAAGGCGGGGGCAACATCCTGAGCGAGAACGGCAAGGAGCTGACGATCAACAACGAAGCAGGAAAAGCACCGCTTGAGCTCTGGTCCAAAATGGTGAAGGAAGGCATCATGAAAAACCCTCCAGGAGAGAACTACAATGCGTGGGATGTAGCGGAGCAAGACTTCCTGAATCAAAAAGTGGGCATGATTTTTACCTCGACAGGCTCCTTGACGGAATTGAAGAAAAATGCCAAATTTGACATGGGTGCAGCTTTCCTGCCAGCCAATAAAACGCTTGGTACGCCAACGGGCGGTGCGAATCTCGTGATGCTGGCGAAGTCGACCGATGCGGAGAAAAAAGCAGCGTGGGAATTCATGAAGTGGATGACCGATACCGAGCAAACAGTTCCTTGGTCAATCGCTTCCGGTTATATGCCTGTCACGACAGAAGCAATCGATTCGGCTGAAATGAAGGCTTTCTATGAAAAAGAACCAAACTTCAAGGTCGCGGTAGATCAACTGCAATACGGCTATCCTCGTCCAATGGCTCCAGGCTACAAAGAATTGCAGGATGTGATTCAAAAAGAACTGCAGCGTGCGATGCTTGGCCAAGCGACAGTAGATGAAGCGATGCAGGCGGCGACGGAAAAAGGCAGCAAGCTTTTGAAAAAATAACAGAAACGAAATGATAGAGGAGCTGGCGAAATGAACATTTGTATGGCACATCGCGGGTGGTCAGGCAAAGCCCCGGAGAATACAATGACAGCGATTCGACTGGCTTTGGCAGAGCCAGCTATCAAAGCAATGGAAATTGATGTACAGTTGACGCGTGATGGTGTTCCGGTGCTGATTCACGACTTTACGTTGGAACGCACGACCAATGGCCACGGTCTGGTCATGGATCATACCTTGGCAGAGCTGCGTGAGCTGGATGCAGGGAGCTGGTTTGGCGACAAGTTTTCAGGCGAAAAAATCCCTACACTCGAGGAAGTACTAGTCGCAGTAAAAGGTCGCTGCGCGCTAAATATCGAGTTGAAAGCAACAAGTGACATGTACCCGGGTATCGCTGAAAAGGTGCTCGCGCTTGTAGAAAAGCATGGAATGAAGCAAGAGGTGTACCTGACTTCCTTTGACCACGATTTGATCCGTCACGTTCGCACGCTCGACCAAGAAGTGCAGACAGGCCTGATTGTATATGGCCGACCTGTACTCATGCTGGAACAGATGGAGGCAGCAGGTGCCACGATCCTCTCCATGGGATATCCGTTTCTGACGCGTGAGCTAACTGCAGCCGCGATTGAAAAAGGCTTCCAAGTCATCGCGTGGACGCTGGATGATCCGAAGCATATCCGCGAAGTCATTTCGTGGCATCCTCAGGTTCAAATTTGCACGAACCATCCTGACCGGATGTGGGAGTTTGTGTAAGCGAAAGCAGGAAAGAGCCGCCGTGCACATGCAAGGCGGCTTTTCTTGTTTTCGTTGTTTGGACTATATCTTGAATTTGCTTACATGAGATTGCAGTTCTTCGGCTATTCTTGCCAGAGAAGTAGCTGATGAACTGACTTCTTCCATAGCTGCCAGCTGTTCTTCTGTGGCGGCTGACACGCTTTGTGTTCCATCAGCAGAATTCTCCGCTACTTCTTCAATGACACTGACCAATTCTACCACCTGTTTGGTACCAAAAGACATTTGCTCAGAATAAGCTTTTACTTCTTGAATTTGGCTTGCTACCTGCGTGACAGCATCTTGGATCTGTTCGAAGGACTTGCCTGCATTGTTAACGACTGTAAGTCCAGTGGCGACCTCTTTGGTGCCCTGTTCCATCGAAAGGACAGCCTGGTTTGATTCGAGCTGAATCGTCGTAATCAACAGTGTGATCTGTTGCGCGGATTGCGCGGACTGCTCAGCCAATTTGCGCACTTCGTCTGCAACAACGGCGAATCCGCGCCCCTGTTCACCAGCTCTCGCCGCTTCAATAGCTGCGTTAAGTGCTAACAGATTTGTTTGTTCAGCGATACCGGTGATGACTTGTACAATTTGTCCGATTTCCTGCGAGCTGTTTCCTAATCGTTTGACGATATCGGCAATGTTGCCAACAGTGTTCTCGATCGATTGCATCTGGCTGATAACGACCTGAAGGGCCTGATTGCCTTCCACTGCAATTTGGGAAGCGCCCAAAGCTGATTCGGCAGCTTGCTGTGCATTCGTGGCAACCCGCTGGGCCCCTGTCGATACACCTTGAATTGCGGTGACACTTTCCTCTACACTCTTCACTTGCTTTTCCGCACCGTAAGCTACTTCCTGAATCGTTATGGCGATTTGCTCGGTAGCCTTGCTCGTATGGTCGGAGTTGACAGACAATTCCTCTGCTGAAGAAGCAAGATCTGAAGCTGTATCATTTACTTGTTGAATAATCGTTCGCAGGTTGAGCACCATTGTGTTTACGGATTGGGATAGCTGTCCAACCTCATCCTTGGTTTGGATCTGCAAGGGTTGTACAGTCAGTTCACCCTCGGAAATGCGGTTAGCCACGGAGGCAACTGCCGCAATAGGGCGGGAGATTTGCCGGGAAACAGCGTACGCGATTGCGATCACGACAGCAACAACAATGATGACAATGATCGTAACCATGTTGGTAACGGATGAAACCGCAGACGTTATGGATTCGACAGGGATATGCAGATACAAACCAAAGTTGGTCTTGGGAATGGGGGAATAGGTGACAACGTATTCCTTACCATTGTCCGAGTAGCTGTATGAGCCCTTTTCTGTTTTTCCTGATTTCAGGATTTCCATTAATGGTTGCGGCAGAGCGGATTCCTCAAGCGGTTTTCCGATCAGATCCTGGGTAGGATGGTACTGAATCTGGTCCTTGTTATCAACGAGAATCGGATAGCCATCGTTGCCTACTTTCAAATTCTTGAGGAATGTAGCTGTGAAGTCATCTACATTGACGAGCCCGGTCAAGACACCAAGCTTCTCATTATTTTTCGCTTTTACAGGGGAAGCGACGATGATAGAGCGATTGCCGGTTGTCTTCGCAACTAGAACATCGGAGAAGCTGGGCTTGTCCTGCATACCGTCTTTGAAGAATTGGCGCTCGCCAAGATTGATTCCAACGCTTTTGGGGAACGTATCAGCCGTTACTTTTCCATCACTTGCGATAAAGGTATTTCCGTCATACAGTTTCATTTCCTCGGTAAACTTGCGGATGAATTCATTTTTTGCCGCTGCATCATCGGATTGAATATCCGAGGTACGGGCTAAAATCTGAATTTCTGTCATACGCCGGTCCAGATATTGATCCATAGCTATGGCTGTACTGGAAGTAAGGTCAACATAGGATGATTTTTGTTTATCAATCAGAATGGATGAAAAGCTGCTCGTGATAAACATCGAAACGGCAGTAAGTGGAATGACGGCCACGACGAGAAACCAAAGGATCATTTTGTTCCTGAGTTTGTTGAACAAAAACATAGGATTTTTCCGCTCCTAATCCGTGATTGAGATATTTCTTTCTTTGTGAAAAGCGGTCTGCCACAAGGAAATATAATACAGGTAGACTGCTGAGTTTAACTCAGCAGTCTGACAAAATATCAATATCCCATTGCTGCGCCTTCACCGCGAGGGTCAGCACCGCCAAATTTTACATTGGTTTGCGGGTCAATCAGGATTGCGCCGGACTGTCCCATCGTATCGGTATAGGCTGCTTCCAGCTTTTCGACTGGATGCCCACGTTTTATTAACTCGTCCAGGACGTCTTGAGGGATGCGGCTTTCCACCTTGAGATTGTTGGAATCAGATCCCCAGTTGCGTCCATGTAGCCATCTTGGTGCTTCGATTGCGTCTTGTACGCTGAAACCAAAGTCGACGATACGCGTGACAAGAGCGGCTTGCGTTTGCGGCTGTCCTTCTCCCCCTTGTGTTCCGTAGAGAAGATAAGGCTTGTCCCCTTTAAAGAGCATAGCTGGATTAATGGTGTGGAAGGTACGTTTTCCTGGTTCCAAGTGATTGATGTGTTTGGAGTCCAAAGAGAAATAGCTTCCGCGGTTTTGCAAAAGGATGCCCGTATCTTTCGCTACGATGCCGGAACCCCAGTCAAAATAGTGACTCTGAATGATGGACACGGCATTTCCATCTTTGTCGACGATCCCGAACCAGGTTGTATCGCCTTTTGGATCAAGCGGTTCTACGGATTTGGCAGCTTGCTTCATATCAATGCGCGCAGCTAAATCTTTCCCGTGCTGCTTGGACAACAGCTCATCCACAGGGATATCCACAAAGGCAGGGTCAGTCAGCCATTTGTCACGGTCAGCAAAAGACTGTTTGGTAGCTTCCACAATCGTGTGATAGTAATCGGGTGTTCCTTCACCCATGCTCTTGAGGTCAAAGTTATTCAAAACATTAAGAATAGAGAGCGATGCCATGCCTTGGGAGTTAGGCGGAACGTTGTACGCTTTATATCCGCGGTAGTCTACCGAAATCGGATCTGCCCAAGTGGAGGTGTGCTTCTCAAAATCTTTCAACGTGAGCAATCCGCCGTTGGCTTGCATGTCTGCTACGATTTTTTTAGCTACTTCTCCTTTATAAAAACCGTCAGCGCCTTTTTTCGCAATGATTCGCAAAGTATTGGCAAGATCCTTTTGTTTGAGAATTTCGCCTGCTGCATAGGGATCACCGTTGGGCTTCAGGAATGTTTTACGGAATCCATCAAAACGTTGAAGATTCTTCAAGTTATTGTCAGTTGGATCTGTCGCGTATTTCGTCCAATATACTTGGTTGGGGGAGACTGGATATCCGTTCTCGGCGTATCCAATGGCAGGCTCCAGCAGTTTGTTCCATTGAACCTTACTGTTGCCCATGCTTTTATGGGCGTAGTTGTAAGCCTCCCACCAGCCGGAGACGACACCAGGGACAGTGTTTGCCGATTCATAACCGCGGGACGGGATTTTTTCGTAGCCTTTGTTTTTGTAATAGTCGATGGTTGCCTTTTCGCCTGCGCGACCACTGCCGTTCAGTGCCTTCAGCTCTTTTGTTTTGGCATTGTAGATGAGCCAGAAGTTATCTCCACCAATGGTTGTGTAATGAGGATAGACGACAGCTAATGTGGAAGCGGCTGTAATAGCAGCATCTACAGCGTTTCCACCGTTTTCCAATGTCTTCAGGGCCGCAGCCGTAGCCAGATAGTGAGGAGTCGTCACCATTGCGTTCGGTGACATCGTTGTTGGACGGTTAGCAGCTTGTGCCCCAGAGAATGTTGATACCCCGATGACAGCAGTCAGCGCGACGGTTGAGAGTTTCTTCCAGAATGACATTCCTATGAAACCTCCTTCATGATGAATAGAATAATGAATTCATTAAACCGGCTATCCGCTGTTGCCTCACCTCCTTCAAAAGTCAAAAATACACAAACATACAAAAATAGACAAAAATAGACATTATGTGCGCAAAAAAAGACCAATGATATAGGATCATTGGTCTCGTCCTACATCAATACTTCGGTAGCTGGCAAGCGTGTCCGCTGTTGCGGAGGTAGCCCCTGTAGCTTTGCGTCGCCGGATTTCCCCGGGTTTGCCGTTTCGATATCAATGGATGAAGCATAAAATTGACACATTTACTGATGCGATCGTTGTGGGAAAATGTTCCTAAAACACCGTTTGCCAATAATATAGACTATTTACCATTTGTGGTAAATAAGAAAAAATTTTTTAATCCAGAAAAATAGTCAGGAAAGCTATGGGGAGGGGTGTTTTTCGCAGACATTCACACACCTCATGGGGCTGAATTGCTTATGATGATAAAAAGGCACATAAGCCAAGGAGTGAAACAAAGACCATGATGCATCCCGATACAGAATTGCGCTATATCAACGATGAGATCGGGTACGGTGTGTTTGCGACAAGGTTTATCCCAAAAGGAACGATTGTATGGGCACAGGATAATTTGGACCAGGTATTGGACCCTGCATTTGTGGAAAAACTTGACTCATTACGAAAACAGGACGTGCAAAAATATTCATTCAAGAACCAGTTCGGAAAGTACATTCTTTGTTGGGATAAGGCAAGGTACGTGAACCACAGCTTTCATGCGAATTGTGTGCCGACCATGTATGATATGGAATTGGCTGCACGGGATATTTTTCCGGGCGAAGAGCTGACCGATGATTATGGAACGTTAAATCTGGATGAACCTTTTGAGTGTTTGCCCGAGTCTGACACGGATCGCTCCCGTGTAATGCCCGATGACTTGCTTCGGTATTACCCACAGTGGGATCGGATTGCAGCGGAAGCATTCCAACGTTTCAATCATGTTGAACAGCCTTTGTTGCATCTGATTTCCCCGAAGCATCTCGAAACGATTCGAGGGATCACGGAGCAGCGCTTAGCCATTGATTCTGTCATTCATCTGTATTGCAGGCCACAATGGCAAACGAGGCAGCAATGGAAGACGTGAGCGGGTCGGTCCACGACCCGATTTTGTTGAACTCTGGGTAGAGAATCAGTATTATGGAATGTAAAGGTGAAGTGAAAGGTTGATTTCATTGGAAAACAAGGTAGCGGCATCCAATTTTATCCGCAATATCATGATTGATGACTTGCAAGAGGGCAAAGTAAAAGAAATTATTACCCGCTTTCCCCCAGAACCGAACGGGTATCTTCATATTGGACATGCAAAAGCGATTTGCCTCAACTTTGAGTTGGCACGTGAATTTTCCGGCAAGGCCAACCTGCGTTTTGACGACACCAACCCGGTGAAGGAAGACATCGAATACGTAGAGGCCATCAAAAGGGACGTTCAATGGCTTGGCTTCGAATGGGATGGGCTGTTTTTTGCATCTGATTACTTTGAAGAGATGTACAACCGTGCGGTGCTGTTGATTAAAAAAGGTCTGGCTTACGTAGACGATCTGTCTCCCGAAGAAATGCGTAAAATGCGTGGAACATGGACAGAGCCAGGCACAGATAGTCCGTTCCGCAACCGATCTGTGGAGGAAAACCTGGATCTGTTTGCACGGATGCGCCAAGGGGAATTCAAGGACGGAGAAAAGGTGTTGCGTGCGAAAATCGATATGGCTTCTCAGAACTTCAACATGCGTGATCCGGTTCTGTATCGAATCTCCCATGCAACGCATCACAATACGGGCGACAAATGGTGCATCTATCCGATGTACGACTTCGCTCATCCGTTGGAGGATGCCATCGAGGGCGTGACACACTCCCTGTGTTCACTGGAATTCGAAGATCATCGTCCGTTGTACGACTGGGTAGTCCGCGAGTGCGAAATGGAGAGTGTACCACGCCAGTACGAATTTGCCCGCTTGAATCTGACCAACACCGTTATGAGTAAACGCAAGCTGAAACAGCTTGTTGATGAGAATGTAGTAGACGGCTGGGATGACCCGCGCATGCCAACCATCGCAGGCTTCCGTCGTCGCGGCTATACACCGGAAGCGATTCGTACATTCGCTCGTGAAGTAGGGGTAGCGCGCGCTAACAGCACGGTTGACGAGAAAATGCTGGAGTATTTCATCCGTGAGGACCTGAAGCTGAAGGCACCACGTACGATGGCTGTTTTGAATCCGTTGAAGGTCGTCATCACGAACTATCCGGAAGGACAAGTCGAGATGCTCGAAGCGGAGATTAATCCAGAGAACCCAGAGATGGGCAATCGTCAAATTCCGTTCTCCCGCGAAATCTACATTGAGCAAGACGACTTCATGGAAAACCCGCCGAGCAAGTATTTCCGCCTGTTCCCGGGAAATGAAGTGCGTCTGAAGCACGCGTACTTCATTAAATGCAATGACGTCGTGAAGGATGCAGATGGCAACGTGATCGAGATCCATTGCACGTATGACCCTGAGACGAAGAGCGGCAGCGGTTTTACAGGTCGCAAGGTAAAAGGGACGATTCACTGGGTGGATGCGACCAATGCGCTTCCTGCTGAATTCCGTTTGTACGAGCCATTGATTATGGATGATGAAGACGCAGAGGGCACATTCCTCGACAACGTTAACCCGAATTCGTTGGAAGTGCTGCAAGGCTATGTGGAGCCAAATATGAAAGAAACCAAGCCACAAGACAAGTATCAATTTTTCCGTCATGGCTATTTCAATGTCGATCCGAAGCATACGACAGATGATAAGCTCGTATTCAACCGGATTGTATCGTTGAAGAGTTCCTTTGAACTGCCAAAAGCATAGGAAATACGTATATAAATCAAGCGCTGCTGTGCATGGAGAACCCGTGTGCAGCAGTGCTTTTTTCTTTCGTGATTATAAATCAACGTGTATAATTATTCTGTTACATAAAGGGGGACAGGTAGTGAACGGGAGAGCAGAACTAACACGTAGTTTGAAGTTGCGACATATTGTCGTAATTGGACTGGGCTACATGGCCCCGATGGCCGTTTTTGACACCTTTGGCATTGTATCTGGAGAAACGGGGGGACACGTTCCTGCTGCTTATGCAGTCACACTTCTTGCGATCCTGTTTACGGCGGCAAGCTACGGAAAGATGGTACGGCTATTCCCTTCAGCAGGGACCGCGTACACGTATACGCAACAAACGATTCATCCCTATGCAGGATTTTTGGTAGGCTGGGCATCTTTGCTAGATTATTTATTTTTACCGATGATTAACGCCTTGTTGACGGGAGTATACTTATCATCCGTGTTTCCTGACGTGTCGACAGCATGGTGGATTATTGGTTTCATTGTATTGGTGACGGGGTTAAACGTATTTCGCGTAACGGTAACCGCATCCGTTAACTCGATTCTAGTGCTGTTTCAAGTCGTGGTCGTCGTATTATTTGCGGGATTGGCAATCCGTGGTCTTATGCAAGGTGACGGGCTTGGCCACGTATTCAACCTGCGTCCATTTTTGTCACCGGATATGTCTGTCATTGCACTGCTTTCCGGTGCGTCGATTCTTTGCTTTTCCTTCCTTGGCTTTGATGCAGTAACCACGCTCACGGAGGAAACCGTCGATGCGAAAAAGACGATTCCTCGCGGGATTATGCTCGTAGCACTCGCAGGAGGAGCGTTATTTATTACGGCCTCTTATTTCATGCAATCATTATTTCCTGATGTTTCGGTATTGTCTGATCCAGAAGCGGCCTCTGCGGAGATTGCTCTGTTTATCGGTGGGACGATCTTTCAATTGGTGTTTTTGGCGGCAGCGTTGTCTTCGACACTGGCATCCGGACTGGTATCAGTCACGAGCGTGACACGCTTGTTGTACGCAATGGGACGAGATGGATTTTTGCCGCGACGCTGGTTCGGTTATGTACATCCGAAGCTGAGAACGCCTTTGCTTAACGTCTTACTGGTCGGAGCGTTGATGCTGTTCGCTTTGTACATGGATTTGTTAACAGCAACTTCCTTTATTAACTTCGGCGCACTAATCGCTTTTAGCTTTGTGAACATCAGCGTAATGGCGTACTATTTCCGTAAACAAAAGAACAAGCATAGCAAGGATTGGTGGGGCTTCGTGTTGTCTCCACTCATCGGGACAACGTTCATCGCCTTTCTGTGGGTCAACCTCGAAACAACGTCCATGATGCTGGGCTTGCTATGGAGCTTTGTAGGCTTGATCTATTTGTTGTACCTGGTGAAGGTCAAAAAAACCAATTTGGAAATGGTGAAGTTTGAGGAGTAACATGTGGAAGACAAAGAGCCCTACACCGATTATTGGATGTAGGGCTACTTTTTTGCGGAAGATTAGACTGCTAATCAATTCTCTTCTGTAGGTAAAATCTTTGATGGGAAAGAGGGCAATCCTCGAGTACACCATGTATTTCGTACCCGTGTTTTACATAAAAGTCCTTTGCTTGAAAATCAAAAGTATCTAAATGAATCAAATGAATGCCATACTCCCTAGCTGTGTTTTCAATTTCAAGAAGAAGTTTGCTTCCCAATCCGGTCTTTCTCAAATCATCTCTGACCCACAAAGCATCAATGTACAAACATCTCCAAGAATAGTACACACAATTTATTCCCGCAATGATAGTGCCATCTTCATCACGAACGTGTTTATTGATTTTTGAAAAAGGAACGGTCAGTTCAAAAGGAACATTCGATTCATTGTATTCAACGATTCTTTGCTCAATAAATTCAGCGTCATCTTTCGTGCTTTCTCTGACTACATATTGTCCCATGATAACTCCTTTATTTAGTTATCTTGAATATTTGATTAGTTTGACTACTAGTATATCACGAGGGTGTATGGAAGACACCGCCGCACGTGGCTCTCTCTTTTTTATTCATTTCGATTCTCCCTAAGAAAGCAGGGGGAAAGCAAACAGCTCGCAGAGGAAACAGGAGAAATAAGCGAAGATCTTAGGGACACCGACCGAGACGGAATGCAAAAAGCGAAACACGCCCTTAAGCGTCCACCTCTGAAACACATCCTGAACCGGCCACTTTGGACGCGGTTTCGCTTTTTGCATGGAGGCGGGCAGTCAATCCCCCAGCTGGTGGCCCTAGAAGCTGAGCGTTTTCTCCTGTTTCCTCCCCACCCTACCGCTAGAACCAATGGTTTTACCCACCCTCTTCTAGACGATCCAGAAAAGAGAGAGTAAACTGGCTACAGGAATATTCCAAACATTAACACTTGACACAAGGAGGAGTTATTCTGATGCTCTCGAATCTGTTCCGGCGGAAGTGGACGACGGTAGATTACGTCCTGATTGTCGTCACTGCCGCGCTCTACGCTGTTGCCATTATTATGCTTGCCAATATCAAGCTCATTCCTTCCGTACCGATCCGTCCGGCCAATGCCCTTCAGCCCGTTTTTGGCATGTTATTCGGCTTGCCGGGATGCATTGGTCTTGCCTTTGGAAATATGGTCAGTGATTTGTTAACCGGAAGCGCACCGCCTCATGCGATCGCGGTCGGTTTCTTTTCTAATTTTATGGGTGGCTTTATCGGGCTACTTGCTGTGAGTCATCCTGCCCTGAAAACAAAACGAAGCGTTTTTCAATACATCGTGTTTGTAGTCATCATCAGCTCGGCAGTAGTAGCATGCGGGATTCTCGTTAATTTTGCACTGGGATTGACTCCGAAAGAGGTAGTTGCTGTATTCATCCCGACGGTGTTCTTGAACCAAGCCATATCAACGGCAGTTCTGGGACCGATCCTCTTAAAGCTGTTGTACCCATTCGTGAAGCGCTCTGGACTATACCGGGGTCGCCCCTTGCAGGATTTTAACTATCTCGGGAATGAAAGCAGGATCGCAAGGTGAAAACAGAACCATTGCTGCGAGTAAACGGAGTTTATTGGCATTATGAAGAGGGAGCACAGCCTGCGCTAGCGGACATTCATCTGGCGCTTTATCCAGGGGAAGTAGTCGGCGTAGTCGGGCCTGCTGCCGCAGGGAAAACGACGTTGCTACTGACGATGTCGGGTCTGATTCCAGCTAACTACGGTGGACATTTCGTGGGGAGTGTCGAGTCCAATGGCGAGCAAGGCATCGTCTTTCAGGACCCGGAGTCGCAGTTCATCGGGCTGACCGTCGAAGAGGAGCTTGCCTTTTCGCTTGAGAATGCCGGGTGGTCGGACGAGCGAATCGAAAAAAGAATGGCAGAGGTACTCGATCTGATCGGATTGAACGGCTTTGCTAATCGTTCGCCTCTTGAGCTATCGGGGGGAGAAAAGCAGCGGGTGGCAATTGCATCCGCTCTTTCCCACAGCCCACAGGTACTCATTTTGGATGAGCCTACTTCTGAGCTGGACCCAGTGGGAGCGCGGGAGGTCTTCTCGCTTCTTTCACGTTTGAAGCGGGAAAAAGAAATGACGATTGTGGTATCGTCCCATGCGACAGAAGAGCTCGCAGCCTTTTGCGACCGAATGATTCTGATTGCCGAGGGGAAAATCGTTCTGGACCAGCCAACTCGCCAATTTTTTGACCAAGTGGACGTGTTGGACGAGTATGGCATATTGGTCCCGGATGTCATCCGACTCTATCACATGCTATGCCAGGAAGGCGTCTTGTCGGCGTCCTCTGCTGGTGTGCCTCTGACTGTTGAGGAGCTGGCACTCTACTACAAAGAAGCACGGCTCGTTCGGGAGGGAAGCCTGTGAGTGTCGTTATTGAGTTCGATGAGGTCTGGTATGGCTATGAAAAGGAAAAGCCGGTGCTGCATGGCGTTTCGCTCCAACTGAAACAGGGAGAATTCGTCGCCATCATCGGGGGAAATGGTTCCGGTAAAACGACATTGGCCAAGCATTGTAATGGTCTATACAAGCCAACGCAGGGTACCGTCAAAGTGAATGGTCTCGATACCAAGACGATGAGCGTTGCCCAACTATCGAGAATCGTGGCCTATTGCTATCAAAATCCTGATCATCAAATCTTTCATTCGACCATAAAGGCAGAGGTAGCATTTGGGCCCAAAAACATGGGCTGGCTGCCTGAAAAAATAGAGCAAGCTGTCGCGGAGGCGTTGGCAGCAGTGGGGTTATCCGACAAGGGTGACGAAGAACCCTATTTTTCGAGCAAAGGCACGAGGCAAAAGATTGCGGTGGCTTCGATCTTGGCGATGAAGCCGCAAGTCATCGTGCTGGACGAACCTACGACCGGTCTCGATTACCGAGGCATGCAAGAAATGATGGAGCTGGTGCGGCATTTACACGCGGAAGGACATACGATCATCGTCATCACGCATGATATGCGTCTGGTAGCGGAGTACGCCCAGCGAGTGATCGTTATGCATAAAGGAAAGCTGCTATGCGACGGGGACCCAGTGCACGTATTTTCGCAACCACAAGTATTAGCTGCTGCCCAAGTAGAAGCGCCTGCCATTTATCGTTTTGGGAAGGCTGCGGGGATCGACGACCCGATTCCCCTCACGCTGACAGCGATGAAAAAACAGGTGCTGGGAGAGGGGATCTAAGATGAAGAATGCCCATCCGAGCTACACGCTGCTTGTATTCGTGCTGCTGGGCTTGCTCCCTTTTTTATTCCAGGACCCGCGTGCGCTAATTGTTCTGTTGGCGATAAACATCGCACTGATTGCCAAGCTGGGCTGGGAGCGCTCTATGATTAAGGCGTACATATTGGTTGGTGGAATCGGTTCGTGCTTTGCAGTGATTACGTGGCTACCGTTTACCAATGTAGGCACTCCGTACTGGAGCAGCACCATTCCGTTGATCCATTATCCCGTGCAAATCACGGATGTCGGTGTCTTATGGGCATTGGGAATGGGACTTCGACTGGCAAATGTCGCGTTATTGTCCATGTATTATGTGTTTTCGACTTCGCCCAGAGAGATAGCGATGGGACTTCGCGGGATTGGCGTTCCGTTTTCGATCAGTTATTTGCTCTCGCTCATTTTTCGCTTTATCCCCCTCGTCAAAAATGATTTGGCGATCATTCGGGAAGCGCAGATGGTACGAGGGATGTCGACGAGCGAAGGAAATGTTCCGGAACGCATCAGGAAGTACAGCTACTTGCTCGTACCGCTCATCTTCAACTCACTCAAGCGTGTACAATTGATTGCCAATGCATTGGATGCGAAAGGCTTTCGCATGCGTAACAGTCAGCATCGGTTTTACCGTAGCAAACGCTGGAAAAAAGCAGAAGTACTCACACTAGTGGCCGGTGTATGTATCGTCTCGGCACTGTTTTACATCGCCAGGCTGCATCCAGATCATATTGGCGTGCTGATTCCGGGGCGTATTTAGTGAGGAGGTAGGCAAAATGGACGAAGCATTGTTTTCGCAGGTCAATCGTTTGCAGGTAGAAGAGGGCACGCTGGAGTACGGCGTAACAGGAAAGTCAGATGCACCTGCCTTGCTGCTTTTGCATGGCATTCGCAACACTAAGCTGCTATTTGCGCCCATCCTGCCACGATTGGCAGAGCGATGTCGGGTGATTGCGGTAGATATCCGTGGTCACGGGAATTCTGTGAGCCATGGTTCCTTTTCGTTTGAGCGGATTGTAACGGATTTGATTCAACTTTTGGATGCAGAACAGCTTGAACAAGTGACGATTGTCGCAGCGTCCTTTTCTGCTGTGCCTGCCCAGATGCTTGCGATTCGCGAGCCTAAGCGTGTAGCGTCGCTCGTATTGCTGGATGGAGGGTATTATTCCTTGGGAGAAGTGCCTGGATTCAATAGGGAGAAGGTTGTAGAGCGGCTGGCAACCACGCGTTTTTCTTCTGTAGAGGAAGCGGAAAGGCAGTTCGCAGAGCGGTATGGTACGAGAGTGATGCCAGAGGGCTGGATGCGAGACGAGCTTTTGAAAAGGGAAGACGACAGCTACGGATACCGTTTGCCGAGGGAAGCTTTCTCCGCTTATTTCAAAGAGTACAGCGTCCATAGCCAACCGGAATTGTTCCAACAGCTGACATGCCCAGTACTATTACTGCTGGCTGACGACAGCTTATTGTCAAAAGAAGAGCAGCAGTTTCATCATCAGGCAGTCGCCCATTATCAGGGGATTGTGAAGCAGGCCAAGGTGAAAAGGATACAGGAAGCTCAACATTTGCTGATGGTAACGCATCCGCAAGAGACCGTGAACGAAATCCAAGATTTTTTATCGAAATAAGGAAGGGGCAAGCGAGGATGCTTGTCCCTTTTTCTTTGTTTACCGCTTTGCTTCGCGTATGAGCACGCTCAGCTGTTCGGCCATGGTTTGATTATTTTGGTGCTCCTTCATTTGCTTTTTCACTGTTTCTAGCGCTTGGATGCCTTTTTTCGAGTTCACGACCTTCACGGGTGTATCCGTTCCATAGATACGCTCGATTTGGGTGCGTGCTTGTGCGAATGTGTTCTGATGATCACTCGTACCCAATGTACCTGCGGTTCCGCTCCCTGATTTTGTATGGGCAGCATCATGCCCTCGACTGGAGCTTCCCGAGTAATTGCTAATGAGATGGGACTGCATCGGGTCCATTTGATTGATCGATTGTGTATTGGCAGTAGAAGGGGCCAAGTAGATGGCATCGTTCACGATCAATGCCTGAACGCCGTGAACGCCTGCTGCCTTCAGTTGGGCTTCCAGCTTTGTAGAAGGACCGCCCGTGTGCAAGTGTGAGCTGCCCATGGAGCTGTAGAGAGCATTGCCCATTCCGCTATACGTATGGCCGTGCGCGTTTGTCGTGAATTTCTTATCACGATCCACGCTTGGAATAACAGTTGCGCCTTTTGGAGTTTGCGCAATGGACTGTGTACGTGCTGGTGGATGCGGCTTCGTAGGCGGAGCAGCCTGATTCATACAAGCTGTCATTAGAAGTACAGCCCCTAACCCTGCGGTTCCTACCCATGTATGGAAGTGCTTCATCACGATCCCTCCAAGTCTTCCTGCCTAGATAAACTTATCCTTTGTTCGCTGCATGAAGTTATGAGTGGAGTATGTTGGAAAAAATTCCGGTGATCACGAGTATCTTGTGGAAAAAATGCACAAACCAAAGGAAGGAAATCACTGGAGGTGGTAGATTTGGCAGATTCAAACAACGTGAAGGAGCAGCCAGTATCCCGAAGGAACTTCTTGAAAAACTCCGGCCTGGTGCTCGGAAGCTTGGTCGTGGGTGGCGTGGCAGGGAGCTTGCTCCGCAAACCAGAACCTCCGGCGCAGCCAGCAGCACCGCCCCCTGCTGCCGATTACAATCAGGCACTCATGTTTTTTACGCCTGAGCAATTTAAGGTGGCGGATGCCGCTTGTGAGCGCATTTATCCTGAGGATGAGCTAGGTCCGGGCGCGAAGGCACTCGGTGCCGCTTATTTCATTGACCACCAGCTAGCGGGTGATTGGGGCTTTAATGCTCGTGAATACATGCAAGCGCCCTTTTTTCCAGGTGAGATCACACAGGGCTATCAAGGCAGGTTGAAACGTAGGGAAATATTCGATATTGGCCTTCAAGAGATGAACAACTACAGTAACAGTACCCATGGAAAACGGTTTTATGAACTCCCGGCGGAGCAGCAGGACGCGGTTTTAAAGGCTTTTGAAACCGATGAAGTAAATTTGACGACCATTTCGGCGAGCACTTTTTTCAATATGCTGCGGGCCAGTACGATCGAAGGCGTTTATGCAGACCCTCTGTACGGAGGTAATAAAAATATGGACGGCTGGAAAATGAAGAATTTCCCAGGTAATCAGATGGCGTATACACAGCTGATCGATAAGCCTGAGTTTGTGAAGATGGCTCCCTTAAGTCTGCGGGATCATCAACAACATTAAGGGGGACTGTACATATGGCCAAAAAGCTGCCCAAGGTTGACGTCGTAATCGTGGGGGTGGGCTGGGGAGGAGGCATTATTGCTTCCGAGCTAACCAAGCAAGGTTTGAAAGTAGTGGGACTAGAGCGAGGCAAGGAGCGGAAAACCGAAGACTACTTCATGGTACACGATGAATTGCGTTACGCTCTTCGTTACGAGATGATGCAAGATTTGTCCAAGGAAACGATTACGTTCCGCAGTAAAATGAACGTTCGCGCGCTTCCCATGCGGTCATACGGTTCCTTTTTGATCGGGACAGGACTCGGGGGAGCTGGTATCCACTGGAACGGACAGACCTTCCGTTTCCTGCCGTATGATTTCGAAATTCGCTCCAAGACGATTGAACGGTATGGGGCAAAGAAAATTCCTGAGGGAATGACGATCCAGGATTGGGGCATTACCTACGATCAATTGGAGCCGTACTTCGATAAGTTTGAAAAGATGGCGGGAATCGCAGGCGAGGAGAATCCGTTGGGGGGAAAACGCTCCAGTCCTTATCCGATACCTCCGATGCGTACGACACCGAGTATGAAAATGTTTGCAGATGCGGCGAAGAAGAAAAGCCTGCATCCATACATCCTACCATCTGCAAATCTCTCGCAAGCGTATACCAATCCAGACGGGGTGGCTCGGGCAGCTTGTCAGTACTGCGGCTTCTGTGAAAGGTTTGGTTGCGAGTACGGAGCAAAAGCCGATCCAGTGGTGACGGTGATCCCGGTAGCGAAAAAGACAGGGAAGTTTGAAATTCGCACGCATTCCCATGTCCGCAGAATTTTACATACAGGGAACAAGGCGACAGGCGTCTTGTATACGGATGTCACGACAGGGGAGGAATTCGAACAGCCCGCCGATATTGTGGTGATGACGAGTTATGTATTCAACAACGCGCGAATCTTGCTCATGTCCAAGCTGGGGAAACCGTATGATCCAGCAACAGGAAAAGGCGTAATCGGAAAAAATTATGCCTACCAGGTCATGAGAGGAGGCGCAGTCGGCTTCTTCGACGACAAGGAGTTTAACAATTATGCAGGCGCAGGCTCGTTAGGAATGTGTTTGGATGACTACAACGGTGATAACTTCGATCACTCCGATTTGAAATTTATCCATGGGGCGAATATCGCTGTCACACAAACTGGCTTTCGACCAATCGGCACGAACAAGGTGCCACCGGGAACGCCTAGCTGGGGCAAGGATTTCAAGGCTGCATCGATCAAATACACGAATCGGTTCATATCCGTAGGCGCCCAAGGAGCTTCCATGCCATTTCGACAGCACTTCCTTGATCTGGACCCGACGTACAAGGACGCATTTGGTGATCCGTTGATGCGCATTACGTATGATTTCGTGGATCAGGACAGGGAGCTGGCGGCTTTTTGTGCGGATAAGTGCGCAGAAATTGTGAAAGAAATGGGTGCGAACGAGAAGCTCGAAATCAACCGCAAGCTCGGACCCTACGATATCACACCATACCAATCGACGCACAATACAGGTGGCGTCATCATGGGAGCCTCTCCAGAAACCTCAGCCGTTAACAACTACTTGCAGATGTGGGATGCGGAAAACGTATTTGTCGTCGGGGCTTCTGCCTTTGCGCACAATAGCGGCTACAATCCGACAGGAACGATGGGTGCTCTCTCCTATCGAGCGGCAGAAGGCATTTTGAAATACAGGAAAAGCGCGGGCGGCATGCTCGTATAAGCTGTTTTTCTAGTAATGCAAAACGTAATTGCAACTATGCGAAAAAGTCGTTGGGGCAACTAACGGCTTTTTCTCGTGAATTCGAAAAAAATCATTTGCATGATTGCGAATGTCTGCGAGCGCAGAAAGGGAAGAGCGCTGGAATGATGCGGTTTCTCACCTTGGCACGCTCCTTGCTATACCCTTTGGTAACAGCACAAGCAAAAGGGAGAGACGAGAAATGACGACAAACAAGTGGAAGATGGACACCTCCATTATTCATACAGCACAAACGCCTTGCCAAAAAACAGGAGCAGTCGTATCCGCGGTGGTACCTGCCGTGGCCTACGCGTTTCCAGATGCAGACTCCGCAGCGGCGTGCGTGGCTGGGGAGCGGGAAGGAACGTACTACGGAAGATATGGCAACCCTACCATCACCACTTTGGAACAAAAAATCGCCGCATTGGAAAATGGCGAAGCTGCCTTGGGCGTAAGCAGTGGGATGGCAGCCATTTCGGGAGCTTTGCTCGCCTTTTTGAAGCAGGGTGATCATGTCGTGTGTACCCGAGATGTGTACGGGGGTAGCTACAAGTTTCTTACGACCATGGCCCCGCGTTATGGCATTGCGACGGACTTCGTCGATTGCACCAATTTGCAGGCAGTCGAGAGCGCTTTTTTGCCAAACACAAAAGTCCTGTACCTCGAAACACCCTCGAACCCGTGCCTGACTGTTTTAGATATCTCGGCGTTGTCACGTTTGGCGCACGCGCATGGCATTGTGGTCATCGTCGACAATACCTTCTTAACGCCATACTTGCAGCGACCGCTTGAGCTAGGGGCGGATGTCGTCGTGCATAGCGCCACCAAATATTTGAACGGACATGGGGATGTCATCGCGGGCTTCATCGTCGGGAAGCAGGAGCAAATCCAATTCATGCGAAAAAACGTCATGGGAGACTTGGGACAAAATTTGAATGCTTGGGATGCTTTCTTGATCTTGCGTGGGCTGAAAACACTCGGCTTGCGTGTCAGACAGCATGGGCAAAACGCGCAGGCAGTGGCGGAGTTTTTGGCGCAGCACCCTGCAATCTCGCACGTCTACTACCCTGGTCTGCCTTCTCATCCACAGCATGAGCTGGCTAAACGGCAAATGGCCGGAATGGGCGGGATCGTTTCCTTTGAAGTAAAAGGCGGCTACGAAGCAGCCAAATCTTTCATTAACGCTCTGCACTTGGCTATGATATCGTTTAGTTTAGGAGATCCCGAGACACTGGTACAGCATCCTGCCTCGATGACGCATTCCTCGATTCCTGCCTCTGAGCGAATCAAGTTCAACATTACGGACGGTCTGATTCGTTTATCGACTGGCTTGGAGGATGTGGAGGATATCATCGCGGATTTGGAGCAGGCGCTAGCTAGTCTGCCAATGGCGGCAGTGTCTAGGGGATAAAGGAACGTGAAACTGGAGGATTGGGCATGACAGAGTTTTCCCGGATCGAGGAATTCATTCAATCGTACGCCGACAATATTTCCAAGGTACTGGGACTCGATGTCACCATCCTGGATGAACAAGGGATACGTGTGAGCGGGACCGGCTACTATCAGGAGTTGATTGGATTGCCTGCGCCGGAGGGATCGTTTTTTCGAATGATCCTGCAAACCGGACAGCCGGGAATGATTTTTGACATGAAAAAGAACGAATCGGAGTGTGGCAATTGCAAGTTTTTGCAGCAATGCCGAGAGCTGGCGACGATTGGATTTCCGGTGCACAAACGGGAGAAGACGGTAGGGGTCATCGGAATTATTGGTTTTTCCCCTGAACAAAAAGAAAAAATGCTGCACCACTCGGAAAAATGGATGCCGTTTTTGCAGCATACGAGTTCCTTGATTGAGCACAAGCTGCTAGAGCTGGATGCGCAACGGGAGAAGAGCTGTAACATTCAAGAGGAAATGCCGCAGGCCTCGGTTCATCCGGTGTATTTCGCCCAGCTGATTGGGGCAGAAACAGGCTTGCGCGATGTGATTGCCAAAGCGAAAAAAGTGACGCACAGCATTTCCACTGTTTTGATCCGGGGAGAGAGCGGAACGGGCAAGGAGCTGTTAGCAAAAGCCATTCACTGCGAGAGTGCGCGCAGCAGACAGCCATTTATCGCAGTCAATTGCGCGGCGATTCCTGAGACCTTGTTAGAAAGCGAGTTGTTCGGGTACGAAGGTGGCGCATTCACAGGCTCGAGACGCGAAGGGAAGCCGGGAAAATTTGAATTGGCCCACAAGGGAACGATTTTTCTGGATGAAGTAGGCGATATTCCGTTGTTCCTCCAGCCCAAGCTGCTGCGCGTCCTTCAGGAGAAAACAGTAGATCGGGTAGGCGGCGTGAAGACGCTAGGCGTGGATGTACGTGTTATTGCTGCTACACACAGAGATTTGGAGAGCATGGTCAGGGAAGGAACGTTTCGCGAGGATTTATATTATCGACTAAATGTCATCCCCTTGCGGTTAAAGCCGTTGCGTGAACGCACGGAGGATATTGCGCTTTACTTGCAGCATTTTCTGTATCGATACGGGACGTTGCTGCAAAAAGGTAGACTGGAGCTCGAAGCCCAGCTCGTCCAACGACTACAGGCATACGAGTGGCCGGGGAATATTCGTCAGCTGGAAAATGCCGTCGAGTATATGGTCAACATGGCGGAGGGGCAAGTCATCGGCAACGAGGAGCTTCCTGAGTATTTGCTGTTCGAGGATGAACCGACGACAGTAGGCAGCGATTTGGGATTGGAAAAGCTGGTGGCAGAATATGAACGCTCCATTCTCCACCGATATTTGAATGCAGGCAAGTTTGGACAGGACAAAGCCGCGATTGCCAATGAGCTGCAAATCAGCTTGTCGACCTTGTACCGGAAGATGGAGAAATACGGTTTGGAAAAAGGATAGAGGAAAATAAAAAACCAGCCTGGATTGATCGGAGTTTTTCCGAGGTCTGGGCTGGTTTGTTTGTATTTACGAAGGCTGCGGTTCTTTTTTCGCTTTCAACTCGTAATGGCCGGTATTGCCGCTAATGTACCACTCAGGGGTCTTTTCTTCGCGCGCTTCGCGGTGACCTGCCAGATGAACATCACTCAGCTCCCACTGCTTCCACGCTTCTTTTGATTCCCAGCGGATTATGACGACCACTTCTTCTTCACCTTTTCGTGGCTTCTGTACTAGCACGCTCAAATCTACAAAACCAGGAGCCTTCTCAACAGCACCAGGCTCGCTAAAGCCTTGTACGATTTTGTCAGAATGACCTTCCTGGACGACGTATGTTTTTATCTCCATCATCATGAAGTGCGACACTCCTTATATACCATTTCCCTACTTTTCCATATTATTGAGAAATATTATCATTGTCAACCAGATATTAGCAAATGGTAGGACGATCGAGAGCTTCGTTTTCAAGTGGGACTTCTTTTTTCTTGGGGGCAGAGAAAATATCAATACCACGTTCGAGCAAGATTTCTACCGCCTCGCGAACAGGGAGAAGTGGCAATTGCATTTCATCGGCTACGGCGGCTTCTATATCAGAGATCGTGTGGAGTGGTGTTATCTGGTCTGTGCCATCTGAATAACCGATGTGGAGAGTGTTGTTTTTGAGGACCACGAAGCGATCTTGCTCTAGCTGAAAACGATGAATGTGAAGTCGATTCAAAAATAAGGCGTCTGGTAAAAAAGAGGAGCGGATGACCTCCGACAAGTCGGACAGTTCTTTTCGTTCATTCGGATGAAAATCCCACGGAGGAATTGCCACTTTTCCGTTTTCATACCGCGTAAAGCGATAGTGTTCAGGATGATCGGGACTTTTGGTCAATTCCATCGAAACAGTGCCAAAAGGCCTGGAATGGTTCCCGTCTTCCAGAAAATGAATCGGCTCAAAGATAGGAGCGGTAGCCCCCGTATCCACATAGACGGGTGTCTCTCCTGTGTTCGGACCGTCGATCAGGATGGCAGTATGCCCACCGCCTGGCAAGATGAGGTGACCGAAGAAGCCAAGGGAGCGAAGTAGCGCGAGAAAGCTGTGATTGGTGGTATAGCATGTGCCGCCAAAATGATGGTGGATCGCATTGTGCACATATTCCTCAGGGGTCGGTGCCACATGTTTTCCGTCACGGAAGAAGAGCAGCTTGCTTACATTTTCATAAGGGAAGGTCTGCAGATGCGCGCGACAGAGCTCACTGAGATAAGAGAGGTTAGGGGACTTGTGATCTAGCTGTAAACGTTGAAGGTATAAACTCGCCCAGTTCGGTAAGGTAGACATAAACAAGTTCACTCCTTATATAAAATAAATAGTAAATAAAAATGTCTGTTAAGTTTCGATAGGGAGATCGTATCACATGGGACAAGTGGTAATCAATCTAAATTTTTCCAGGAAATAAAAAAGGCACCGGAAGGATATCCTCCGGTGCTAGCGGGTCCCTAGTCCGCTGTCTTTTTCGTACGAATAAATAAGTGCAGAAGAAATTATAATAACGACTTAATTTCCCCGGTATTCGGGTTCACTACGAACCAGCCATACGTACTGGTGTAGCTGTCGCCAGATTGGAAGTTGTTCACGACCGTTTGGTACACTTGGATGACATAGTGACCTTTTTCGTCGTCATGAGCGTACTCGACTACATGTGTCGGCGAGAGTTTGCCAGCGAATTTCTTTTTCACCAGCTCGATCGCTTCCATTTTGGAGTACATTTTTGCTGTTGGAATTTTACCGATGAAAATCGATTTGGTTCTCGCATCGTAAATGACCGGTTTGTTCAGGTTCTCTGCTACGAAGCGGATTGGTACATAGACGGAGTTTTTGTACATGATGCCTTGTACGTCGCTGTTTGGTGATTTCGGCATCCCGTCAAAGTAGTAGGTGAACGGTGTTTTCATTCCTTCTTCCGCGTCTGGAAAAGCGGGTGCTGCAATGGCAATTCCGGAAAAGAGCACCGAACCTACAACAATGCCCCCCAAAAATGACTTTATGTCCCATTTCATGATGTGAAACCCTCTCCCTTTCTCTTTTCTCTAAATCTTCCCAGCAATCATTATGTCAAAGATCATAGGAGAAAAGCTATCAAACGAGGGTACTAGGAAACAAAGACTAGGAAACATGGGAAAGATAGGACCAAGTCAGAATGGTCCTAGTTCTCGAATCAGTGGTTCAGTGATGGGGAGGTTTGTGGTAAGGTAGAAAAAAACAGCGGACAAGGTGAGGTACATGACTACCATATTGCAAAATGACTGGGCCCCCGTATTGGCCGATGAATTCGAAAAGCCCTATTATGTAAAGCTTCGTCAGACGTTGAAGGAAGAGTATCAGACACAGACAATTTACCCAGATATGTTTCATATATTCACAGCGCTGCACCTGACTGACTATCAGAATGCAAAGGTTGTGATTTTGGGGCAGGACCCGTATCACGGACCGGGACAAGCACATGGATTGAGCTTTTCGGTCAAGCCGGGAATCAAGCCGCCTCCGTCTCTGGTCAACATTTACAAAGAATTGAAAAGCGATGTCGGTTTTGAAATTCCCCAGCATGGTTACCTGAACCATTGGGCGAAGCAAGGCGTCATGATGCTGAACACCGTTCTGACGGTTCGTCGCGGCACTCCGAATTCGCACAAGGACATTGGGTGGGAGACGTTTACGGATCGAATTATTCATTTGTTGAACGACCGGGAGACTCCCCTTGTTTTCATCCTGTGGGGAAAGCATGCGCAGGAGAAAGCGGCATTCATTGACCGAAACAAGCATTTCGTCATCGCCTCCCCGCATCCGAGCCCATTTTCGGCGAATCGCGGCTTTTTTGGCAGTCGTCCTTTTTCGCGGACCAATGAGTTTTTGCGTTCGCGCGAGCTTCAAGAGATTGATTGGCAGTTGCCGATGCAGGTAGAGGAAGAGTAGCCTGCATTTGTGCAGGGAAAAGGAAAAGGATCTCCATTGTTTTGCATCATGCAGGGAGATCCTTTCTTTTTCTAACGATTAGTCTTTGCTTTTGACAACGAGCAGCTTGCCCGTTTGAATCGTGATCGTTCCAGTCTGTTCCGTTAGCAGATTGCTGATGCCAAGCGTGTCGCCAATCCGCAGGGTCGCGTCCTTCAACGGATAGAGGAATCCAGTTAAGGTGATCCCTGTGACTTCCGGTGTAAAAGGCAGCAGAGAGATATGATCAAAATGATTCTGCTCGATCGTACTATGGCGGTCAATCAGACGGATTTCATTGGTTTCATCGAGGATGAGGCAGTTGGTGCCCGTCTGCAACGCTTTGTTCAGCAAGTGTACGTTTGCCAGCATATGGTCAAAACGAGAGCCGAGCACACCAAGCAGCACAATCTCCTCGGGCTGTTGCTCGATTGCCCAAGTAAGCGCCATCTCTGTATCAGTCAAATCTTTCATGACGGGATCGCAGGAGGAGACGTGCATACTGTGGCGTTCAATTTCTGCCATTTCCTCGGTGCTGACAGAATCAAAGTCACCAATCGACAATCTTGGCACAAGACCGTTGCGAATGAGGAACAAGGCACCTCTGTCAACGCCGACGAGCCAATCATTTTCGCGAATCTCTTGGATCGCCCAGTTGCCCAGATTGCCCCCAGCGAATAGTAGGATGCGTGTAGGATTCATGCTACGGCCACCTTTTTCTATTAGAAATACCCTCTATGTAGGAATCGAAGAGCGAAATGTGCTCTGACAAGCGAGGCGATAGCCTGTAGCGAGTTTTTCTCCCAGCTTTGCTTTTTCCTGTCCGGTTGGGGTGTCAAGTAATGATGCACCAGCTACGATCTGTACACTGCACTTGCCGCAATGCCCTTGTTGGCATTTGTAAGCGATGGGGTGATCTTGCGTGAGGGCAGCTTGTAATAGTGTCTGAGAGGGAGTGTACCGGACTGGCATCGTTTGTGAGCGTTGCTTCACCTGTACGAGCTTCTGCTCTGATTGGGGGTGAGCCAGACTCATTTCTGTTTTTTTCAATGATGTATGCGTCTGCACGGGAACGGGGGCTGGACTCGACATCTGTACGTCAGATCGTCCAGGAATGAGCGAACCGACCGTAAGCTGTTTGCGCATAGGAACCTCCCGAGTAAGTGATTATTTAATTTTACCATGTCAGGCGTGTGGGTGACAAAGCTGGAGAAAGGTGTTCCGAGATGATTGAATTTTTTGATTTTATCGATTAAAATTATTTTATCAAATATCAGGAAGGTGATACCATGATTACCATCAAACGGATGAGCGACTGTACCTTTGCAGAAGTGACCAAAGCGTGGAACAGAGGATTTGAAGGCTATTTTATCGAGTTTACGATGACAGAAGAAATGCTTGTCCAACGACTGGGGGGCGAGGGATATGTGCTGTCCCTGTCTGTGGTTGCTTTTGACGGCACAGAGCCGATTGGCGTAGTGGCCAGCGGGATGAGAACCATTGCAGGGCGAAAAGTCGCGTGGAATGGTGGAACGGGTGTCGCCACGGAATATCGTCGACAAGGAGTAGGGAAGCAACTGATTGAGGCGACATTGGATTTGTACCGGGAAGCTGGGGTGGAAGTAGCTACCTTGGAGGCATTGAGCCAAAATACCAAAGCGATTGCCTTGTATGAGCAAAAAGGCTATGACGTTGTGGATCGTCTGTTGTTTTTGCAGCAGAGTGGGCCGCTGGCAGAGAATGCCTTTCAGACAAATGTACAGGCTGATTATCGGGTTCGGCGCATTTTGGCTCCGGAAGTCGCCATGCTGCCGTTTTACGTGACCGATGTCCCATGGCAAAATTACTGGCTGAACTTGCGAGATGCGCAGGCCGTGCTTATAGAAGACAGAGAGGGTCAGGCGGTCGGCTATGCGATGTACAAGTGCTCGATAAACGAAGAAGGCAAAGTGAGTGGGATCGTGCTGCGTCAATGTGTTGCACAGCCAGAGCATCCTGATGCCCAAGACATTTTGAAAACCGCACTCGCGCACGTGTATGGGCCGCTTGCACACGATTGCCGCCGTTCTACGTTTAATTTGCGCGCGGCTGATACCTTGCTTGTCGAAATCCTGCAAGCGGCGGGATTCAGTCCTTCCGAGACGGAACAGGTGTTTATGATCAAGCAGATGGAAGCCGCAAAGACTCCTGTCGTCTAGGGAGTGAATACGCTCCTGTCAATGCTGGCAGTTCGTGCAGGCGAATACTTTGCGGGAGGAGAGCTCGCTCTTTTCGATAGGCTGTCCACAGCGCGGGCAAGGCTCTCCGCCTCGATCGTACACCTGACAGCGCTCATCGAAGCCACCTGTCAGGGAATCACCGGAAAAGAGCGGTTGCATGTAACCGCCGAATCGAATGGCTTCTGTAAGCACGGTTTGCATGGAATGATACAGTCGTTTTTGTTCCTCGAAAGAAAGCGTTGGGATCGTCCGGGTAGGCAGGATGGCGGCATGAAAGCAGATTTCGTCCGCATAGCAGTTGCCGATGCCCGCCAGCCAATGCTGATTGACTAATGCTGTTTTGAGGACGCTGCGCTTGTCAGCGAGTAGCTCCGTAAATCGGGGAAAGGTAAACAGCGGGTCCAATGGCTCCGGACCGAGTGGAGCCAGTCTCTCGTCGATCTGAACGTTGGTGAGCAAGTGTAGGTAGCCTAAGCGGAGGCCGTGAAAATATAAAATGCGCTCGTCAAAGGCAAGAGTCACTTGGGCGGTTCTCTTCAGTTTGTCTTCCGCAGAGCCCAGGTATAGAAAGCCGCCGAGCATCAGATGAAGCAGCAGGACATGTCCACTTTCCAGATGGAAGAGAAGATGCTTGCCACGTCGGTCGACAAGTGTCAGGCGATTGCCTTGCAAAAGACGAGCAAATTCCGCAGGTGGTAGATTAATCGTTTTTTCCCGCTGAACATGTGTGGCAGTAATTGTTCCGCCACCGATTTTTTCCTGTAGCAGTCGGCGATAGGTCTCCATCTCAGGTAATTCTGGCACCCTGACTCCCTCCCGTACGCAAAGTTTTTCGTAGGATGTCCCATATGGATGATCCACATGCCGTACCCCGTCACTGTTTTTCGGTGATGGGTCTTTTGAATTTAGACAAGTTTACCAACGCTATTCGTAAATGGGGTAATATAATATGTAAGGTAGTAGGACAGGGCATTTGCCCGAAGGATATCGGACGGACAGGAGATTACATATGCAAAAAGTAGAATTGATCGCTACGGCGACTTTTGGTTTGGAATCAGTAGTAGCAGAAGAGGTAAAGGCACTCGGATACGGTCCGGTACAGGTGGAAAACGGCAAGGTAACGTTCACCGCAGATATTTCTGCGATTCCCCGCACAAATTTGTGGTTACGAACTGCCGACCGCGTGCGTCTTAAGATAGGGGAGTTCAAAGCGACTACGTTTGACGAGCTGTTTGAACAGACAAAAGCACTGCCGTGGGCCGATTGGATCACAGAGGATGGGACGTTTCCAGTGGAAGGGAAATCGGTCAAATCTACCTTGTTCAGTGTGCCGGATTGCCAAGCGATCGTGAAAAAAGCAGTGGTAGAAAGTCTGAAAAAGACCTACAAGCGCGAGTGGTTCGATGAGCAAGGGCCGCTGTACAAGATCGAGGTGGCACTTCTCAAGGATGTGGCGACGCTGACGATTGATACGTCAGGACCGGGCCTGCACAAGCGCGGCTACCGGGAATTGATCGGACAAGCGCCACTGAAGGAAACCATGGCTGCGGCGATGATTATGCTGTCTCGCTGGAAGCCTGATCGGGTATTCATGGACCCATTCTGTGGTTCGGGTACACTTCCGATTGAGGCGGCGCTGATCGGACAAAACATCGCTCCGGGGATGAACCGGGAATTCGTTTCCGAGACGTGGCCTATCATTCCGAAAACAGCTTGGCGTGAAGCTCGTGCAGAGACCCATGATTTGGCTCGTTATGATCAAAAGCTGGAGATTATCGGGACAGATATGGATGACGAGATCTTGAAAATTGCCCGCCACAACGCCACTGAGGCCGGTGTAGATGACCTGATTCATTTTCAGCGCATGGATGTGCGGGATGTGCGAACCAAGCGCAAGTACGGCTACTTAATTTGCAACCCACCTTATGGGGAGCGCTTGGGAGAATGGAAGCAGGTTGCCAAGATGTATGGCGAAATGGGGGAAACCTTTGCTGCCATGGATACGTGGTCTTTCTATGTTATTACGTCCGATGAACAGTTTGAGGAGCATTTTGGTCGTACAGCAAGCAAAAAGCGCAAGCTCTACAACGGAAATATCAAGGTAGATTACTATCAGTTTTTCGGACCTAGACCGCCGCGCGGGCCAATGGTTACCCCGACCGAGTAGACATAAGAGTATTGTTCAAAGATGACTTTTTGAACTACCTCTAAAGAAGGGGCATAATTGGAGGAGAAAATGCAATGAGCAAGAGTAGATTCGGGAGCAGAATGCTTGCTGCGCTATTGGCAGCGACGACATTACTGGTCCAAAGCACGCCGTTGACTCATGCTGCGACAGAGCCAGAGAAACCGGCGGTGGAGAGCGAGAAACCAGCAGAACAGACCAAGAAGCTGGAAGATCAGTTCAAAAAACAAGAAGAAGCGCAAACGGAGTTTACGGATTTGGGCAACAGCTACGCCAGTAAAGCCGTAACCAGACTTGCAGCCCTTCATATGATCAGTGGTCAGGGAGAAAACCGCTTCAACCCGCAAAACACGATTTCTAGACAGGATATTGCGGTGCTTTTGACAAAAGTAATCGGTCTTCAACCAACAGAAATCGACGATGCCGCTTTTGAAGATGTACCACTGGAAAGTCCTTATGCACCATACGTATATGGACTCTCTGAGTTGGGTGTGATGAACGGTAGAAGTGAGCACACGATGGGTGCTCTAGACCCGCTTACACGACAAGAGCTGGCTGTCATGCTGTCTCGCTTGATGAAAGAAGGCGCTGTAACCAAAGTGGCAGGTCAGACTCCTGTTGCATACAGCGATGAAGAAGAATTCGCCAATTATGCCAAAACGGCCGTGGAAGAAGTGACGAATCAGCGCTGGATGCAAGGTGCAGGCGGCAAGTTTAATCCGACAGGTACTGTCACGCGTGCAGAGGCTGCTGTGATCGCTGAGCGCGTCTTGGATGCACGCTACCAGCAAGCAGAACAGGTGAAATACAAGGTAGATGTAGAGCGGCTGAGTTTGGCTGCTGGCACGAGCCAACGCTTGAAGGTAAGCAGCATCGGCGGAGATGATCTGCCTTTTACACCTATTTTCGCTTTTGATCGTCCCGAGCTGGGAGCCGTTTCGGCTGACGGAACCTTTGTTGCTGGTCCTACAGCAGGCAAAGGAAATCTCACGGTGACAGTCGGCTACAAAACGACGACGATTCCCGTTGAGATCAAGGACGCTGGTAAGCCAGCTGTCGAAAAGGTAGAGGACACGCCAAAGACTGCGCCGGTGACTTCTTCCAATGACTCGGCAACGAAAGTCGATGAAAGCAAGACGGTAGTAGAGGGAGAAAAGCCAGACGCAGACACCGGAGCAACAGAAACGGATGCAACGAAGCCTGCTGATCCAGAAGAAGAGGCGAAAGAGCCAGCAGAGAAGGACGAACTGGTCAATATCGCACCAGGCAGTTATACATCGGTTACTACTTTTGGAGCGCCAGATTCATATTTCCAAGAGCTGGAGAAGCAATATCCGGGTCCAGTAGGCGGACTTGTTACGCCTACAGAAGACTGGACGGGATACCACCGTCAGTTTGGACGTAAGGTGACCGTTGAGCTCGACGAGGCGAAGCCATTGGAGAGAGTTGCGCTGACGTTTAAGCAACAGAAGACCTCGGGCATCACGATGCCAGAATACATGGAAGTCGAGGTATCTCGCGACGGAAAAGTGTGGTCGTATGCGGGAAGAGCCGTTCACGATGTTTCCGCCAAAGAGGACAAGCTGGTTACACGCACATTGAGCGTGACCTTGCCGGACGTCAACACCCGTTATGTCCGGGTATCTTTCCCGGTGAAAGTATTTACGTTCGCTCGCCAGCTGGAGGTATGGGCAAAAACGGATAGCGAGTGGAACAATGGCGCTGTCTTGTTGCCGCCACCAAACCCGGCAAAGCTGGAAGATGCCAAACAAGCAGGACGTCGTGTGGAAAATATGCTACTCGCTTATACCGGAGAGCATGGCGAACTCGGGACATGGACCAAAGAGGATTTCCTCCCGATGGTTGGTTACCGCACCGTAGATGGTTATATGCGTGACCAGATGTTTGACACGATTTTGTTCCTGCCGTATCAGACTATTCCTGCTACGAAGGAAAGCTGGACAACGTATATGAATGATTTGTTCGGCTCGAATAAGCAGTTGGATGCTCTTAACCAAGCTATGCGGGAATACAATCGCCTGCGCGGAACGCTGTATTCAACACCGACGCAGGAAAATGTCGTGTTGGCTCTGCCATATCCGAATGCCAGTCAGACCAATTTTGGCCAGCTGGATGAAAAGAAACCATCCCTTTCCTTCAGCCCTGCGGGAATTGGGGAAGAGCAAGCGTATCAGAACCGCAAAGCTGCACTGGAATGGTACTTCCAGGAGCTCATGAAGCGCTGGAACAAGGAAGGATACGCGTATCTGAAGCTGGAAGGAATCTATTGGTTCCATGAGCTGGTGGAGGATGGTGCACCGAAAGAACGCCAGCTGATTCGTGACATGGGTAGCATGGTGCATGACGAGGCGTTGCGATATTATTGGATTCCGTATTTCGGTGCACCGGGAGTGTCCGAGTGGAAATCTCTTTATTTCGATAAGGCATTCCTGCAGCCAAGCTATTATAGCGACAAGCCGGTAGGAATTGACCGTATTCAAGGGGTACTGGACGTTGTCAACAAGTACGACATGGACATCGAGATCGAAGGCGACTGGAAGATGTACAATGATCCGAAGTTCTATCAGACCTACTACAATCAGTTAGTGGCCACCCACAAGCTGGGGATGGATAAAAACAACGTACACGCTTACTACTTCGGCTCCAAGACATTGCTAGAGTCTGTCAAGAGCACGGACCCTGTCAAGCGCGCCATCTATGAAGATACGTACAAATGGATGCGCGGTCGTTTTGACAGAACGGAATTTTTCGAGGGCAGCGAGATGCCGTAGTGAATGGAAAAGAGTCTGTTTCCCGCTTTGTGGGGAGACAGACTCTTTTTTTATCTAAAGCGGATGGGCAGACTTTCGCCCAATCGTTTTCCTATAGATCTCCACCAGTTCCTCCAGGATCATTTCTTTCGTCGCATGTAGAAGCGGACTCGGATGGTAGTAATCGATTCCCTTGGGGCAGGGCTTGCCAAAAGTCGGTATCCCTGCTGCTGCGATCCGTTGTTTCCACAGTTTCTTGAGCGAAGAAAAATGCTGCCAGGAATGGTGATGTGAAAGCCCCCACCCCAGCAGGAGCCACGGATGCTTTTGCAGTTCCTGTGTAGATACGAGCTGAGCCGCAAGCGTCGTTTCTTTCTCGTGAATGAGCTGCTCGAAATGAGAAATGGCACTCACGGCAGCAGCATTTTGTACGGAAAACAGATTGTACATATGGAATCTGCCTGCCAATGCCCGCTTTCCGTAGATCGCCTCCACCAGCCGGATCAATTGTCGCATGGTGGGATCGAGTGTGGTTTGACCTATGACGCTATGACCGGGAGCAGGTCTTTCACGAAAAAGCTTGGCACTACCAGGGTTCAGTAAGAGACAGCTCCCAAGAGAACGATGCCCCTCTGAATTCGCTCCCCATTGAAGATAGGTAGAAGTTCGGTAGACGATTCCTCGATGTTCTCTAAATGTAGCAAAGGCATTCGGCTGGTTCATGACGATCCCCTCCTGGTCAAGCTATCTATGACTCATTTATATGAGAGGAGGAGATTTGGTAGAACGGACATGCTCTACTCTAGCTACTCTTGCTAACTTCTTTGGCACCAATCATCCGGAATAAAATGATATACAGATAGGCACTGACTAAGGTAAAGCCTAGGATGACACCGAATACACCAACAGGAGCGAGCCATTGGGATAGTCCGATCGTCAGGGGAGCGAAGAAGCGACCAATGGAGAACTGGAGCGAAGAAGCTCCCATGTACTGACCGCGTGCATCCTCCGGCGAGTATTTACTGATGAAGCTCTGGGCGACTGGTGTGCGCATCAGCTCGCCGAATGTCAAAATCGCCATACAGCCGAACAGGAGCCAAATATTCGTCGTAAAGGCCATCAAGAACAGGCCGAGACCGAATAAGATGGAGGAGATGACGAGGCTGTTGCGATCGCTCCAGTTTTCAAACCAGCGTGTGACCGGCAGGGTAAACAGAACCACCAAAAAACCATTTAAAGCCATGAGCCAGCCGAATGCGCTGGTTCCGCCGACAGAATAAGTCCAATTGCCCCACGAAAATAATGGCTGCTGCACAACATGCTCTTTGACATACAACGCCATGTAAATGTCCAACTGCATGAATCCAATGGCGATCAAAATCCCTGCGCCAATGTACAGGGCAAATGCTTTATCTCGGAAAATAATGGCGTAACTCTTGAATTGCTGAATCAGGGAAAAACGCTCCTTTGCCTTCTCCTGACGGACGTGTTCAGGCAGCGTTTCTTTGATCAGGAAAAAGACGGCAATCGCAAAAAGCAACTCAACGATGGTACAGAACATTAACAGCTGCGGGCGGTAATGAACAAAAAAGACAGAACCCAATACGGGACCCGCAACCACCCCGATGTTCATCGCTGTGTAAAAGGTAGCAAAGACAATTCTTCGATCTTCTTCTGTGGTCAAATCAGCCACCATGGCGGAGCTGGCAGGCCAGTAGAGAGCCCCAGCGATCCCGATCCCGATGAAGGCAATATAGTCGACCCAAGGAGACGGGGAGAAAGCAAACAGGGCGAACATCACGGTCGATGTACAGAGCGAGAGCAGCATCGTGAACCTGCGACCTACCCGGTCAGCCAAATATCCGCCAAACAGGTTGGACAGCATCCCGAGCAGCGGTGGTACCATCAACAGAAGACCCGCTACATCCTTCCCAAACGTATCGCTAAAATAAATCGCCATAAACGGAAAGTACATCCAAAAGAAGGTGTGCGTAATCAATTCACCAAAGAGACGTACCTTCAAGTTAAGATCCCACGAACGCCATATCATGACACGAATTCCTCCATTCTATTTCTGCAGGTGCTTTGACTTCGATTCTCTTCTTGGAAAAATTCCACGTAAAAAAGCGCAAACGGGGTAGAGACAATGCTCTTCCGCTTGCGCTTTATCAAACGATACAAGGGTGGCGGGAAATAACCAGTTCAATGGGGTACAAAAGAGAGACGGTTATATACCTTTAATTTTAGGTACAGTAAACCGACTGTTCACCCAAGAACATGGCCCGCAATTTATATCGGGAAAAAGACGGAAGCGGTTCAGGCATCCTGCAGCTTCTAGCTTTTGATAGGGTTGTAAGAGGCAGTGCCCCTTAGAGAGGCCCCACCTAAGCGAAGATAACTACAGAAAACACCATGAACTCAGCACTCCCGTCTTTCAAAATTTTTACATAGGTAAACTCTTGTTGATTAGAATACTCGAAAGAGTCGAATTTATGCAAGATAATTTTTTGGTTTTTTTGAATAGTACCAAGAACATCGAGAATTGAAAAAGGTACCTTCATTCGGTAAAATATTTTTTAACAATAACCAATCATGTTAGGAATGTGGGGGATATCGCATGCTGGATGCACGCATCGTTAAGCTGGCTACAAATTTGCTGAGCCATTCTGTACGCCTGAAGGAAAAAGAAAGCTTGTTGATTGAAGTTCGTGGCGAGGGTCACGCTTTGGCAAAAGAATTGGTTAAGCAGGCGTATGACTTGGGAGCTTATCCGTTCGTACGGATTATTGACCCGTCTATCCAACGTGAGCTGATGCTCGGTGCAAGTGCAGAGCGTGCGACTCATTTGGCGAGATGGGAAGAGCCAATGTACAAAGATTTGGATACATATATCGTCATCAATGGTCCGTCCAACGACAGTGAGATGGCCGATGTCCCGGTAGAGCGTCGTCGTGCACACCAAAGTGTGATGCAAGAATTGAATGACTACCTGACCAACAATGTACGTTGGACACTGCTCAACTACCCGACCACGGCTTTGGCGCAAAATGCCAACATGTCTACCGTTGCTTTTGAAGATTTTTATTTTGACGTATGTTCCGTTGACTATAAAAAGATGCACGAAGCCTTTTTGCCTTTGCAGCAACTGATGGATCGCACGGACAAAGTGCGTCTTGTTGGACCTGGAACAGATCTTCAATTCTCAATCAAGGACATCCCTAGTATCATTTGCTCCGGGCTTCGCAACATTCCAGACGGCGAGATTTTTACAGCCCCAGTGCGTAACTCCGTGAATGGAACCATTACGTACAACGCAGCAACAAGCTACATGGGCACGAAATTTGAAAATGTGTGCCTGAAGTTTGTAGACGGAAAAATCGTCGAGGCGACTTCTAACAACACCGAGAGACTCAACGAAATTTTCGATACGGACGAAGGAGCGCGCTACATCGGGGAATTCGCAATTGGTGTGCATCCGTACATCCTGCACCCAATGAATGATATCTTGTTCGATGAAAAAATTGCCGGCAGCTTCCACTTCACACCAGGACGTGCATACGACAACGCAGATAACGGCAACCGCAGCCAAATCCACTGGGATATGGTAAACATCCAACGTCCCGAGTATGGCGGCGGAGAAATATGGTTTGATGATGTGCTGATTCGCAAAGACGGTTTGTTCGTTTTGCCAGAGCTGCAAGGACTCAATCCGGAAAACTTAAAAGGGTAAGTTAACAGGGCCATCATGCTTAGCATGGTGGTTTTTTCACATTTTAACGTAGCTGTCGATGAGGGAAGAAGCGCATTTCCAGTCTACGCTTCGGCCTACGCCCCGCAAAGGGGATTGACTGCCCGCTCCGGAATAAATGGCGGGAGCGCTTCAAACGTAGAAGTTTCGAGGAAGGGTTTCATAAGTGAAGCTGAAAACCCCCGCCATTTATTCCGGAGCTGGGTTGGGCTCCAGAGGCGCTTGGACTGGAAATGCGCTTCTTCCTACGGAGTTTTAGTTTCACCATATAAAACTCCCCCTGAATATCAAACAAAGCGCTCTAAAAGAACGAAGCAAACACAAGCTGTCCGTAAGCACTGTCACATGTCTGGAAGGAGACCGCCCGAACGAAGAGAGGATACAGGCGACTGGAAGACATGTGGCAGGGCTTCCCCCACCGCCAAATGTAAGGGGACGACTACAGACGAGCATCTCTGGCATCCTTTTGCTACAATAAGAAAAAAGCATGGAACAGAGGGATTAGACGTGAGCCGCAAAGATTGGATCGAATACATCGTCAGTGAACAAGACACGGGAATGAACGTAGAACAAATCGTCCGGCAAAAGCTCAACGTGTCGGGTCGTATGATGCAGCGGCTGACGAGAAGTAAGGGGATTTTACTCAATCGCAAGCAGCCCTTCCTGCAAAGACAAGTAAAAGCAGGAGATACAATCGCGGTTCGTGTCATCGAGAGGCAAGAGCAATCGCAAGCACAAGCACCTGGGCAGCCCCAACATGATACGAAGCCCGAGGGACCGATTACACCAATGCCGTCCATCGATATTTTGTACGAGGACGATCATCTCTTGATTGCAAACAAACCGGCAGGCATGATGGTGCACCCGATTAAACAGGAGACCGACACACTGGTACATGCACTCGCTGCCGTACTGGCGGCAAGGGGTGAGCAGACGAGTGTACATCCTGTGCATCGGCTGGATAAAGATACATCAGGAGCTATTCTTGTAGCTAAAAGTAGCTATGGTCATCAATTGGCTGACAGGCTACTACGCGAAGGAGGTATTCATCGCGAGTATCTTGCGGTTGCCAGTGGCGTGCTGTCAGAGGGAGCTGGAACGATTGATGCGCCAATTGGCCGAGATGCGCGTCATCCTACGAAGCGCCGTGTTGTGGAGAGTGGCGATCCTGCCATCACACATTACGAGGTACAACAGACCTCTGAGGGAATGACGCTCGCACGGGTTTGGCTGGAGACGGGGCGTACCCATCAGATTCGCGTTCACTTTGCCCATATTGGACACCCGCTTGCTGGCGATACGATGTACGGAGGAGCGAGAGGTTTGTTACGCCGACAGGCTCTGCATGCTTCCAAGTTGTCTTTTTTGCATCCGCTTCTCGAAAAAGAGATTGTAGTCGAGGCACCAATACCAACTGATCTGAAACGCTTGATGCAAGCAGAATTTACATAAGAACGGCCAACACGATGAAACCACCTTTCAATAGGTGGTTTCATTGGTGTATTTGGTAAAGGTGGATTGTGCCCCAATATCTAAGAGCATCCCTAGTTGATCAAGCCGTTTTCCGGCGTAACGGCGAAATCATAGAAGATTCCTTTATGGTTGATCGCTGCTGTAACAGTCGGTTTCCCCTTTTTCGTAAACGTATATACGTTATATTTGGACGAAACATTGTATCCGGTCAGATCGAGGTTAAAAACCTTTTTCATCATCGGGTTGGCAGCAGCAATCGCCGCTTCTTTTGTAAAGAATGGTTTGGCAAACACCTTGGGAATATCTTCGTCCGCGGTATAGTTCCCATCTCTGAACTCACTGAACATGGTCGCTGCCACTACTTTCCCTGTTTTCGCCCCTATGACGATTCTGTATTTTCGTTCCATATCCATGAAATTCCATACTTGATCCAAGCGTTCTTTTGATTCTTTCATCAGTGTTACGTCAGGAAGCAGCGCCGATGCTTTACCGTTGGAAAGAGGCTTCAGCGCCCTTTGCGCTGTATCGACCACTTTGGGGTTCATTTTCTCGTTTGTATAATTCAATGTCGCAGCGTTGACCTTCCCGGTGGCAGCGTCAATGCTGACCGAGGCATTTTGCCCTTTGAACTGCCAAATGTTTTCTTTTTCCCAATTGATCCGTTCTACCCAATCAATCGTAAAGGCATGCTGATGATCCATTTCTTTTAACGTGCTCGTAGCTGTATTTTGCAAATCAGCAGCCACTTCGCTCCATTTTAATTTCACGGATACGGATACAATCTTGCCCTCCTGCTTGGTAACGAGCACCTCACCTCTGTTGTTTTTGGCCGAAATCACCCAGCAATCTGTCGTTTCTCCCATCATCTCGTCCAGTTCGATCGGCACGCCGCCAGCCTGTTTTTGCATCGCTTGTTTCGCCGCTTCTACGACATTTTTGTTTAACTGAGCAAGGGTTTTCATTTCTGGCTCTACTGCTGGCGCCTGACCAGCTGCATATGCTGGCGCTTGTGTGTTTGTAAATGGAGATGCAACGGATAACAGCAAGGCAATCATACTTGTCACGGCTAGTGTTTGTTTTTTCATATGTCATGCTTCCTTTCTGCATTCAAATCACTTATTTGATCCAGCTAAAGGGATTTTGTGACAGTCCCTCGAGTGTCAAACAGTCTGTAGTTGAATAACGTAACAGTGTTATGTTACATTGTTTTTGGAGGTGCTTCACTTGGACACAAATGTAATCTCGAAGAAGGACCTGCTGGAGCTGACAGGCATTTCGTACGGACAGTTATACCGTTGGAAACGAAAGAACTTGATTCCAGAGGAGTGGTTCATTCGCCGAGCGACTTTTACAGGGCAAGAAACCTTTTTCCCGCGCGAACAGATTTTAGCTCGAATCGACAAGATCCTGAACATGAAAGACGACTTGTCGCTGGATGAATTGGCGGACATGTTTTCACCAAATATGAGTGAAACGTCATTGTCCGCAGATGAACTATTGGCACGAAACATTGTTTCTGTTACCTCTTTAGAAGTGTTTAACGTTTTTCTCGGAAGCCTAAGGACCTTTACCTTCCAGCAGGCACTATACGCCTATGTGTTGGAAAAACTTTTGGCAGCAGGAGACTTAACTGTAGAAGAAGGCGGCGGATTGCTGCAGGTACTGGCTAGCCACTATCCTAAGTTCGATGGGAAGCCTTGTGAGCTGATTTTTATGCGCAAGATGGGGATTTCCACGTTCGTGTTGGTATCTGGCTCTACCGAAATGTATTTTGACAACGGTGTAAAGGTAGTGACGCGGCTCATTTTCGCCAATTGCATCGAAGAATTAAAAGCAAAATTTATGTAGGGGGAGACCATACCATGCAGAACGAGAACAATAATAAAACAGATTTGATCTTTCATGGGGCAGTGAATGCTACGGGTGGCGTATACAACAAAGTAGATGTGCAAGGTTACGGCAAGATCAATGGCGACGTAGAGTGCGAGTCGCTTCATTGTGCAGGACATGTCAGTATCACGGGAGATCTCATTGGCTCTTCGGCAAGAGTGGAGGGCAACGCGTCGATTAAAGGCAAAGTGAAAATGGATACGTTATCCGTATATGGTCAGCTTGATGTTGCGGACGATTTGAATTTTACGAGTCTAAAAGTAGGTGGCAACGTCAAGGTACAGGGCAATATGGCAGGCGAGGACGTAAAGGTTCTCGGGTCATTGAAAACCGCAGGGGATTGCGAAGCGGAAGTGTTCCGGGCAAACGGTGCGTTTAGTATCGGAGGACTGCTGAATGCAGGGCGAATCGAGGTGCTTTTGCATGGCGGCTGTGAGGCAAAAGAAATGGGTGGAGAGCACATCGAGGTGCGCCGAACAGGGAATAGCACCTTGGGCAAGCTGTTGAAGCATTTTCTCAACAATACCTTGTCTGTAGAGACGATCGAAGGAGACGAAATCTATCTGGAAAACACAAAGGCCAAGGTCGTTCGCGGCAACAAGATCGAGATTGGGCCGGACTGCGAAATCGATCTGGTCGAATACAGCACAGAATGCAAGCAAGACCCAAGCTCGCAGATTAAGACGAAGACACAACGGTAAGGCTGACAAGGAAAAATTAACATTTGGAACTGTATGCAAGTATTTACATGCATGCAGTTCCTTTATATAATGAGTTTGGAAAAAAATGAAAATGCAAGTAATTGCTTGCTTGGCACGGAGGTGCTTTATGGATCACCCAGATATAGAACAGAAGCTGGGGGGGAGAGGCGAAGAGGAACAGGAAACCCGTGAGCGAATTTTATCAGCCGCACGTCAGCTAATGGCACAGAAGGGATACAAGGGAGCGACTACACGCAAGATCTCTGAGCTTGCAGGAGTTAATGAGGTGACGGTATTTCGTCATTTCAAGAACAAGGTAGGCATCTTGACAGAACTCCTAAAAGAAATCATGGATGTCCGGGAGCAGCTGGAGCAAGGGCTGCAAGGCGAGTTTTCTGATCTCAAGCAAATGCTAGTCAGCTACGCACGCACGTATTACGGCTTATTGGTCGAGCGCAAAGAAATTTTCATGATCTGCATGATTGAAGCGGATAACCACCCGGAAGTCGTGCAGATGTTCAGCAGCCTGCCGATGACCGCAGTCGAGGTATTGTCCAACAAGCTCCTAGCGTTTCAGGAGCAAGGGCATTTGCCAAAGGTAGATCCGTTCACGGCAGCTCTTATGTTCGTCTCCACTTTCTTCTATGCCTTTATGGCGAAGTATCGGGTCAATCTCGATCTCGAAATGGTAGAAGAAGAGCTTTTTGAAAATGCTTCTGAAATCTTGCTACAAGGCATCAAGGGATTCAAATAAACAGCATAGCTACATAGGGGCGGAGGAAGTCATGAAGAGAAGATGGCTTGTATCTGTAATGATGATCGGACTATTGGCAACGACGGCTTGCAGCGAGCAACAACCTGCTTCGGCACCCCAGAAGGAAGTGAAGCATGTCGTCGTTGCACAAGTGAAGAAGGAGCAGGCTGTTACCGTTACAGAGTTGTCTGGTACGCTGGCTCCTTTGGAGGAAGCACTCGTCTCTTTTGAAGTAGGCGGTCGTATCGTGGAGATGAACCGTAAAGAAGGAGACACAGTCAAAGCGGGAGATGTGCTCGCCCGTGTGAACGCCCAGGATTACTCGCTCCAAGTCGCTTCTTCAAACGCTGCTATGCAGCAGAGTGCGGCAAATCTTAGCAAGGTAACGAATGGGGCGAGAGAGCAAGAAGTGACGCAGGCGCGATTGCTGGTGGAGAAGGCAACAGTCGCTTTGCAAAAAATGCAGGATGATTTCAACCGGATTGAAAAGCTCTACCAACAAAACGCCATCTCCAAAAGCGAGTATGAAAGTGCACAAAATGGACTGACGATTGCGCAAAAGGATTTGCAAAACGCACAGCAGTCCTATTCGCTAGTTACCCAAGGCGCTCGTGTGGAAGACAAACAGTTGAGCCAGGCTGTTTATAATCAGTCCGTCATTGCCAAAGAAGTGGCAGCCAATACACTTGCCAAAACACAGCTCCGTTCGCCGATAAACGGGACGATCATCGCCAAGCTCTCGTCTGCTGGCAATTTGGTTGGTTCAGGCACCCCCGTCTTTCAAGTCGGCAACATCGACACATTAAAAGTCGTATTGCCCGTTCCTGACCGTGAGATTTCGGCATGGAAAGTAGGCGAGTCGATCTCCTTAGACCTGTATGGACAAAAACGGGATGGCAAAGTGACAAAAATATTTCCTGCCACGAACCAAAATACCGGAACGATTGGTGTAGAGGTCCAAATCGCCAACCAAGCTCGTGACTGGTTTGCTGGTCAGGTGGTGAAAGCGACCAAAACGGTAACGGGGCAGGAAGGTGTCTACGTACCAGTGGAAGCAGTCATCAGCAGAGGAAAAGATGACGCGCATGTCTTCGTCAATGCAGGCGGCAAGGCTGTCAAAACAAGCGTAGCCATCGGGCAGATTGTCAGTGACAAGCTCGAGATCAAGAACGGATTAAAAGAAGGAGACCAACTGATCGTCAAAGGGGTGGACCGTTTGTTTGACGGTGATCCAATCGAGGCGGCAGGAGGTACACAACCGTGATCAAGTACATCGTACAAAAGCGCAAAATCACGCTTCTGTTTTTCAGCATGATTGCACTTGTAGGCTCCCTGAGCTTTTTTCAGCTACCCAAGCAAGAGATGCCGGATATTATCGTCAACATGGCGACGATCACGACGGTATACCCGGGAGCTTCGCCGGAAAAGGTCGAGCAGGCTGTTACGAAAAAGCTGGAAGAAAAAATCAATGAATTACAGGGACTTAACTATATATCATCCTCATCTTCCCTCGGAGTCTCTTTTATCATGGTGGAAGCAAAGAGTGACGTAGACCCGAAGCAAAAATGGGATGAATTGCGGAAGAAGGTAAAGGACGCAGAGGCTGATCTACCAGCCGATGCGAAACAACCGATCATCAATGATGATTTGAATCGTACGTTTGTCCAATCGTTTGCGGTCACCGCTAACACGCGTGAGGAATTGTACAGCATGCGTACCATGCTGAAATCGTGGAAAGAACAGCTGCGCACCATTCCGAACGTAGCGGATGTACTGGTGGAGGGTCTACCGGAGCAGGAGGTCCACATCGAGGTTGATACGCAAAAGCTGAGCCAGTACGGGATCACATGGAGTCAGGTGATGATGGCTGTCAAAAAGGAAAATGAAAAAATCCCGCTTGGCGACCTGACCACAGAAAAACGGACCTACCAGCTTAAGCTGGCGGAAAATACAGATGTCGAAGAACTGAATAAAGTCATTATCTCTCGTTCAAAAGAGGGCTTCCCGATCTATCTGAAGGACATCGGATCGGTCAAAATGACGACGGAGACGGTGAAAACGACTTCGTATTTCAATGGGAAGCCTTCGATCACGATCAGCGTCAATGCAGAGACAGGAAGTGATGTGCCGTCCTTGCAGAAGCGCGTTGACGAGATGATGGTTACCTTGGATAAAACACTTCCGGCAGGGGCCGAGAGACACTCGATTTACAGTCAAAATGAACGCGTCGATGAGCTTTTTAGCGACCTGACCCGAGAAATGATGATTGCCATCGTCGCTGTTTTGGTGGTGTGTGCACTCGGATTGAACCTGATCACTTCATTGGTAGTAGCGATGGCGATTCCGATTTCCTTGGCTGTGGGGCTTATGTTCCTGCCATCTCTGGGTATTTCACTCAATATGATCTCGATCGTTTCCTTGATTATTGTGCTGGGGATATTGGTCGATGACGCTGTGGTAGTCAATGACAATATTGAGCGGAGACTGTCTGTCCTGGGTGAAAAACCGATGGCTGCGGCGGTTCATGGTGCCAAGGAAGTATCGATATCGATCACGACTGCTACGCTGGCTACGATTGCGTCGTTTGCGCCCTTGATGTTTTTGAGCGGCAACGTCGGGCAGTTCATTCGTCCGGTTCCCGTCATTATTTCGATGACGATGCTGGCGTCGATGGTCATGTCGCTGACGATCATCCCGATCTTTCGCCAATGGTATGAGCAACGTAGAAAGGCTGGCGTAGAAGGGTATCGTAAGCCCGCTGGACTGTTGGGGAAACAATTGTTGCAGCTGACCAAGTGGTATGCGAGCAAGTTCATGCCGAAAATTTTGAAGCGACCGCTTTTGGCAGGAATGATTGGCGTATTGATTGGAACGGCAGCATATGGATTGATACCGCTCACTCCAGTGGAATTGTTCCCGAACGATGATCGCCCGCAGTTTCTCATCGATATCCGTCTCCCCGTAGGCAACAGTCTGGAGGAAACAGACCGAGTGGTACGTGGGACGGCAGACTGGGTGTTGAAGCAGCCTGGCATCGAGACAGTATCTGCGTACGCGGGAGGCAGTGCACCGAAAATGTTCGGCGGAGATACAGCTGCCGGAAGCGGCATTACCGTCGGACAGCTAGTGGTTCGTTATAATGAAAAAGAGACCCATCTCGAGAACATGCTGGAGCCGTGGACAGAGGAATTCAAAAAGCTGTATCCGGAAGCCAGTATCTTGACGAAGCAGCTGGAGGCAGGTCCTCCGGTTGGAAAACCAGTCGTGATCCGTTTTTATGGAGAGGATATTGAGACGCTGCGCTCTCTTTCTGCACAAGCAAAAGAAAAGGTTGCCGGATTAGAGGGAACGTACAATGTACAAGACGATTTCGGGGTAGAACGCTACACCTTGGAATTTGTCGTCAATAAAGAGCTAATGGAGCAAAAGCTCGTCAACTACACGGACTTGTCCACGACATTGCGTCTGGTGAGCGAAGGCATTACCGTAAGCGAGTTTGATACGGGCTCAGACCTGATAGATATGAAGCTGTTCTTGCAAAAAGGTGAGGAAGACCCTGCATTGCTGTTCCAGCGACTCAGCATCGCCAATGCGCGTGGAGAGCTGATTCCGTTGTCACAGCTTGCGGAAGTAAAACCGACTTTCAGTACACAGACGATCCCGCATCGCGATTTGTCGCGGAGCGTGACGGTTACCAGTGATCTGAAAGGTAGAACGGCTACAGACGTAATGGCAGAGATCAAGCCGATGCTCGATAGTATGTCCTTGCCTGAAGGATACCGCTATGAGATTGGCGGCGAGACTTCCGAGCAGACTGATATTTTTATCGACATGGGCAAACTTTCGATTCTTGTGGTTTTCTTGATCCTGATTTTGATCGCGATGCAATTCTATTCCTTGACCATTCCTGTACTGGTTACCAGTACGATTTACCTCGCTGTATCGGGGAGCTTGATCGGCTTGTTCGTGACCCAGACGCCACTTGGCTTTATGACAATGATGGGGATTATTGCGTTGGCGGGCATCGTGGTGCGTAACGGGATTGTTTTGATCGAGTTCATCGAGGAGGCACGTCATACAGGCATGGAGCTGAAGCAGGCGGTTATTTCTGCGTGTGAGGCACGGCTACGGCCTATTCTTTTGACCTCGCTTACAGCGATTGCAGGTATGATGCCGTTAGCTATTTCGGGTGACGTTTTGTTCAAACCGCTAGCGGTCACCATTATTTCCGGCTTGGCGTTCTCGACACTTTTGACCTTGATCGTCGTACCGTCCTTCTATACGGTTCTGACGCAGCACAAGATCAAAAAGCTGGCGAAAAAAGCCGCGAAGCGCCCGGATTTGTATGGGGCTGAGGCAGAGACATTGTAATGACATGCAACAGCGGCAAACTCTCCGATTCATTTCGTTCGGGAGTTTGCCGCTGTTTGTTTTAATAAGCTTTTCTTGCTTTTCGCCAGCCGATTATCAAAAGAGCAAGAGCCAGTATGAGAAAAACGAGTACACATAAAGCCCAGATCGACTGTAGCAGCATGCTGTGGTTGACCAGCCAGGGAATCTCCTCTAGAGGCATGTTTTTCATTTTGGGGAGAGAAGGGATGATCATCGCATCTGCATAAATGTGCAGAATGATCGGAGCTAGCAGTCCCCAGCGAAGTGCTGCCCATGCCCACAAAACACCAATGAGAAACGATTCAAAAAGAGTCCCTAGACCATGCCCGGGTACGTGATAGTAAGCGAAAATCATCGAAGGAATGAGAAGATAGATCCACCTCGCACCAGTGGGCAGGTCTGTGTTCCTTCGATAAATGAGTATTAGCAAGAGAAACGGGATGCCACGAAAGACAAGCTCCTCCCACAAAGGATTATGCCAGGTGGCAAACACAAGTAGATTTGCTTTGCCAGCAAGTGACTGTGTACCGATTGGCTGTGAGGTAGACCATCCGCTAATCACCTGAAAGGCAGCTCCGGCCGCTTTTGCCAATAAGAGACCGACAAGGATGAACAGAAATGCTTGGCCCAATTTTTTCTTTTGTACAAGCCATAAGATTCCGCAAGCGTAAATCAGCGAGATAACACCAAAAATGAGCCAGCCAGGAAGCGGGATAGCGACCTTCCAATCGGTTTTCGGCCAGAATAGGAGAGAGACGGAAACCGTTTCCCGCAAAAAACCTGAGGAGAGAAACTGCCCCCAGGAGGCGAGTAAGGGCAGAAAGAGCATAATCATCAATAAAAGGAGTAAAAGTGGGTTTTTCGTTATGTATCGAAATGTATTGTTCAACATTTGTGAAAACCTCTCATCCAAACCATTTTTTTCTATATGATCCTACATGCCTTTTACTCGGTCTAGATGGAAATGGCATTCTTCAGATTTTTGTAAGAGTTTGATTGAGCAAGAAACGGTAGCAGACGTATGATATGATAGAATCATCATTCACTGTCAGTAATAGAGAGAACGCAGTACAGGAAGGGAGTGTCCAGGATGCAACAGCCACAGCTTCTTCATGAAGAAAAGGTATTCAAAGACCCTGTCCACCGCTACGTCCACGTGCGTGACAAATTCATCTGGGATTTGATCAACTCGGCAGAATTCCAGCGTTTGCGCCGAGTCAGGCAACTGGGCACCAGTTTTTTTACCTTTCATGGTGGAGAGCATAGCCGCTTTAACCACTCGCTTGGTGTATATGAACTGATGCGCAGAATTTTGGAGACGTTCGAAGGCCGAATTCAGTTGACGTATGAGGAAAAGCTGCTGTGCCTATGTGCGGCTTTGCTCCACGATGTGGGCCACGGTCCGTTTTCTCATTCGTTTGAAAAGGTGTTCAAGTATCACCACGAGGATTGGACGCGCGCCATTTTGCTTGGAGATACGCAAATCAACCGAATTCTTCGTCGGTTTGATGATAGCTTCCCGAAGAAATTGGCAGAAGTGATTAATAAGACATATGACAATAAACTGATCGTAAGCCTTATTTCCAGCCAGCTCGATGCCGATCGGATGGATTACTTGCTGCGTGATGCCTACTATACGGGCGTCAATTATGGCAATTTCGAGATTGAACGAATCTTGCGTGTCATGCGGCCGCAGGAGGATGGCATTGTCTTTAAATTCAGTGGGATGCATGCTGTCGAAGACTACATCATGTCTCGCTATCAAATGTACTGGCAGGTCTATTTCCATCCCGTGACACGAAGTGCCGAAGTCATCTTGTGCAAAATTTTTCAACGGGCAAAGCTCTTGTTCTCCCAAGGCTATCCGTTCATGCAGGAGCCTGTCATGCTGCTGCCTTTCTTGCAGGAAAAGGTAGAGCTCGCTGACTATTTGGCGCTTGATGAGTCCATTATTCTTTTCTATATGCAGCTCTGGCGCAGAGAGCATGACCCCGTGTTGAAAGATTTGTGCGCCCGTTTTTTGGACAGGAATCTCTTTAAATACGTCGAATATAATCCGAGGGATTTCCGCTTGCTGTCTGAGCTGAAAGAACTATTTCAATCTGCCGGAATTGACCCGATGTATTATTTGGAGGTAGACACGACCTCCGATCTTCCGTATGATTTTTACCGTGCCGGAGAAGAAGAGGAGCGCATTCCGATTATGCTCCAAATGCCTTCAGGCGAACTGGTCGAGCTGTCACAGAAGTCAGAAATTGTACAGGCCATTAGTGGAAAGCGGCGCTTTGATTACAAGCTGTACTTTCCGTTGGATAAAGTCATGGCTTTGCCGGGGGATCTCTCCCGTAAGATTCGAGAACGTCTGGGAGTGATGGAGGATGCTTAATCGTCACGCCAAGATCATACGCCTGATTGAGATAGTCGGCGAAGTGAGCGGGCGAAAAAAATTGCAAAAGATGGTGTACATAGGAAAACATCTGGAGATGGATTTCGATGAGCGCTACGAGTTTCACATGTACGGTCCATATTCGGAGGAACTGACGCTCAGAGTAGATGAGCTGTGCAACATGGGGCTTCTGGATGAGCAAATGGAGAGTAAAGGTGCCATTCATATGTATCGTTACTCTTTGAACGAAACCGGTCGTGATTTTCTCAAGTTTCATGAGGTTGATTTCGGTAGTGGAGAACGTGCGATTTTGCGTATGAACGAGGAGAATTCCCGTTTTCTCGAGCTGGTTTCTACGATTCTGTATTTCAACCACCTGCCTTATGAGGAAATGAAGGGCAAAATCTTTACGTTTAAGAGCAAGCAACGCTACACCGAAGAAGAGATTCAAAAAGGGCAGGCGTTTGTTGAAGAACTGCGTGTGCTGATGAAGGAAGACGGCGGCACTGCACATATGCAATAGGGAACATCATACGAGGACAAGCACGGCGTACGAACTTGCAAGAGTTGTGGTACGTCTTTTTTTTATACATGTCAGCCAGTCCAATGGGGCTGGCTTTTTTTGTCTCAGGTCGGAGCTGCATAATACGGGCATCGTTCTTTGACAAGTGTATAGGGATGAAACATTTTGATGAGCGAAAGGGAGATGGACGTGAGTAGAAGCAAGCAATGGTGGCTGTGGATCGCGCTCGGTGTTGTTATGCTTGCCGTCGGGATCAGTGTGTGGGGTACAGCCAGTGCCCATGAAGTAAGAGTGGTGTACGTCTATAGTGATAGCTGCGGATATTGTACGGAGTTCGGCCCGACATTCGAGAGAGTTGTGAAGGCGTATCCACCGGAAATGATTCAACGACTGGATATCCATAAGCAGAAAGAGCTAGATGAAGCGTCGCGACTCGGTGCAGAGGCAACCCCCACTGTTTTTGTCGTCGAAAAAGGGAAGGTGGTCGAAAAGCTGGAAGGAGCCGTACCCGAGAATACGTTGCGAAGCTTTTTGCAAAGGAGCCTAAATCAGACTCTTTCTAAAAATGGATAATATAGGTAAAATATCCGATAAAGAGGGGGTCATTCCATGAACAAACGTGCAATGATGTCATACCTACTAGCATCTGTACTAGCAATGGCAGGGTTTATTGGAGTTGCTGACAGTCATACGGTAAAAGCTGCTGCGCAAGCGAAGGACTACGCTTCACATACAGCAAAGGCAGCCATTGATTTTGGTGTACAGAAGAAATACTTATGGCTGGATAGCAAGGGGAACTTTTATCCGAATAGTCAAATCACGCAGGGGCAGTTTATCGCGAGTTTAGTAGCCATCCGCGGATTGAAGGAGGGAGCACCCGTACCGCAGCTCCCAGCAGGGCACTGGGCGAAGATGAGCTATGAGAAGGCGCAGAAGGCGGGGATTTTGGCGGGGGTGAAGGTAGAGCCAAATAGATTGTTGACGAAGGAAGAAACGGCAGCGCTGGTGTATGCTGCATGGAAGCCAATTCGGGGTGAAAAGAATCCGAATTTAACCAATACCGGGGCGCTAATCACGTGGGGATGGATGAAGCCAGCACCTAGTGGTCAGCCTAAATTTCGTGAAGATTTGCCTGTGACGCGAGGGGAAGCTGCGGAGATTTTGCGTTATTTGTGGAAGGATAAGTGGCAGCTTGAGCAAGGGGCGAAGTATGCGGATGAGTTTCATAAGAGCTTGAAGGTTGTGAATGGGAAGATTAGTGGGAAGGTACCTAAGGGTGATAGTGATTTTATGATAGTAGTACAATTTTTTACAAAGCAAAATGGATTGGAAGGTTTCACAAACAATCAATCTTTTAACATTCCATTAAACAACACAAGATCTTTTTCTTTTAATGTTATAAATAACAATGACTCAACTGATGCAGGTATCTACTTGTATACCAAACTACCTTCTTTAGAACAAACTAATAACTCCCGAAAATTCTATAAAACGAAGGGTACGAAGTAAATGCATATCCACTTACTTAAGCATAGAATATTTTTTTCTGTGCTTTCTCTTTTCCTTTTATGTGGTTTATTTATTGTTAATCCAAACTCGACCTATGGTTCTCCCAATTATCACAACATTAAAGTTGCTACTGTTGATTCAAATAAAGAGCTTGCACCCAAAGGGAGTTTTTATCTTCTTTTAATCGAAGGAATAAATGGACAACTCGGAGCAACAGTTTCTCAAATTGAAGTAGACAGAGTTTCTGATAATAATAGAGTATTGGGCTTTGCTGATGTAAACCGAAAGGCGGATAGAGGGTGGTACTTTGTTGACGAAAACGAAGCGTCATACTGGATAAAACGGTTTGGAGGAAATCCAAACTACATTCTTGGGGGAACGACTAACGTTTATAGTAAGGAAGTCTCCAGTGACTCAGTACCAAATTTCGTACCCTACCAAGCCTACAACCTCGCAGAACTAGCCTCCGCCTCAGGCGGCGCAGGCTACACCAAAGGAGACAACCTCGTCCCAGACGGCAAAGGCGGATACATCTCAGTAGGCCACTTCCGAACAACCCCACAACCCAGCGGCAACATAACCACCGACAAAACCAAATACAACCTCAACGAAACAGTTGAGATTCATGCAAATGCCACGGACTTTTCTTACTATGACCGCGGCATTTTTGTATGGTCTTTAAACGTGATCAACAAGACAACGGGACGTGGATACAAAAGCCTCTTGTCTAATCGACAATTCAACGATCCCAGTACCGCCGTTCCCACGGTAAACGAGACAAGCAGTCCCCCAGGCTACAAGTGGACCCATAAAAATACCGAATATAAGCCTTCCGAGCCAGGCGTGTATGAGGTGTCGCTGACAATCACTGACCTGCATCAAAGAAGTCGCCAAGGATCAAGCAGCATAAGCGTTTCGACACCTTACACAGCACAATTCACAGTAGGTGATGTAACCCTACCGGAAAAACCCGATCCTGAAAAGCCTGATCCAGGTCCAGCCTGTTCGATCGGATCAACAAAAACCAAACTGAACATTCAAGTCGTTGGCGATAAGGATATTAAAGACCACAATGCTGTTGCAAGCGGCGGCTCAGATATTGCTGTCGAAAAAAATGCCGAAATCACTCTCTATGCCAATAAATCGGGGAAGTTCACCATGAATGGTTATGATATGAAGCCTGGGGCGAATGGCAACAGGAAAGTCGGGACAGGAAGCATCGGTAGCTCTGGACGGGTAAAAGTCATCTACGTCAGTGATGATGGAACCGAATGCTGGGAGAAATATTTGAGAGTCAAGTCGCCAGACGGCGAAGGCTCATGCCCCATCGTTACACTGTCTGCATCAGCAGTGAGAAACGGTGAAACGATTGAGATTATGCCGTTTGACACGCTAACGTTCCGAGCCAAATACACAACCAAATACGGAGATAGCGAGGAAGCATCGCTCAAGTGGGATGTAACACTTCCAAACGGAAAAATCTATACCTTACCAGTCGAGGAAAGTGACAATGGCAGATGGCGATCCTATCATTCCCCCAGCTTAAAACTTCCGTACGGGAATATTCATGACCCGTATGATGTTCAGTTTGAGCGAGGAAAAACGTACAAACTTAAGCTTAACTTCGATGGGACACAGTGGAAGGATCGGCCTGACTGCAATTGGGAAGTCACGATCGTAGTAAAAGATGCCTCTTGTACAATAGCGGACCAAAAAAAGGTTAAATTCCTGGTACATAGCGAGCCGCCGCTACCATTTTCTCCAGAAGGCGAACTGATGAATGGATCACCCAGTTCAGGATATACACTGACAGACCCGGTATATTTCAAATACTTTACTGATCTCGGAAACCACTACGATACCAATCTATGGTTTTCCTCGAAGGTATCTGGTACCTGGTATTTGAAGACCCCCGAAGGAAAAACAGCGTTAACCGACAAGCTTGCAGCGGGAGATCAATTCAGGCTGATGTTGCCAGTCACTGTGGATGTTGGTGATGAAATTGTACTGCTGTTCGAGTCCGAGACGGGCTGCACGGGTGAGGTACGATTCACCATTGAATCTGACCAAAAATGCCAGGATATTTTGGTGTCTGTAGAAATTAATCTGAAAAACCAAAAGTGGAGCAAAGAAATTAAACGTGGAGAAACAATTGAATTAGCAGCAGATGAAATTCCAGACGGGTATCGTTTTCACATGTTTTTGTCCGAGGATAGTCACTTTTCGATGAGGTGGTTCGATCCGGCCACAGGAAACTGGGAAAGAAAGCGGAATGGAAAAGAACTGGATGGATCAAACACCTCCACAAATGGACATTGGGTGTATTTTCCGGAAGATGGGAACGATCTTCTTCTAGAAGGTCTGTACAAGGTGCAATTTTACTCAACCCAGAGTGATGGCTGCGACGGTCATTTTTTTGTGCAAATTGGCAAAGGCACTCCAAAGCCGGATGGAGAGAATTTGCTTATTGTGAAATCGAGCTTTCAAATTGATCCGAAGAGCCCTCAAGCCGCAGGAACCGATGCGACAATTACATTCAACGTGAAGAATGCCGGGAAATTAACGCATGATACGAAATTGGCTGTTCGGTGGGCTAGCTCAGAGAAGGAAACCAGCTTGGATGTGAAGGAATTCAAGCCGGGTGAGGTTCGTAAGATCACGGTTCCGACGAAGTATCCGCAAAAATCGGAGGATTTCATCGCCCATATCAACCCTGCGAAATCCATGCCGGAAAATGAGACGATCTGGACGGACAATCGTGCGGTTTGGCCCGTGAAGATAGTTGGTGGGGGAGTTCTCGAGCCGCCTGGTGGTGGAGACGATTTTGATGGCGGTGAAATTGGATTAGAGATTTATGACAGTGATGGTCGACAGCTACAAAAACTGCCGCTACATGCAGATGGCGTGTGGGAACGTGAGCCTGCTACGATTCGCGTGGTCATTGATCAGACGAAAATAAATGAAGGCTTCCAAAAAACAGAGCAGGAGATCAATCAGAAAATTACACAATTTAAAGCACAATTGGAGAGTTCAGTCAGCGGGGACAATATCAAAAACGTAACCGTCACTGCGAATCCCGGGTGGATTTCAGATGCAAAGAGCATGGCGGTGTATACACCATCGCAGCTTGATCTGAAGCTGACAGGCCCCGGTGCGCCGATGCAATGGCAGGTAAGCAGTGCATCTACAGGTACAGAGGTCGTGTATACAGGAACCACTGTCCCCACGCAGACGACTTGGCGCCAAGTACTCCAATCGCAAAAGTACAAAGCAGAAATCAACGGCTTTGTCATCGTAATGGATTATCAGGTCGATTTTGAATTGTCCTACGAGAGCTGCGCGATGAACGACGAAGATGAAGAGGTTTGTGAACCACAGAACATATCCAAAACAATGACAGGACGCTATACCATAACGGTAAAAGGGGGAGAGCGTTCCTTTGAAGTATTTGAGCCGAATGCAACAGGCTCGATTCGCCATACAGCCGAATGGGCAGCGTATCATGCCAGGGACCGGTATCCAAACAGCCAGCCAAACGATTACTATGCGGGGGAGCGAATCTTGACACAAGTGGAGCTGCAGGATCGACACCGCCATCCCGTGAGCAACCAGTTTCCTGTCGTGACATCTGCTCGGGCGTGGATTTCAGAAACTGGCTTACGCCAAACGTCGTTACAGTCGTTGTTAGCCTTGCAACAAGCGACTCCCCAGCTCTGGAGAGGACCTTCTTATTCCGCTTCCAAGCTAGGAACTCGTGAAGTGGGAGTAGATGCGCCTTTGATGGGGGATAAACAGTATGGCTTCCAAAAGGATGCGAGCTACGCTGTCTATTACTCTGTTTCCTTTCGTTTTGACGTGAACAAGGGCTTCTCCTATCAAAATAAAGCTTCTGGGCAAGGGCATGAGCTAAAAGATTATCAACTACCTTTCCGTATCATTGCAAATGCATGGGAACGACAAGGAATCCGCAACCATACGACACAGTAAAAATATTTGCACCCCCTCTCTGTCTTTTTCTACTGTAAAGCTAGAAAAAGGATGAGGGGGATTTTTGTGGGATTAATCACGCGGCGCTTGCTATGTGCACTTCTCCTATTCGCTTTATGCTTGGGAAATACAGTGGAACAGGGCTGGGCAAATGAACGGGAGATATTCGTAGAGGAGGCGTGGGCATGGATCGACGAGGGAGAGGTGCGTTTTCAGGCACAATTATCGGGTACTCCGGATAAAATCGAGCTGTCTGTCAATCAGGACATCGACAGCAAAACCCGTTCTTTTCACGAGGAGTCTCAGATTTCCCTCGCTGTAATGCCTTTGGATGATAGCCCTCTCCAGATAACGATGTTCATAGATGATTCAGAAGAGCCGTTACGTAGCTGGGAGCTGTCGTTGCCTGAACACATAGAGCCGACCGTAGATAAAATAAAAATCAAAAAGGCACCTTGGAATGAAATGGCTGCCGATCAGGGAGAACCGTTAGAGTTGGTTGAACTAGAGATCGAAGACCCAAACGAAGCTCCGCCAGAGCAGGATGCCACCGATGAAGAGCTTTCGCGGCTGGCAGAGGAATTTTATGCGCATTTTTCAGGCGAGAAGAAGCCTGGAGAAGTGGAACTGCGCAGTAGAGAAGCTCGCTTTGAGGTAGAACCGAATGACACCTTGGGCAGCAGATCGGACTGGCTCTTTGATGGAAAGGACAGCCATGGAAAGATTAGCAGCAAAAATGATGTGGATTTTTGGAAAATCAGAGGAACAACAAATGGACAGATGAAAATATCCCTCACAGATATTCGGGCAAACGAAGACTACGATTTGTATGTGTATGATGAGGAGGAGCGGGAGCTTGCCCGTTCAGAGCAACATGGAAATGAGCCTGAGCTTATCAAGGAACTGGCACTGGAAAAAGACAAATGGTACTACATCAAGGTCGTTGGAAAGCAGGGCTCCTTTTCGAAAGATGACTATTACCGCTTACGAGCTGATTTTTTCGCGGATCAAGGAGGGGGCAAGGCGGATGGGTACGAGCCGAATGACACAATGGAAGAGGCCTACGAGCTGGATGCGTATAACCGAAATATCGTAGGGAATCTTCATTCACAGACAGATGTGGATTTTTACAGCTTATCCGTTAAGCTCTCCTCTACTGTAGAGGTCTCCCTCAAGGATATCCCTACTGGAATGGATATGGACGTATTTCTGCTCGACGAGGCTGGAAAAGTTGTCGCTAGATCCGAGAAAGCGAAGAATTCGGATGAACATATGATCTTCAATGCCTATCCTGGAACTTATAAAGTCAAGGTCATGGCCAGCAAACGCTCGGGATTTACCGCTAACTCGTACAGTCTTTATATAGGAGACAGAACGATCCCAGTTATCTTAATCCCGGGAGTAGGTGGATCGCGACTCGAAGTGGAGCAGAATGGAAAGAGATCGGAAATATGGTTGGCACTTGGCGATAGTCTCATTGGTATTAATGATCCCAAACACCGCAGGCTGCTTTCATTGGAGCCGATCAAGCCAAACAGTGTAGATGTACAGCCAGTCGTCCGTGATGCGACGATCCACCCGGAAAAAGATGATTTTTACGCCATCGAATATCTTTCCTATGCGCCGTTTTTAAAAGAACTTACCGAACAGTATTACAGCATGGTAAAGGAACTGGAGAAAGCGGGATACAAAAAGCATCGCACCTTATTTGCACTGCCGTACGACTGGCGATACAGCAGCACCAAAAATGCCAACCTTCTAAAAGAAGAAATCGATGCTGCACTGAAGGCTAGTGGGGCAAATCAGGTGCATTTGGTGGCACATAGCATGGGTGGGCTCTTGGTAAAAGAAACACTTCTATCCAACGTGTCCTACCAGCGCAAAGTGAATCGTGTCGTGTATATGGGTACACCTTTCCTTGGCTCTCCACGGGCATATCAGGCTCTTAAGCACGGATACAATTTTTCGATCCCTTGGCTGGATGAGGAGACAGGGAAAGTGATTTCCTCTTATGCGCCTGCCGTTTACGAGCTGTTACCCTCCAAAAAATACTTTGAAACGGTTGGCTTCCTGAAAAAGAGTAACATTCAGTACTACACCTACGACGAGTTTTTAAAGGACAAAAATATTCGCCTCGACTATGCGCCGCTTGTCAGACATGGCGGCAAGATGCATGAAAAGTGGGATAACAAAACGATCAATGTTCCACAGTATTCCATTGTCGGTACAGGTCAAGTAACACTGCTCGGTTACTTTTATGATTCTTTTTATAACGAATGGTCCCCGATTCTCGATCCTGGCGTTGGAGACGGTACCGTTCCGTATATGAGTGCCAATTACGCCCAGAAGGATATGAAAAAACGTTACTACGTGAAAGGCGAACACGCCAAGCTTCCGACCATACCAGAAGTCATCGACCAAGTAACGCGATTGCTACAGGGAGATGAGGAATTACAACCAGGATTGCGCAATGCTCCGGATCAAAATGCTGACTATCTGTATTACATCATTGCACAAGCTGACAAAAGCTTTCCTGAAGTGACGATACAAAAATCCGGCCAGACCTTTACGCTCGACGCCAATAAAAAAGAAGTACGGGAAGATCTGTCTATTGAATATCACGATCGCATCGTTGTCATCCATGTTCGAGATGGTGAAGACCTGGAATTCCAGCCGCCTGTAGCTGTAGAGGGAGAGGAGCCAGCGCGCTTTCTGATCAAACGTTTCTCGTCAGATGATTCGGAGCGTTACAAAGAAACAGGTAGACATTACGTGCTCGATGAGCGTGGACTGGCAGAGGTAGAAGAATCAATGGCTTTCAATGATTGAGTAGTCACCTAAAGCAAGGGGAGTAAGACAATGGATGATAATTGGATTGTCTGGTTCGTACTCGGTCCTTTCGTATTCTCATTGATGTTTGCGGGGCCTTTGATCGGTTTGCTCATCGCCGCATTCATTCGCTTCACGTTAGGCTTTCGAGGCTGGCTGATCTTTCTAAGTGTTCTTTTTATCAGCTTTGTGTACTACCTGTTTATTTTTCCCTCTGACACGATGCTAGGTGAACTGTTAGTCATGAAGGTAGCTATGGCTGTCCATACAGCAGTCGTTACGATCCTGATCATGTCGGGCATCGAAAAAATCATCCAGCTCGTAAACAAAAAACGAAACACCCAAAATCCCATGGATAAATAACTGGGCACATAGGCAAATTGCGTCATCGCACGTTTTTCGAGTAGAATAAAAGGAAGGAGAATGATTGTCTGGAGGTTGTTCAAATGGATATTTTTGATAATAAAAAAGGTGGTTTTACCATCATGAGTGGAAAAACCGATGTACACGGAGGTTTTGGTCAAGGTGTACTTGACCTGAATGCTGTGTCTTCGGTCATTATCGATGGGGACGAAGCGTACATTGACATGGGTGCCTTGCATGCCAAAAGTTCTGTAGAAAAGGGCATCAAATGGACGATGAATAAAGAAGAAGTACCAAATGGAAAGCCTTATTGGCTCGTTTGGGTAACCGTCGATCGCAATGAAGCTGGTCCTTATTATGCAGGGGCAACCGCGTGCTATATGGAAATCGATAGGGAAGCGCGTCGGGGCTACAAAATTTTGGCAGATCACGTGAATCGCATGGATTACTCCATGAAGAGACGTATTATGCTGTCCGATCTATCCGAGAAGGAAAAAGCCGCTCTGAAAAAGCTTTTGATTGATAATAACGCGGACATGTTTGAGAACTCCACCGAGGAATTAAAGCAAAGTTTGTCCTAAAGTTGGAAATCGTGAACGGTCTGTGAACAAATCGTGAAATCAATTGTTCACACAATTGAAGTCAGGTAAACTTATTTCCATATCTGTGTAACATGTACACTAGGTCAACAAACAGGGAGAGAGCCGTCACTCTTTCCCTGTTTGTGTATATAATTTCTTTTATTGATCATAGTTTTTGGGATATCGCGGAACACTAATGGGGATTGAACCAAACTGTTTGACGGAAGGGGCGGTACCCATTGGGAGAAGATCTCCGTGGTAATGAACAATCGCATGATCATTTTGTGAAGCACGGTGGCGTCCATTTCCACACACACGTGACTCCGACCGAGATAAACAACTTTGTGAGTAAGCTCCCTGCTGGAAAAAGGGAAAGCTTGTTTGAAGTATTGGAACAGCTTGATAATGCCGGTCTGATTACAATCGTCAACGACCATGTTTTTGCAGATGGAGATGGAGTCGTGGGCGGCGGGGACAATCAGAGCACGCAAGGTTAATAGGTATATTAAAAAGGACGTACTCGATGAAGAGAAACGTCCTTTTTTCTTTAGTTATTCGGTTTCCACCAACTGCCCATGCGCTGCCAGAAGGTCGCAGAATCTGGCGGCTTTAAAGGTGTCGGTGTCTCATTTGTTGGGATGTGATCCGTGCAGTAATCTTGAGGCTCTGTTCCGCTGGCAAAATAAAAAAGCTGTGGATTCGGACAATGCTCGGTCGCCAGTTTTCCAGAAGCGGGATCGATATAGACAGAAACCACACCAGCTGGCATGTCAAAGAGTGCAGGGGGTTGACCTTTAAGCGCACTTTCCATGAACTGGGCCCAAATTTTTTTGGACAGATAGCCTTCCTTTACATCATCGACCTTTTGATTTTTGTCGTAACCTACCCATACGGTAGAGACTAGCTGCGGAGTGAACCCACTCAGCCATGCGTCATAATCCGTAGATCCTGTTTTCCCTGCTACCGGTCGGTTCATTTCGCCAGCTACGCGATATCCCGTACCGCCTTGTTCAAATACACTTTGCATCATATTCACTAAGAGAGCAGACGCGACAGGGTCGGCTACCTGTGTTTTCTCCGGTTTTTCTTCGACCAAAATGTTGCCCTCGCTGTCCTCGATGGAGGTGATAGCAATGGGCTTCACTGCTTGTCCCTTGTTGACAATTGCTGCATAAGCTGCGTTTAACTCCAAGGGGGATATGGGTGAAGTTCCCAGTGCCAGAGAGGGAACTGCTTGCATCGAGCTGGTGATACCTAATTGCATTGCCTGATCCACCACTTTTTGTGGCCCGAGAAAATCAATGGTCTTGACGGCATAAATGTTGTCGGAAGTTTTGATTGCATCACGCATGTTGATCAGTGCGTTTGCATATTTTCCACCAAAATTGCCGGGAATGTACTGCTTATTGTTATCGTAGGTAAAAACGGTCGGTTCGCTTTTCATCAAAGTGAGCGGTGTATAGCCATTTTGCAAGGCTGACAAATACATGATTGGCTTGAAGGAGGAACCGGGCTGCCGCTTGCCAAGCACGCGATTGAACTGACTCACCTTGTAGTCACGTCCACCTACCATCGCTTTAATATAGCCGGTAGTTGGGTCCATGGCGACGAGGGCTACTTGCAAATTCGGATTGTTCTTCGGTAAGACGGAGCCGACAATATCCTCGGCCTTTTTTTGTACGACTGGATCAAGGGTCGTATGGATTTTTAGGCCTCCATGAATAAATTTTTCTTCGTCGATGCCATATTTGTTTTTTACCAAATTGGCGATGTAATCGCGGAAATAAGGAGCTGGCTCGGTTACATTTTCGTTTGTTCGCTGTTTCAGCTTGATTGGTTCCACGTAGGCTTGCTCTACTTCCTTCGATGTCAGTAGATTGTCACGCTCCATGGCATTCAAAATGAGCTTTTGTCTGGCTTTGGCGCGTTCTAAATCGACAAATGGTGAATAATAAGTAGGACCTTTTGGGATGCCAGCCAGCATGGCGCTCTCTGCAACTGTCAAATCTTTGGCGTTCTTGCCGAAATAGGTTTGGGCAGCAGCTTGTACCCCATAAGCTGAGTGACCATAATAAATCTGATTCACGTACATTTCTAATATTTCATCCTTGCTGTAATTCAGCTCAAGCTGAATCGAAAGCAAAGCTTCTTTGATTTTTCGCTCCCATGTCTTGTCCAAGCTGAGGTACAGATTTCTTGCCAATTGTTGAGTGATGGTGCTGGCACCCTGGCGCTTGTCCATGTTAATGACATCGACATAAGCGGCCATGGCTAATCGTTTCCAATCAAAACCGAAATGTTCGCGGAACGAACGGTCCTCGATCGCAATAGTCGCATCAAGCAATGCGGGTGAAATCTCTGCAAGTGGCACAGAAATCCGGTTCTCGCCACGGTGCATCGTATCCAAAACCTCTCCATTGGAAGCGTAAATCGTCGTGGTTTGCTTCACAAACGTTTCCGGGAGTGGTTGAGAGCGTAAGTACAAAATGAGTAGCAAGATGGCAAAAGAAAAACATAATAGGCTGAGAATGGTAAATTTTACAAATCTCTTAGCCCAACGCAAATAGCGCAGCAATGGGGCTTCGCGAATGACTTCCATGTGTGCCTCTCCTCCTTTCTGCGGTTGAATCAATAAAATAGGACATACTACGTTACTAGTAGTATGTGTCGCTTGCAAGCTGGTTAAACTTTCCTTGCTAGAAAAATATCTTGCAATTTGGAAGACAGCTACTATAATTTTCTTGTTATATGTATTTTCATGCGGTTAATTGAAGGAGGTTACATAGCCATGAACATGGAATTGTGGTACACCGAAAAACAGACGGAAAATCACGGGATAACAACGAAAATTACAGAAACCCTATACAGTGAGAAATCCGAGTTTCAACAAATCGACGTAATTAATACGAAGCAGTTTGGTCGCATGTTAGTGCTCGACGGCATGGTTATGACTACCGATGTCGATGAGTTTGTCTACCATGAAATGATTTCTCATATCGCGTTGAATACGCATCCAAACCCGAAAAAGGTTCTGGTTGTAGGCGGCGGCGATGGCGGTGCTATTCGTGAAATCGTAAAGCACGCGTCTGTAGAAAAAGCAGTTCTGGCTGAAATCGACGGTGGCGTCATTGAGTCTTGCAAAAAATATTTCCCTGAGATTGCGAGTGCATTGACAGGCAATCCGCGTGTAGATGTACAAGTCATCGATGGTATTAAACATATTCATGACCACAAAGGTGAGTACGATGTGATCATGGTTGACTCTACAGAGCCAGTTGGTCCAGCTGTAGGTCTGTTCGAAAAAGGTTTCTACCAAGGCATTCACGATGCTTTGAAACCAGACGGCATCATGGTTGCTCAAACGGAATCTCCTTGGTTCAACCGTGAACTGATCAAGCGCGTGTTCAAAGACCTGAAATCGATCTTCCCGGTTACTCGTCTCTACACTTGCAGCATCCCTACTTATCCATCCGGACTGTGGAGCTTCACCATCGCATCCAAGCAACACGATCCGTTGGAAGTAGATCCAGCGAAAATCAAAGATTTGGGCACCAAATACTACAATGCGGAAGTTCACCACGCTGCTTTCAAACTGCCTAACTTTGTGGCTGAGCTGACCCGCGACTAATCGGGGGAGAACAACACCTATGCGTTTTGACGAAGCATACTCTGGAAATGTTTTTATCCGTAGTCACGGGAATTACGAGGAAAGCCAAGCCGTTATTTACGGTATGCCGATGGACTGGACAGTGAGCTTCCGTCCAGGCTCTCGTTTTGGTCCTGCCCGTATTCGTGAGGTTTCTATCGGTCTGGAAGAGTACAGCCCGTACTTGGACAGGCTGTTGGAAGACATCAAATACTTTGATGCTGGCGATATTCCCCTTCCTTTCGGAAACGTGGAAGGTAGCCTGGATGCGATCCGTACATTCGTGGCAAAAGTATTGGCAGATGGCAAGTTCCCATTGGGTCTGGGCGGAGAACACTTGGTTTCCTGGCCAGTATTCCAAGCGGTTTATGAAAAGTACAAGGATATGGTCGTATTCCACTTTGACGCGCATACAGACCTGCGCGACAACTACGAGGGATACGAATACTCCCACTCCACCCCGATCAAAAAGGTATGCAACCTGATCGGCGGCAAAAATGTTTACTCTTTCGGTATCCGTAGCGGTATGAAAGATGAGTTCGAGTGGGCAAAAGAAAACATGCATCTGTACAAATACGATGTACTGGAGCCAGTGAAGCAAGTGCTGCCTACTATCGGCAACCGTCCAATCTACCTGTCGATTGACATCGATGTATTGGACCCTGCGCACGCTCCGGGAACAGGCACAACAGAAGCAGGCGGCATCACTTCTCGTGAGTTGCTCGATACCATTCACTTCATGGCAAACAACGGTGCGAATGTCATCGGTTGCGACCTGGTGGAGGTTGCTCCTGTGTATGACCACAGTGAAATGACGCAAATCGCGGCATCCAAAATCGTTCGCGAGCTGCTCTTGAGCTTTGTGAAATAAGATATCCGCGTAATTAAGCCCCCGGTTTTTGTAAAAGAACCAGGGGCTTTTCTTATTGGTGGTAGACGTTCAATTCAATTAATAAACATTTTAGTTTACAAAGTATAAAATTGTCAGTACAATCATAATAGTGAGATGATTTAATAGTCGACGGAGGTTTTCTTACAAAGGAGTTGTCTGCATGAGAGAAGTATTTGCCTACGCACCATTTCGAAAGCTGTTCTTTTCCAATCTGTTCTCTGGCTTTGGGCAAGGCATGACGATGATCGGGATTGCTTGGTACCTCGTGGAAACGACAGGCTCTGCTCAACTTTTGGGCTCCACCATGTTTACTTCTGCGGTACTGATGTTTTTCATCGGGCCGTATATCGGGACGCTCATCGATCGTTATTCCCGCAAAAAAATGCTGCTGGTAGAAAACTTGATCGGATTTGGTGTGCTTGGCATGCTTGCGATCTGGGGCTTTTTCGGAGAGTACACCGAGTGGATGCTGATTGTTATCTATTTGACGACGACTTTTATGTACCAAATTCATTACCCGACGCAGTCCGCACTGGTTCAGGAGACGTTTGAGCCCAAGCATTACAACAGCATCAACAGTCTGCTCGAGATCGAAGGACAGACTGCATCTGTTCTTGCTGGCGCGTTTGCAGGGATTTTGCTTAGCTCCTACGGGCTGCATGTGGTGATTATTTTCAATGCGATTACCTACTTGTTCGCCTTTACCTTGCTGTCTACCATGACGTATACCTTCACGCTGGAAAAAGAAGCGAAGCAAAGCCAGGGTGTCGCTTGGACGGGGCAGCTGATGGAAAGCTGGCGGTACATTCGGCAAAAGAAGGGATTCCTGCTGTTTGGCATATCGGCACTCATGCCCTTCATTGCTGTTATGGCGACGAACTTATTGAAGCCTGTTTACATAAGCCAAACGCTGCAGGAGGGTGTCTCGGTTTATTCGCTAGGTGAAGTCACGTATGCACTGGGGGCCGTGGCGGCAGGTTTACTCGTTGCGATCGTCGTTCGCAAGATGGGGCAGCTGGCAGCCATGATCGTCAATACGTTGTTGTTCGCGATTGCCATTGTTGTCATGGTTGCTTTGCCGTATGGCTGGGCGTTAATTGCGGCGTACACGTTTTACGGGTGGAGTAACGCTTCCGTGCGCTTGATTCGGCAATCGCTCTATATGACAGTTGTGCCGAAGCATCAGATGGGGCGGGTGATGAGCTTTTTCAACTCAATCGGAATGATGATGCGTTTGGTCCTTATTGGTTTGTTTACGGCTATGATCGATTACACGGGGGCAGGAGTCGGGTACTTGGTGTTGGCAGGTCTGCTGTTGCTTGCGGCGATCGGGATTGCTGCTACCATGAAATACCTGCTGGCTGATGCCAAAGCGGAGGCGGCGGTTGCCACACCAGAGCGATGAAGGGTAGAATGTAGGGATAAATGGGAAGCGAAAGAAAGTGGAGTGTGGAAGCAGCATGCAAGACATACAAGTGAAATTGACGGCACGACATCATGTCGAAGGCAACTGGGAAGAAACGACCCACAGTTATGAAGGCAAGCGCGTACAAAAAGCAACCGCGTGGTACTTGACCTACAAAGAGCAGATGGAAGGCGTAGGCGAAGTAAGCACGACACTGAAGCTAACAGATACGTCCATTACGCTGGTTCGTCAGGGCGGAGTTTCAACCAGACAGCAATTCGAAAAAGGAGCCAGCACCCATTCTACCTATCAAAGTCCCTATGGTCCGTTTGCAATGGAGACGCATACGAACAAACTGCGAATCCGCTACGAAGCAGAGGTTCCTGTACAGGTAGAAATTGCGTACCAGCTATGGATGAATGAGCAGTATGCTGGTGAGCATGAGCTGAAAATAGAGCTAGGAAAATAAGCCGCCCTTTGCAAGGGCGGTTTTTTGCACGTACAATAGGATTACTTGCGGCTGAAGTGAAAGGGGGATACAGCATGTTTGTACTCACAAATGGACTAATAGCCGGTCTGGGTCTTGCTGCTTTTTTGGCGCTCGGAGATGGTTTGTTTGATACCAATACCTTTCCCGTTTTAATTGATGTCAGCTATGTGCCGGGTATGGAAAACCTGCCCTCTATTGTAGAACTATTGATTCATCTGCTGATTAGTGTGATCGTCGCCTTTTTTCTCATGCACTTTTACCCGCGGGAACGAAAAGCCCGATCGGTACGATACTTGCTGTACTGGATGCTCGGTTTTTCTGTCGCGTTTTTCCCATTTAGCCTGTTGAGTCAATCCGCGATGAGTTTGACAGCGTTTTTCATCTGGATATTGGGACATTTATTGTATACCGCAATGCTTGCCATTCAGGTAGGGCGTAATCGATAACCTTGTAAAAGTGCCGAATATTCGGCGAAGTGATGATTTTTTGGCAGCATGGATGGAAGGAAGGAGTGAAAGCCAGGATGCCGTTGTCAGATACGGTAGAAATGTTGCAGGCGATCTTGGGCGCTATCGATGAAGGAATTCACGTTGTGGACGCTAATGGCATTACGATTTTCTACAATCACGTCGCAGCCAAGCTCGATGGCCTAACCTCAGAAGAGGTGTTGGGGAAGCCATTGTTGGAGGTTTTTCCTTCGCTTGATCGACAGTCGAGTACCCTGCTTCGTGTCATCGATAGTGGCGAATCAATCTACAACCAGACACAGACATATAAAAACTGGAAGGGAATGCGCGTGGAGACAATCAACACGACACTTCCAGTGAGAGTAGGCAAAAGGTTAGTCGGGGCAGTCGAGGTGGCGAAGGATATCGGCAAGCTAAAAGAACTGTCGGAGCGTTTGGTTGATCTTCAGGCCCAGATTAGCAAGCCGAAACGGACAAAACGCTCGGTGGATGAAACGACTTTCCATTTCGAAGACATTTTGACGATGAGTGAAAAAATGAAACGTCTCAAAGAACGCGCTCGAAAAGCTGCGCGGACAACTTCTCCCGTGTTGATATACGGCGAAACCGGGACGGGAAAAGAACTGTTTGTCCAATCTATTCACCACGCGTCTGTCCGCAGCAGTAAGCCATTCATCGCGCAAAACTGTGCCGCACTGCCGGCCGCGCTGCTCGAAAGCTTGCTGTTTGGCACGACAAAAGGAAGCTTCACAGGAGCCGATGATCGGCCAGGGTTATTCGAGCTGGCGGACGGTGGTACTCTATTTCTGGATGAACTGAACAGCATGCCGCTCGATTTGCAAGCAAAGCTGCTGCGAGTCCTCCAGGACGGTCAGATCAGACGGATCGGCGGAAGCCAGTCGACCAAAGTGGATGTGCGAGTAATCGCCGCAGTCAACGAAGCACCACAGTCACTCGTGGAGAGAGGAATCATGCGAACCGACCTGTATTACCGGATCAACGTCGTCTCTTTTGAACTGCCGCCATTGCGCGAGCGCAGAGAAGATGTGGATATGCTGATCGATCATTTCTTGCAAAAGTTCAACCGGATCTTCGGTATGAATGTGCGTGGAATCAGCGGTGAAGTGGCTAGTTTGTTTGCTGCGTATGATTGGCCCGGAAACGTACGTGAACTGGAACATGTCATAGAAGCAGCCATGAATATGGTGGAGTCGGACATCATTTTGTTGGATCATCTTCCGGCTCATTTGCTGGAACGCTCGCCGTCTGAGAAAAATGAAGCACCTATTTCGGCACAACTTTTATCAAAGGAAGGCTGTACGCTGCCCGAGATTTTGCGTGAGGTAGAGGAAAAGGTGATCAAAGATGCGATGCAGCAAACGGACGGCAATGTACTTCGTGCTGCCAAACTCTTGGGCATCCCCAGACAGACACTGCAATACAAGCTCTCGCAGCGGGTGATCCCTCCCTGTTGATTGCCGAAAATTCGGCAGACTCGCGAAGGATCAAATGGATAAGAAGCGCTCACGAAACGCTCTATTCCTTATTTTCTAAATCTTTTGATTTGTTGGCATGGCACTTGCATCTCTTGTTGGTTGAGTGAAACGAAGAGGTTCACCATAAGACGAGGGGAGACGGGATGCACATGACAGTAGCGACAAAACGCGATTGGCGTTCGATAGAACTTTGGAAGGATGTCACGGACGAGCAATGGAATGACTGGATGTGGCAGCTTACGCACACCATCAAGACGGTCGATGATTTGAAGCAGGTAATCAACCTGACACCGGAAGAGGAAGAGGGCGTACGTATTTCTACGCAAACCATTCCACTCAATATCACACCGTACTATGCTCATCTGATGGATCCAGACGATCCAAGCGATCCGGTTCGCATGCAGTCTGTACCTTTGTCCTCTGAGATGGTTCGTACCAAATACGACATGGAAGACCCACTCCACGAGGATACCGATTCTCCTGTGCCTGGTCTGACGCATCGTTATCCAGATCGCGTGCTTTTCTTGGTGACGAACCAATGCTCCATGTATTGCCGTTACTGTACGCGCCGTCGCTTTTCCGGTCAGATCGGCATGGGCGTACCAAAGAAACAGCTGGATGCCTGTATCGATTACATCCGCTCAAGACCAGAAGTCCGCGATGTACTGCTCTCCGGTGGAGACGGTTTGTTGATCAATGACCGTGTATTGGAATACATCATCAGCAGCCTGCGCGACATCCCGCATGTTGAAATTATTCGGATCGGTACGCGTGCACCCGTTGTATTCCCGCAGCGCATTACCGAAAACCTGTGCAATATCCTGAAAAAATACCATCCAGTTTGGCTCAATACACACTTTAACCATCCGAAAGAAATTACACCGGAAGCGAAGCTAGCTTGCGAAATGCTAGCCAACGCTGGTGTTCCGCTCGGCAACCAAGCAGTTATTTTGGCTGGTATCAACGATTGTGCGAATACGATGAAAAAGCTGGTGCAGGACCTGGTCAAAATCCGCGTTCGCCCGTATTACATCTATCAATGCGACCTGTCAGAGGGAATCGGACACTTCCGCGCGCCTGTCAGCAAAGGGATCGAAATCATGGAGCACCTGCGCGGCCATACTTCCGGCTATGCAGTTCCGACTTTTGTAGTAGACGCTCCACACGGCGGAGGCAAAATTCCTGTCAGCCCGAACTACATCATCTCGCAAGCATCCGATAAAGTTGTGCTACGCAATTTTGAAGGCGTTATCACGTCCTATCCAGAGCCGAAGCAATACCACGAGCACGACGAGGAAAACTGCGAATACTGCATGGCTGCAAAAGGCAAAGCGGTTGGTATCGCAGCACTCATGCAAGACGAGGTAGACAATCTGGAGCCGACTGATCTGCCGCGTAACAAGCGCATCAAAGCAACCAAGGTCAAATCACTCGCAGATGTACGGTCAGAGCAAAAGGCCAAGAAAGACCAACCTACTGCCGAGACGAAGGAAGCCTCAGGAAAATAAACATGATCAACAGCTACCCGTATGAAGGTAGCTGTTTCTTTTTTTCGTAAGAATATTTCCAACTCTTCGAAGAGGATGGATGATTCGCAACTTGTGTGATAAGATCGAGTTGTACTCATTATGAGCGGTCGCTCAGTATCGTTGCATTTTTCGAAAAAAATAAACGGACTGACTGAATACTCATTCATTTATTTCCATGATTCTGATAAGATAGAAAAAACGATTTCCACGTCCAAAGACAAACTCGCAATAGAGGGGAGTAGAAAACATGCTGGCACTCATTAATTTGATCGCCTTTTTCCTGGTTCTCGCTTACGGGCTGTATTTAGCCGGGCATGTCGTGTACAGCAGATACTTGTTTATCAAGCTGGGGAAAAAGCCGGATGTGAAAAATGACTTTGGGGCACGCATCAATCTGATGCTGGACAACGTCATTTTCCACAAGAAGCTGTTGAAGGACAAAAAGAGCGGCGTGATGCACGTTGTGATGTTTTACGGCTTTATCACCCTGCAATTCGGAGCCATCGAGCTGGTTATCAAAGGGCTTTTGAAAGGCTACGAGCTTCCTTTTGGTAGCGCCCACAAATACTTCTCTGTCATGCAGGAGATCACCACGTTTCTCATTTTGGCTGCGGTCGGTTACGCTTTTTACCGCCGCTATATCGAAAAGCTCAAGCGTCTGAAGCGCGGCTTCAAATCGGGGATCGTCCTCTTGCTGATTTCCTCCCTGATGGCGACTGTGCTGTTTTCGCTCGCTTTTGAACAAATTTGGCTCGGACATGAGCCATCGGCGTTCGCTCCGATCTCATCTGTTTTCGCGATCGTACTCTCTGCGATTGGAGTAGGGACAACAGGTGCAGTGGTAGGCTTTTACGTTTTCTGGTGGCTGCATCTGATCATCCTGCTCGGTTTCGCGGTGTATGTGCCGCAGTCCAAGCACGCGCATTTGCTGTTTGCTCCTGTCAATGTGTGGTTCAAGAAGCTGGACCCGCCAGGTAAGCTGACCAGCATCAACTTCGAGGACGAGACGCAGGAAGAATTTGGTGTCGGAAAGATCGAGGATTTTACGCAAACGCAGCTCATCGACCTGTACGCTTGTGTGGAGTGTGGTCGCTGCACGAATATGTGCCCGGCCTCTGGAACGGGAAAAATGCTCTCCCCAATGGATTTGATTACGAAAATGCGCGACCATTTAACCGAAAAAGGTGCGTCGGTGACATCGCGTACACCATGGATGCCTAACTTCGCCTTTTCGCAGACGACTGCCAACCAGATTGCAATCCAAGCATCTGAAGTAGCGGCGACAGCGGAAGGAGCAACTGCAGTCTATGAGAAAAGCTTGATCGGCGATGTCATTACCGAGCAGGAGCTGTGGGCTTGTACGACCTGTCGCAACTGTGAAGACCAATGCCCGGTGATGAACGAGCACGTAGATAAAATCATCGATATGCGCCGCTACTTGGTCATGACAGAAGGCAGCATGCCAGCAGAAGCGCAGCGCGCCTTGAACAATATCGAGCGTCAGGGCAACCCGTGGGGAATTAACCGCAAAGACCGGACGAAATGGATTGAAGGTCTGAACGGTGAGTACGAGGTGCCAACTGTGAAGCAGGTCGAAGAATTCGAGTACTTGTTCTGGGTAGGCTCGATGGGATCATTTGACTTGCGTAGCCAAAAAATCTCGCAGGCATTTGTGAAGCTCATGCACGAAGCGGGTGTGAAGTTCGCCATTTTGGGCAACGAGGAAAAGAACTCTGGCGATACGGCCCGCCGCATTGGTAACGAGTTCTTGTTCCAGCAGCTCGCCCAAGAAAATATTGCCTTGTTTGAAGCGTATGAAGTGAAAAAAATCGTCACCTGCGACCCGCATGCGTTCAATACGTTTAAGAACGAATATCCGGAGTTTGGATTGAATGCAGAGGTGTACCACCACTCCGAGCTGTTGGCGGAGTGGGTGAAGGAAGGCAAATTGAAGCCAACCAAGGAAGTCAAGGAACGCATCACCTACCACGATTCCTGCTACTTGGGCCGCTACAACGAAATTTACGACAAGCCCCGTGTAATTCTCGAAGCCATTCCTGGCGTAGAGGTGGTCGAGATGAAGCGCAGCGGCTGCGACAGTATGTGCTGTGGAGCGGGCGGCGGCTTGATGTGGATGGAGGAACATGAGGGCTCTCGTGTAAACGTTACACGTACGGAGCAAGCTCTGGAGGTCAAGCCGACGGAAATCGCCAGTGCATGCCCATACTGCCTGACGATGATGAACGATGGAATCAAGACCAAAGAGCAGGAAGATCACGTCAAAACACGCGACGTCGCGGAAATTCTCGCAGACGCCATCTAGGTTCATACCATGCGCAAGTCTCGTGCTGATCAAGCGACGAGGCTTGCGCATTATTTTTTGCAAAAAAACTGTAAGATAGAGGAGCCAGCTGAATCTAATGGAGTGGGAAGGGAGTGAGGAAGCTGGAGCTTGCAGAGAAAGGCTTAACCAAAACAAAAGAGGCATTATTCGATGAATTGATCCGGCACTATCTGAAAAAGGTGTTGCGACTCGTGTATTTGATGGTCAAGGACCGCAGCCTTGCAGAGGATATCACACAGGAAGTGTTCCTGTTAGCTTACAAAAATTTGGGGAAATTCCGCCAAGAGAGCTCGATGCAAACATGGGTGTACCGAATCGCCGTCAACGAAGCGAAAAAACACCTACGCTCGTGGTCGTTCCGTCACCTGTTTTTCAAACCGGAAGTGGACATAGAGGTAGTCGAGGGAGCAGAGTCGACCGTTTTGCAAAATGACCTTCGCGCCCGTTTTGCTCATCTTGTCATGAAGCTGCCGCATAGCTATCGTCAGTTGATTGTTCTTCACTACTACGAAGAGTTGTCCGTCGAGGAGATTGCGGTGATTATGGACACGTCCGCAGGAGCGATTTATACGAAAATGCACCGTGCACGCCAGAAACTTAAAGCGCTCCTGGAAAAGGAGGGGATCGAATGAACCTGGATAAATTGCTGGAGGAATTCAAGGAAACGGCTGACCGGACACTGTTGCGCGGAATGGACAATACGACTAGCTTGGAGGAGCGGATTCGTATGAATATCGAGAAGAAAGGCAAGAAAAGGTTTCGTTTCATCTACCCTGTAAGCGCAGCACTTGTTGCGGTTGTGCTTGTCATTGGGTTTGCCCCTTATTTACTGCAAAAGGAAAGCACGAGTACACATACGCCGAACGGAACGTCTGCTGAGCCAGGTACCCATCAAAAGCCCGATCCAAAGGCTCACCCAGCTTCTGATGATCAGGTGATTATGGGAACGGTAGATGAGATCATCGATGTCTTGCGTGTTGGGATGACACAAGACCAAATCAAAGCCAAGATTTCGTTCCCTTACACAGTTGTAGACAATTATGGCGGAAGCGGGGACGATGGCACAGAAGAGTACTGGGGCTATTCGATTCTCGCAAAAGAAGGATATCAGCGAAAAGACTGGACAATGATCGAGACGGAGGCTCTGCTAAAAAGAGACGTGGGCTTGGAGATGTTTGTTGGATGGAAGGATAAAAAGCTTCATTGGTATACCATAAGCTATGTCCAAGGCAAAGAGGTCTATCTTTTCAAACTGAACAGCAACGGTACCGTTAATGAGGATGTCGTAGATGTCCCCCAGGGTGGCACACAAACACCAGTAGCTACGTCCGTATTTGATTTAAAGCCAGAGGAACAGGATCGTTATTACAATTACATGTATGAGAAAAAAGATGAGCTTTTGCGTGGGTTATCTCCAATCGATGTATGGAAGCTGTATGTGCAAGCACAGCAAGAGGGTCAGCTCGAAATGCAGTACGCTTTGCATATCGAGGACGATGGATCAGAGAAGCCAACACCGGAGCAATACTTGGAAGATATGAAGAAAGATCCGGTGGCAGCAAGAAATAGCTGGAAGCAGTTGAAAAAGATGCGAGAATTGGCAAGTGACATAACGCTTGAGCAAACGTCTGACAAGGAAGCGGTTGTATGGGTGGCCTTCAAGGACAATAGTGATAAGATTGCCTATAAAATGCAGAAAAACAAGCAAGGCTTCTGGAAACTAAGCTGGATGGCACGACAATAGCAAGAACAGCCTGACTCTCCCAAAAGTCAGGCTGCTCTTTTTTTCATTATTGATTGACTATTCGTACGGAAGACGGCAAAATAAAAGTATGCAAAATGAACGAACGCTCGATCAATTTAGTTTTTGTTGATGTGAAAATCATCCGAATGGAGGTCATTCGATGAAAACGGTCATTGTTGGGGCAGCGCGTACCCCGTTTGGTAAATTTGGCGGATCTTTGAAAGCGTTATCGGCAGTTGAGCTCGGTTCCATTGTAATCAAGGAAGCGGTGGAGCGCGCTGGCATTTCCGGCGATCAGGTGGACGAAGTGATCATGGGCATGGTCTTGCAGGCAGGTGCGGGTCAGGTGCCCTCACGCCAGGCGGCTCGTAAGGCTGGTTTGCCATGGAATGTAGCGAGCGAGACGATTAACAAGGTATGTGCGTCAGGGATGCGTGCAGTGACGTTGGGGGACCAGATCATTCGCGCAGGAGACGGAGAAATCATAGTCGCTGGCGGCATGGAGAGCATGAGCAACGCACCGTACGCACTGCCGGATGCACGCAACGGGATGAGGATGGGAGATGCGAGGGTTCGCGACCTCATGATGTATGACGGCCTCACTTGCCCGTTTCATCAAGTGGCGATGGCTGTCCACGGTAGCAATGTGGCGGAAGAGAACGGGATTACGCGAGAAGAGCAGGATGCGTGGGCACTGCGCAGTCAGCAGAGAGCTGCTCAAGCGATGGAAAAAGGACTTTTTGCCGAAGAGCTAGTATCGGTTTCCATTCCGCAAAGAAAAGGGGAGCCGCTGCAAGTAATCGTGGATGAAGGACCGCGTCCAGATACCACTGAGGAAGGATTGGCGAAGCTGCCTCCTGTGTACAAAAAGGACGGGACGATCACGGCAGGCAATGCTCCAGGAATCAACGACGGAGCAGCAGCGATGGTGTTGATGTCGGATGCAAAAGCGCAGCAACTGGGTATCAAACCGCTTGCGACGATTCTTGGTCACGCCGAGGTCGGCGCAGATGCACCTTATATCGCGACAACTCCGGGGCTTGCCATTAACAAGCTCCTGGAGAAGACAGGAGTAGCTCTTTCTGACATCGATTTGTTCGAGGTGAACGAAGCGTTTGCTGCGGTGATTTTGACCAGTGGTAAAATCGTCGGCTGGGACGCGGAGAAAGTGAATGTGAACGGCGGAGCGATCGCGTTTGGACACCCGATTGGCGCGAGTGGTGCTCGGATTATTATGCACCTCGCCTATGAATTAAAAAGACGAGGCGGCGGCTTAGGGATCGCGGCAATTTGCAGTGGTGCCGCACAGGGTGACGCCATCTTGATTAAAGTAGAGTAAGGGAGGCCTTTTTGCATGAACGTACAAACGATTATGGTCATCGGGGCAGGACAGATGGGCAGTGGGATTGCCCAGGTAGCAGCGCAGGCTGGCTTTCGTGTTTATTTGAACGACGTTCAGCAGGCGTTTGTGGAACGCGGTCTTGCTACGATTACGAAAAACTTGTCGCGCAACGTGGAAAAAGGCAAGCTCAGCGAAGCGGAAAAGGAAGCCATTCTCGGACGATTGACACTGTCTACCGATCTGGCTGATGCATCTGATGCAGATTTTGTAGTAGAAGCAGTGACGGAAAATATGTCGGTCAAAACGCAAATTTTTTCCAAGCTGGACGAGGTATGTCCGCCGCATACGGTGCTTGCGAGCAATACATCCTCGTTGCCGATTACCGAGATCGCGGCAGTGACGAAGCGCCCGGAAAAAGTAATCGGCATGCACTTCATGAACCCTGTTCCCGTGATGAAGCTGGTTGAGATCATCCGCGGCCTGCAAACATCCGATGAGGTTTATCAGCTGACAGAAGATTTGTCCAAACAAATGAGCAAGGTGCCCGTGAGCGTAAACGATTTCCCTGGGTTTGTGTCCAATCGGGTACTGATGCCAATGCTGAATGAAGCGATTTATTGTGTGTACGAGGGAGTTGCAACACCGGAAGCGATCGATGAAGTCATGAAGCTGGGTATGAACCATCCGATGGGGCCGCTTCAGTTGGCTGATTTCATCGGGCTGGACACTTGCCTCTACATTATGGAGGTACTGCACGAAGGGTTCGGTGATTCGAAATACCGCCCATGCCCGTTGCTGCGCAAGTACGTAAAAGCAGGATGGCTAGGCAAAAAATCCGGTCGTGGTTTCTACGTGTACAACTAGGCAAGGTAGTTCAAAAATTCGTCTTTTGATCACGAAGTAGTACTGAAAGCGTATGCGACGTCGAAAGTGGCGTTCACCTTTGAAGTCCGGTGCTCATGTAGTTCTCTACATTCCGCTCCTCCTTCTTCAGGTTCTCGCCACTTTCTCGGTGCTGAAATGACGACTTTTTGAACTTTTGCTAGAGAGGAACTTTGCAGAAAGGTAGGACGGACATGGATTTTCGATTGAATGAAGAGCAAGAGATGATGCGCCGCATGGTGCGAGACTTTGCCCAGAAAGAGATCGCACCTTTCATCCCTGTGATGGAAGAGACGGACCAGTTCCCGCGTCAGATCCTGAAAAAGATGGGCGAGATGGGGCTCATGGGCATTCCGATCGCCGAAGAGTGGGGAGGAGCAGGGGCGGATTTTATTTCCTACATTTTGGCCATTCACGAGATTTCCAAAGTGAGTGCGACAGTAGGCGTCATTTTGTCCGTGCATACCTCCGTCGGGACGAACCCGATTCTCTACTTCGGTACCGAGGAGCAAAAACGCAAATACGTGACCAAGCTTGCGAGTGGGGAATACCTCGGGGCTTTTGCCTTGACCGAGCCGCATGCAGGTTCTGATGCGAGCAGTATTCGAACCACAGCTGTGAAAAAAGGCGAAGAGTACATCTTGAACGGAAACAAGGTGTTTATCACAAACGGTGGGGAGGCAGATACGTATATCGCATTTGCCGTAACCGACTCTACAAAAGGAACCAAGGGAATATCGGCCTTCATTGTAGACAAGGATACACCAGGCTTCACGGTTGGGAAAAAAGAAAAGAAGATGGGACTGCACGGTTCCTATACGACAGAGCTCGTATTCGATAATGCGCGTGTACCGGCTGCCAACCTGCTGGGGCAGGAAGGGGAAGGCTTCTGTATCGCGATGGCGAATCTGGATTCCGGTCGAATCGGAATTGCGGCACAGGCACTAGGGATTGCCGAGGCGGCAGTAGAGTATGCGACAGAGTACGCGCGGGAACGTAAGCAGTTCGGACAACCGATTGCCAAGCAGCAAGCCATTGCCTTCAAGCTGGCTGACATGGCGACGAAAGCAGAAGTTGCCCGGTTGCTGGTATACCGAGCGGCGTGGCTGCGCAGCCAAGGTATTTCTTGTGGGATGGAAGCCTCGATGGCAAAGCGTTTTGCCACAGACTCCGCGATGGAGCTCGCCACAGAAGCCGTACAAATCTTTGGCGGATATGGCTACACTCGAGAATATCCGGTTGAACGTCTATTCCGGGATGCGAAAGTAACGCAAATCTATGAGGGCACCAACGAAATTCAACGAATCGTTATCGCCAAGCATTTGCTTGCTGATTAAATAGACAGATGAAAAAGACATGGGGGAGTGATCCATATGAATTTCCAACTGACGGAAGAACATGAAATGATGCGCAAAATGATTCGCGACTTTGCGGAGAATCAAGTAGCTCCGACAGCAGCCGAGCGCGACGAAGAAGAGTGTTTTGATCGTTCCATATTTGAGCAAATGGCTGAGCTTGGACTGACAGGCATTCCTTGGTCGGAACAATACGGCGGAGCAGGTGCAGATTACCTGAGCTACGTCATTGCAGTGGAAGAACTCTCCCGTGTGGATGCCTCCATCGGTGTGACACTGTCCGCACATGTTTCCTTGGCGAGCTGGCCGATTTACAAATTCGGGACAGAGGAGCAAAAACAAAAGTTTTTGCGTCCATTAGCAGAAGGCAAAAAGATGGGCGCGTACTGTTTGACCGAGGCGGGATCTGGCTCTGACTCTGCGGGAATGCGCACGACAGCCGTACGCGATGGTGATCATTACATTTTAAATGGCACCAAAATTTTCATTACCAATGCGGGCGAAGCAGAAATCTACATCGTATTCGCGGTCACCCAACCAGAGTTGAACCATAAAGGCATCACGGCTTTCATCGTAGAAAAAGGCATGGACGGCTTCACAATGGGGAAAAAGGAGAAGAAGCTGGGTATCCGTTCCTCGCCAACACTTGCAGTCAATTTTGAAGATGTGCGCGTGCCAGTAGAAAATAGGCTGGGCGAAGAAGGCCAAGGCTTCAAAATCGCGATGATGACGTTGGACGGTGGAAGAAATGGTATCGCCGCTCAAGCATTGGGCATTGCACAAGGTGCCTACGAGCATGCGCGGAACTATGCTAAAGAACGCAATCAGTTCGGCAAACCAATCGCTTCCTTGCAGGCAATCCAGTTCAAGCTGGCAGACATGGCTACCAAGATCGAGGCATCCCGTTTGCTCACTTACCAAGCAGCGTGGTTGGAGGATCAAGGTCTTCCATATGGCAAAGCATCTGCGATGTCCAAAGTTTTTGCAGGAGATACAGCAATGGAAGTAACAATCGAGGCTGTTCAAGTTTTCGGGGGTTACGGCTACACGCGGGAGTATCCTGTGGAGCGTTTCATGCGCGATGCCAAAATTACACAAATCTATGAAGGAACCAATGAAATCCAACGTGTCGTGATCAGTAATTTCCTGCTAAAAGAGTAGGAAACTGTCCAGTCTTCCAACACGATGACACACATAGAAAAGAAAAGTTTGGCTTTGTGCTCTTACTCGCGTATAATGATCTGCGAATGATACAAAAGTAGAGTGTTTGCGCCTTCTTTTCTATGAGGCGTCTGACCAAACGCTCAGTCGGTTGGAAAGGTGGATTTTGGAGTGTCTGACAAGAGAAAAGCGATACCGTCCCTAGTAAAGGACCCAAAACTGATCGAGAGAAGAAGAGAGCAGATTATTGAGGCTGCCGTTCATCTCTTCATTAATAAAGGTTTTCATAAAACGACGACAAGGGAGATTGCCCGAGCGTCTGGATTTAGTATTGGTACGTTGTACGAGTATATTGAGTCAAAAGAAGACGTGCTCTATCTTGTTTGTGATGCCATTCATGCGGAGATGGAGACGCGCTTGCGTGAAGCGATCAACTTCAACGGAACTGGTTTGAAAACATTAAAGATAGCACTAAAGAGCCTGATCCGCGTGATGGATCAGATGAGCGACCGCGTTTTGCTTATTTATCAGGAAGCCAAATCATTGCCAAAAGAAACACTCCGCTACGTGTTGGGGCGTGAAGAAGCCATTTCGCATATTTTCGTCGAAATCCTGGAAAAAGGGATTGCCGATGGTTCGCTGCACATTGACGAAAAGAACGTCAAGCTGATGGCGGACAATATCATGGTACTGGGCGAAATGTGGGTATTCCGCCGCTGGGCATTGAAAAAGCACTATACCATTGAGGAGTACACAGAGAAGCAGATCGCGCTTCTGCTTCGCGATATCAGTGTCTCCGATTAAGAGGAGAGTTTAAAAAGTCAGGGAAACATAGAGTGCCAAGCATACCTCGCGTCTACCGCCTTGATCTGCTTGGCCCTGTTTTTCCTCCTTTTTAAACGTAATTAAAAGGAGAGTGGAACGATGGAAACAGAAGTGTATCGTCCGCAAAACAAGGTTCGCTTTGTGACCGCAGCCAGTCTGTATGACGGTCACGACGCCTCGATTAATATCATGCGTCGTATTTTACAATCGTCGGGAGTAGAGGTCATCCATCTCGGACACAACCGCTCTGTTGATGATATTGTAACAGCCGCTGTTCAGGAGGATGTGCAAGGGATTGCCATCAGCTCCTACCAAGGCGGCCATGTGGAGTATTTCAAATACGTAATTGATCTATTACGCGAGCGGGGAGCAGAGCATATCCGTGTTTTTGGCGGCGGTGGCGGCGTTATCGTTCCACGCGAGATTCGGGAATTGGAAGAGTACGGAGTCTGTAAAATTTATTCGCCAGATGACGGCAGACGATTGGGCTTGCAGGGCATGATCAACGACATGATTAGACGTAGCGATTTCCCAACCGTTAAGCAGCTGGAGGGAGAAGTAGCAGGCTTGCGTGAGCAAAACCATCAGGCGATTGCCCGGCTTATTTCCGTTGCAGAGTACGCAGTGGACCAGCGTGAATGGACAGAACCTCTCCGAGAAAGTTTAGTGGAAGCCGATTCAGCCATTCCGGTATTAGGGATTACAGGTACGGGTGGAGCAGGAAAAAGCTCATTAACTGATGAGCTTGTTCGTCGATTTATTCGCACTTATCCCGAGAAGACGGTCGCGATCTTGTCTGTCGATCCATCCAAGCAAAAATCAGGCGGAGCGTTACTTGGTGACCGCATCCGCATGAATGCCAATTCGACACCGCGCGTGTATATGCGCAGTCTTGCCACCCGCAAATCGGGCATGGAGCTGTCTGCTGCCTTAAAAGACGCGATTCAAGTAACGCGTTCTGCCCATTTTGATCTGATTATTGTGGAAACGAGCGGGATTGGTCAGGGGGATGCGCAGGTTACAGAAGTGTGCGACGTCTCCATGTACGTCATGACGAGTGAATTCGGGGCACCATCTCAGTTGGAAAAGATTGATATGCTCGACTTTGCTGATGTGATCGCGATCAACAAATTTGAGCGTAAAGGCTCAGAGGACGCTCTTCGTGAGGTCCGCAAGCAATATCGACGCAATCATCAGCTTTTTGAGCTGCCGGATGAGAAGGTTCCTGTGTATGGTACGATTGCGAGTCAGTTTAACGATCCGGGAACGAATGTGTTGTTTGCTGCCTTGATGCATCGAATTGTAGAAAAGACTAGCGTTGACTGGTCTGTAGAGAATTTGGATACGACTCCTGTAAAGATTCATAAAACTTCGTTGATTCCGACAGAGAGAATCAATTATTTGCAAGACATTGCCAACACCGTCCGCCAATACCGTGCCTATGCCGAAGAGCAGTCGTTGATTGCACGCAAGCTGTTCCAGTTGCAAGGTGCAAAGGAGACGGTGCTGGCCTCGGGAGATTCGGCAGCTGCCGAGCTGGTGGCGGTGCTTGATAAACAAATCGTTCTCTTTGAAGAAAAGCTGCATTCGGAGTGCCGACGTATCCTAGAAAATTGGCCCAAGCTCAAGGAAGCGTATCGGAAGGATCAATTCGTCACGAAAATTCGCGACAAGGAACTGGTTACCAAGCTGTTCAGCGAATCGTTGTCGGGTACACGCATTTCAAAAGTAGCCGTCCCTGATTACGAGGATTGGGGCGAAATTTTAAAGTGGTCATTAAAAGAAAATGTTCCAGGTGAATTCCCGTATACTGCAGGAGTATTTCCGTTTAAACGCGAGGGCGAAGATCCCAAGCGACAATTTGCAGGCGAAGGTACTCCAGAGCGGACGAACAGACGCTTCCACTTCCTGTCTCAAAATGATGAAGCGAAGCGACTCAGTACGGCTTTTGACTCGGTTACGCTGTATGGTGAGGACCCTGACTACCGCCCGGACATTTACGGAAAAATCGGTACGAGTGGGGTCAGTATTTGCACCCTGGATGACATGAAAAAGCTGTACGCCGGCTTTGACCTTTGTGCACCTAGCACTTCTGTGTCCATGACGATCAACGGTCCTGCACCTATGATTTTGGCCATGTTCATGAATACGGCGATCGAGCAGCAACTGAATGCTTTTGTTCAAAAAGAAGGGCGTCAGCCTACCGAGGACGAAGCAAAACAAATCAGAGCGTACACGCTGTCGACTGTTCGCGGAACTGTTCAGGCAGATATTTTGAAAGAGGATCAGGGGCAAAACACGTGTATCTTCTCGACAGAATTTGCCTTGCGGATGATGGGGGATATCCAGCAGTATTTTATCGACCAGAAAGTACGGAACTACTACTCTGTGTCCATTTCCGGCTATCACATTGCGGAGGCAGGGGCGAATCCGATTACGCAGCTTGCGTTTACGCTATCTAACGGATTTACCTATGTCGAGTACTATTTAAGCCGCGGCATGAACATCGATGACTTTGCGCCAAACCTGTCCTTCTTCTTCTCTAATGGTCTCGATCCGGAATACACCGTGATTGGACGTGTGGCTCGCCGGATTTGGGCAACCGTGATGAAAAATCGTTATGGTGCAAATGACCGCAGCCAAAAGCTGAAGTACCACATCCAGACGTCCGGCCGTTCCTTGCACGCGCAGGAGATGGATTTCAACGATATCAGAACGACCTTGCAGGCCTTGATTGCCATTTACGACAACTGTAATTCTCTCCATACGAATGCCTACGACGAAGCGATTACGACCCCGACAGAGAACTCTGTGCGACGGGCAATGGCGATTCAGATGATCATCAACAAGGAAATGGGACTCGCGAAAAATGAGAACCCACTGCAAGGGGCATTCATCATCGATGAGTTGACTGATCTGGTAGAAGAGTCAGTTATGCAAGAGTTCGAGCGGATCAGTTCTCGCGGAGGCGTGCTGGGGGCGATGGAGACTCAATATCAGCGCGGCAAAATTCAAGACGAGTCCATGTATTACGAAATGAAAAAGCATACGGGCGAGCTTCCGATTATTGGGGTAAACACGTTCATTAATCCGAATGCATCTGAGGACGATTACGAGATTGAATTGGCTCGGGCGACCGAAGAGGAAAAAGAACAGCAAATCATTAATCTCCGGGCATTCCAGGAGCGCCACAAGGATGTGTCTGCGGCTGCGCTGCGGCGTCTGCAAGAAGTGGCTATGGCGGGAGAGAACATCTTTGCCGAGCTGATGGAGACGGTCAAAGTAGCATCGCTTGGACAAATCAGTGGTGCCTTGTATGAAGTGGGCGGCCAATACCGCAGAAATATGTAGCAACAGAGTAATTGGCTTAAAAGAAATCCTAGGGTACGTGGAAAGATTCGAAAATGACACAAGGACCACTTCTTTGTTACGAGGTGGTCCTTGTCTTATTCTAAAATGTAAAACAAGAGTAGAAGTTTAACTTCTACTCTTAAGACTGTAGAGAAACCCCGCTATTTTCGGGGTTTCTTTCATTAGGAAGAAAATTTGTGAATGCAAAACAAACCTCCAGCTCCACATTTCTAGTGGTTTTGAAGGTTTGTTTGGAGAGGATGATTTAGCATCCTAGCAAATTTTTCGTGTATTGCTGGTACCCTCATCCCCTAAATGATTCTTTTTCCTAGCAGCAAGTAAATTTAAGAGGGTTCTGCAAGTTATGTTTTGCTGTCCCCTTTTCTAGAATACAAAACACATTAATGGTGCAGGGAGGATCAATGAAACCGTTTTTAGAATCATTCTTGACACCAATTAACTTTGAAAATTGATCTAACATAGTCATAACCTCCATATTTTTACATTTTTTACTTTCGATTCAATTATAAGAATTGCAACAAAAACTGTCAAATGATATATTATTTACAAATATTTACCAAAATGGAGTTTGAGGGAGGTTTCTGTGTACGTTCTCATTCCACTAACGGTAGCAGTTGCTTTATTCGGCATGCAACTCTATTCATACCGAAAGTTCAGGAATATCGTTACTCTCTTTTCTGTAGAAGATTCTTTTTTTTCACTTCTAAACCAGTATTTTATCGGTGTAAATCTCAAAGAGTCACTTATATTCCCCACGCATTTTTCACAAACACCAACCATTGTCATGTTCGCTGCCCCCTCATGTGATACATGCCATCATGAAGTAGAAAGATACTTAACCCATATCAAGAAAAAAACAACCAACCTTCCTTTCTTATGTGCGGTTAAGCAGGATGATTCTGACTATCAGCACTTTATCGACACATTTAGCGGAAAAATTACGATGGTTCCCGTCGACAAAAAAACCATGAGCGAATTACAAATCATCAACTTCCCAAGCCTGTTTATTGTTGACTCACAGGGGATCATTCGATATGTAGGACGCTCAGTTGGTGAGCTAGTAGACATCTTGAAGCACAAGGAGAAGCAAGAGCTCCACAACATCCAATAAAACTAGAAAAGGTGTTCCTCATGATTGTTCAATCATTTATCAAGCTGTTCACTTTCTTATGGGCACATGCCCGGCTACTTCTCGCGCTTTTAGTTTGCTTAACAATCATGATTGGTTTACTACCAGTAGCCACCCTTTGGCTATCTAAAGAAATGATCAATGAGGTCGCGAAAATCATTCAACTCCAAGTGGGTGATTATCGTTATGCTTTTTTCTTACTCTCACTTCAATTTTTAATAGCGATGGCTACATCTGTGCTTCTCAATATCCAACAATACCTGAATGGAAAGCTTGAAAATGTTTTGGAACTCGCGGCGCAATCACTTGTACTTCAAAAGGTAGAAGCGGTACCGCTTTTCTATTTTGATATTCCCGATTTTTACAATCATTTAGAGAGAGTTCACTTGAATGTGGGCACACGCTTTTTATCACCACTCACGATCCTACTAGAGATCGTTAGAGCCAGCATTACTATTTTCAGTTTCTTGCTCTTTTTGTTTACCGTTCACTGGAGCCTCGTCATTTTAAGTCTGATCGCGGCAATTCCCGTCTTCTTTGTTCAAATTCGGTTTGGCAGTATCAATTATTGGCTCAGATACGGCTTAACCCCCTTAATTCGTGACATACAATATACCAGTTTTTTATTGAAAGATCGGCAGTCAGCCAAGGAAATTCGACTATTTGGCTTAGGTCAAATGCTACTAAAAAGATGGTCAACCTCCATTACCCACCAGTTCACTGAAACATTAAAGGTGCTGCGAAAGCAACAAGCAACGGAGGTCGGCCTAGATGGGTTTACCGCACTTTTGTACTTTGGGACAGCTGGAATTATCATCTGGTTAATCCGTACCACCTCTATGCAAATCGGTGAGTTTGTAGCAATCGGACAAGCTGTGCAGGGAACACAAGGATTGACCAATCAGCTATCTAACCAGTTTGCCAAAATATTTGGAGAGATTCTCTATATAAACGATTTTTTTGATTTCATCGAATATGAACACCCTGAAAAGGATGCAAGGGACGAAGGCTCGGCTCTCTTTCCTGCACCGCTACAACAGGGCATTTTTATAAAAGGATTGTCATTTACCTACGTGAATACGACAAATCCTGTTCTAAGGGATATTCACTTGCACATACGGCCTGGTGAAAAAATCGCAATCGTCGGTGAAAATGGCTCGGGTAAATCAACCTTGGTCAAATGTGTGATGGGGTTGTATCCCATATCACAGGGTGACATTTCCTTCGATGGCCTCAGTATTAGCCAGATCAAACCTGATGATTTACGCAAAAATATGACCGTGATCTTCCAGGACTTCATCAAATATGCCTATACGTTACAAGATAATATTGGTTTTGGTGATACCGAACGAATAAACGATCTAAAATGGATGCAAGAAGTTGCCGCTACAGCTGGCGTGGATCAAATCGTTTCCAAACTTCCAGATGGCTACCAAACCTATTTAAGTCGCTATTTGCAAGAGGGAACCGATCTTTCTGGAGGACAATGGCAAAAAATTGCCTTGGCTCGTGCTCTATTTCGAAATAGTGATATTGTGATTTTAGATGAGCCAACAGCAGCTCTTGATCCCATGACTGAGCTTTCTGTATACCAACTCGTACGAAATCTGACCGAAAATAAAACAACCCTATTTGTCTCACACCGTATGGCTGCCGCTAAAATGGCAGATCGGATTATCGTGATGAAGGATGGTCAGTTAGTCGAGTCTGGAACGCATGATGAACTGATTTCACGTAATAAAGAATATGCACAGATGTATCATGCTCAAGCACAATGGTATGCAACACCAGTGGAAAGCAGGTGAAAAATTGGAAATCGCATCCTTTATCTTTCGCATGATTCTAGCACTGTTGTTTATAAGCTCGTCTGTATCAAAAATCAAAAACAGCACGACTCATGCTTCAATTGTAAAAGACTACAAAATACTGCCTGAACGATCTATTAGATTTTTTGCCGTCCTCGACACTTATTCTGAATTGCTGATTGGATTGCTACTCATTTTCGGGCTGTACTATTCTTGGGCAGCTCTGGCTGGTAGTGGTTTACTACTCCTGTATAGCGTGGCTATTGTGGTCAATTTATTGCGCGGAAGACGAGAAATATCATGTGGTTGCGGTGGCATCATCGGCAATCACAATCTATCATGGGTACTGGTCAGCCGAAACGTTTTGCTCATTGCGATGTGTCTCTGGGTCTATCAAATACCGACCACCTATGGGAATCTCTCATGGGCATTAGAAACAGGGAATTTCAGGACCGTATATGGAGAAGAGTACTGGACGTTAATGATCATCGTATTGTTGTCCACACTTGTGATTCTGATTGGTCAACATCTAGGGAGCATTCGGAAGAAAGTACACGAGCTAGTCGCACAAAAGTAAATATCATTCCCTCACGAAAAAGGAGAGATCCTCTGTGGAAACGTTTATACAATGGTCTGTGATTGCGTTATGGGTATTTGTCATTGTGCAATTCGTCGTTATTTACCTGCTAACAAAACTAGTAGCAGATTTTATCAATAAATTACAAGCAAAAGAAAAAGAACCGAGTGTAGACAACTGGATAGGCTCCAGAGCCCCGGTTCTGATCGATAACAGTCCGTCTGGAACAAGCATTGATTTTACAGAGATGAAAAGCCACTCTACACTTGCACTTTTCACGGCAGAAGGTTGTCCCATATGCCAGCAAATTATTCCACATTTAGAGAAGGTAAAACTACGATTTCCTCAGCTTAAATTACTAGTTGTTTATTCAGGAAAGCTCATTCACGACACTCAAAACCAGGACGATATTCAGTATATCAACTCTTCCATTTCGTTTTCAATGTACCAAATCGATGCCATCCCATCTGCTGTCCTGATCGACAAAAAAGGAATTATCCTTGCCAAAGAATCGATTCCTACCTTTCATTATCTACTGGCATTGCTTGAAAAACATGTGCATATCGAAGCGGACACCTCGGAGTTCATTCCTGCGTCGCTCTCAACAAATCTAGGAGAAAATAAAGCAAATAAAATTGCCCCTCAACCATATTCATGACTGTAGAGAACCTACCATTCATATTTTAAGAATATTACAGTAAATCAACGCGGTGTCGTGTGTAATTATGAAGAGTAGAAGTTAAACTTCTACTCTTCATTATATTATCTATCGTACGTTACTTTTCCAAAATGTTATGTAATAAAAATTTGTATGTCCATTCCAAATGGTCGTTTGTTAGCACTTATCTTAGCCCCCAACAGTTTAATCAGTGGTTGGTATAGGGGTGAGTTCATTATTAAGGAAATTTACGACCATTACCTAATAAAAAGAGTCTCGCTTGTTTGAAAGCCTTGCATTTTCGGCTAAAATAAGGAATACTGTATGTTAGCCTTCGTATGTTGTGCGTTGTGTAATTAGGGATTTTGACATCATTTATGAATGACTTATACAAACCTGCGTCCCCCGAACAGGGCACCGGGTCAGTATTCAAATCAATCGTTTTCATATGGAAAGGACGTGCCCTGAGTGAGTCAATTGTTTGCTCATATTGATTCCGAGAAACTGAGTGAGATGGCGTTAGTTGACATTGCGTATGAAATTTTGCGTGAAACTAACCGCACTTACAACTTCCGCGAGCTGATGAATGAACTGGTTGCAGTGCGCAAGCTGACTGATGAACAACTCATGGCAATCATCGCGCAAGTATACACAGAAATTAACATTGATGGCCGCTTCGTGTGCCTCGGTGACAATGTATGGGGATTGAAACGCTGGTACCCAACCGACACCGTGGAAGAAACCCAAGAGGGTGGCGGAACGAAGAAGAAGAAAATCGTCACGGAAGACGACTTCGACGATTACGATTCCGAAGACGAAGGTGTCGAGGAATACGAGGAAGACGATGTTGTCATCTTTGAGGACGAAGAGGAATTCGTCGACGAAGATTCTGAAATCGAAGAAGAAGAAATCGATGGAGAAATCGACGAGGAAGAACTCGAAGACGAAGATGATGAGATGTTCGAAGAAGACGAAGAGCTTGCGGAAGAGGAATCTGACGAAGAGCTCGACGAGGAAGACGATAAATAGGTCCTTGACTTCCGCTTAAGGGACAGATAAAATACTCCTTGGGCTTCACATGAAGAAGGATCAAATATGGGAAACTATAAAACAAAAGTGCCCCTACCCCATTGCTTTACGGGATAGGACTCGCTTTTGTTTTTCTTTTTTTTTGGAGCCGTCTTCATTCGATTTTTATAACAACTTAAGGGTGAGGGAAAGAGGGGACGTTAACGATGACGAAGTATATTTTTGTGACAGGCGGGGTTGTATCCTCGTTGGGAAAAGGAATTACAGCGGCTTCTCTGGGCCGACTCTTGAAAAATAGGGGTCTGAAGGTAACCATCCAGAAGTGTGACCCATACATCAACGTTGACCCGGGAACGATGAGTCCGTATCAACACGGGGAAGTTTTCGTAACGGACGATGGTGCGGAAACAGACCTGGACTTGGGCCACTATGAGCGCTTTATCGATATCAACCTGAGCGCTAACTCCAATATGACAACTGGTAGAATTTACTCGACTGTCATTGCCAAAGAACGCCGTGGCGACTATTTGGGAGGAACCGTTCAAGTTATTCCTCACATCACGAACGAAATCAAAGATCGCATTTTCCGTGCAGGTCGCGAAACCGGGGCAGATGTAGTGATTACCGAGATCGGTGGAACTGTTGGGGATATCGAGAGCTTGCCATTCCTTGAATCCATTCGCCAGATCAAAAGTGACATCGGTCGTGAAAACGTCATGTACATTCACGTAACCCTGGTACCATATATCAAGGCAGCAGGTGAAATGAAAACCAAGCCTACGCAACACAGCGTGAAAGAACTGCGCAGCTTGGGTATTCAACCAAATGTGATCGTGACACGTACCGAGCAACCGATGACGCAAGAAATGAAAGACAAGTTGGCTCTGTTCTGTGATATCGATAAAAACGCGGTAGTGGAATGTATAGACGCGGACAGCCTTTACGATGTACCACTGCAATTGCAAGCACAAGGGTTGGACGATTACGTATGCCGTCACTTGGGTCTGACTTGCCAAGAAGCGGATATGACAGAGTGGAAATCGCTCGTATCGAAAATCAAAAACCTGTCCAAAACGACTACCATTGCAATCGTTGGTAAATATGTAGAATTGCATGATGCGTACTTGTCCGTAGCAGAAGCGCTGTACCATGGTGGCTATGCGAACGATTCCAAAGTAGAAATCAAATGGGTACACGCGGAAGAAGTTACGCCAGAAAATGTTGGCGAACTGCTCGGTGATGTAAATGGTATCCTCGTACCAGGCGGCTTTGGCGATCGTGGTATCGAAGGTAAAATCATCGCTACACGCTATGCTCGTGAAAATAAAGTGCCATTCCTCGGAATTTGTTTGGGTATGCAAATCGCTGTGATCGAGTTCGCTCGCCACGTAGCGGGTATGGACGGCGCAAACAGCTCCGAGATCAACCCGAATACAGCATATCCGGTTATTGACCTCTTGCCAGAGCAAAAAGATATCGAGGACAAGGGCGGTACAATGCGTCTGGGTCTCGGTCCAACCAAAGTGGAAGAAGGCACGCTGACTGAGGCTGCATACGGAAGTACCCTGGTTTATGAACGTCATCGTCATCGCTATGAAGTGAACAACGAATATCGTGATCAATTGGCGCAAATGGGCTTGCGTTTTGCGGGTACAACTCCAGATGGTCGACTGGTTGAAATCGTGGAAGTTCCAGAACATCCATGGTATGTAGCGACACAGTTCCACCCAGAGTTCACATCCCGTCCGAACCGTCCACAGCCATTGTTCCGTGACTTCGTGAAGGCTTCCCTGAACAAATAACATAGTTCCATAAATAAAAGACGCACCCGCGATGTAAAGTCGCAGGTGCGTTTTGTGCTTTCAAAAGCAGATCAATGGAACAAGGGCGATAGCCAGGCTACCCAGTAGGCGGCCGGAATGAGCAGGAATTGAGCCAAAATCGTTCCGATAAAACGTGAGAACATCAGCCACAGGTACATGTCGCGAATCGATTGCTGCGTGGTTTTCCCTTGCATTGCTTTTTCTGTCAGAAGGGCAATTTGCGGGTCTACTAGAATCGTCATGAAAATCGTGGCAAAACCGTTGATTAATCCAGAAGACATCAAAACGGTTGCTTTGTAATCCGGGGCTAGTAATGTCGCGTATAACACGGACAGTACGCTGCTTGTGTAGATAGCTGTCCCAAATGCATTTAATAACAGTAATCGTTTGGGAATGCCTTTGATTCGAAAACGAGAGATGGCTTGCCAGCTAGGAATCCGGACATGATGGTGAACACGTCGGATGGTTTCAACAGTAACAGCCGTGCGAATCATTTGCGGAATCGAGCCCGCTAACTCCAAGTGCGAGATCATTCGTTTCGATATTTGGACGAAAGTGGGAAACAGTACGATAGCCGCCAAGGTTCCGAGCGAGGACGCTGCAATAATCACGTGCAACTGTGTGCTAGGATCAACGTGCTCGATCGCAGCTTGATCCATCAATCCCCCAGTGAATGGTCCTTGAATCAGGTTGGAAGTACGGGAGAGGAGCAATACGATCCCGACCAGAGACATCGCTACAGCAATCCTGCCCGTTTGTACCCCTGCAAAACGGATTCCGTAGGTAAGTGTCTCTGTCGTATGGATAATAAATGTTAACAAGCAAATCAGCCACAGAGCATCCATAGTAAGTATCTGGCTCCTTGTGTGTAGGGGAAATTGGTTTTTCCTATTATACTCGAAATGAGGCCTATGGGAAATTTTAAGCAGGCGTTCAGCAAAAAAGGTGAAGGAGTTTCCTGATTTTAGGCGAACCCATAATAATTAAGAAAACGCATTCGTCAGGGGGGAATCAGAATGTTCGACAAGCAAGATAAAAAGGTACTGGTTGTGGATGACCAGTATGGGATTCGCATTTTACTGTATGAGGTGCTGGGAAAAGAAGGGTACAAGACCTTTCAGGCAGCAAACGGGAAAATGGCATTGGAAATCGTGGAAAAAGAATCGCCAGATTTGGTTATCCTCGACATGAAGATCCCTGGGATGGATGGTATTGAGATCTTGAAACACATCAAGAAAATCAATCAGGAAATCAAAGTCATCATGATGACAGCTTACGGAGAGCTGGACATGATCAAAGAAGCAACACAACTGGGAGCATTGACTCATTTTACAAAGCCGTTTGATATCGATGAACTACGAATGGCAGTGCATCAGCAATTAGCTTGTTAAGAACTGACTGCTTAGGTCAGGGTACAAGCGTCCCTGTTAACAAATGCTTGTCTGTGGTATAATAAGCCACATGACTGAAGTCTGCTAGAGGAGGATTTACAAAATGCCACTGGTACCTATGACCGCTTTTACCGAAGACGTCAAAAAGCATAAATACGCCGTCGGACAATTTAACCTGAACAATCTGGAGTTTACTCAAGCGATTACTGAAGCTGCGATGGAAGAAAAATCGCCTGTGATCTTTGGTGTTTCTGAGGGTGCACTGAAATACATGGGGATCGATTATACAGTAGCGATTGCAAAAGTGGCTGCTGAACGCGCAGGAGTCCCTGTAGCATTGCATCTTGACCATGGTAGCAATTTCGACATGGTAATGAAGTGCATTCGCGCTGGGTTCTCTTCTGTTATGTTCGATGGTTCCCATCATTCGTTTGAAGATAACCTTCGCCTGACCAAACAGGTTGTAGAGGCTGCTCACGCTGTTGGCGTATCGGTAGAAGGTGAACTCGGTACCATCGGTGGGGTAGAAGACGACCTGTCTGTTGACGAGGAAGATGCTACCTTGGCAAATCCTGAGGAAGCAATCCGCTTCTGGGAAGAAACAAAAGTAGACTACGTAGCGATTGCTGTAGGTACAGCACACGGTATGTACAAAGGAGTTCCAAAAATTCGCTACGACATTATCGAAAAAGTAGCGAGTAACATTGGAGCGCCGATCGTTCTTCATGGTGGTTCCGGCGTACCAGACGAAGCGATTATCGAATCCATCCGTTTGGGCGTAGGAAAAATCAATGTAAATACAGAAAGCCAAGTCGCATGCACGGAAACAGTTCGCAAAGTGCTAGCTGCCAAGCCGAATGAGATCGATCCACGCAAATACCTGAGCCCTGCTCGCGATGCGATCAAGGAAGTAGTAAAAGGAAAAATGCGCTTGTTCGGAAGTAGCAACCGCGCGTAACTGGGAGGATAATCATGCGTTTTTTGATTGATACAGCAAACGTTGAAGAAATCCGCGAGATTCACGAATGGGGAGTTCTGGCGGGCGTAACGACAAATCCGTCTCTGGTTGCCAAAGAAGGACGCGATTTTGTAGAAACCCTGAAAGAAATTCTCGATATTGTTGACGGTCCGATTAGTGCCGAAGTCATCAGTACAGATGCAAAAGGCATGATCGAAGAGGGAGATAAGCTCGCTGCTCTTTCGAAAAACATCGTCATCAAGCTGCCAATGACCGCAGAAGGTTTGAAGGCAACCAAGTATTTCGCTAAACGCAAAATCAGAACAAACGTAACACTGGTGTTCTCCGCGAATCAGGCACTTTTGGCTGCGCGCGCAGGTGCGAGCTTCGTGTCTCCGTTCTTGGGACGCTTGGATGATATTGGTCAAGATGGCATGCAATTGATCGAAGATATTGCTGAAATCTTTTCTGTTCACGGTATCGACACCGAGATCATTGCGGCATCTGTGCGCCACCCCGTTCACGTAACGGAGGCAGCACGCCGTGGTTCACACTTCGCTACCATTCCAGCGAAAGTATTTAAACAACTCATTGCCCATCCACTGACAGATAGTGGCTTGGAGAAATTCCTCGCTGACTGGGCAAGTATGCAAAAATAAGGACACGTGTTGAAAGTCCAAGCACCTTTTCCATCGGGGAAGGTGCTTCTTTCCCGATTACGCCTGAGGAGAGCAAAGCATGGATAAGCTGATCATCAACGGTGGAAAACCGCTCGCGGGGACGGTGACCATCAGCGGAGCAAAAAACAGCGCAGTCGCACTCATCCCAGCAGCGTTGCTGGCAGATGGACCCGTTGTTATTGAGAATCTCCCCCGTATTCAGGATGTAGGTATCTATCACGAGCTCTTGCGGGAAATGGGAGCTGACGTGCTGTTCGAAGAAGATTGGATGGAAATCGACGGACGTAGTATGAGGCTGATGCTCATGCCAAATGGTCGCATCAAAAAGCTCCGTGCCTCGTACTATTTGTGGGGAGCCTTGCTCGCCAAGTTCGGTGAAGCCCAGGTTGGCTTGCCGGGTGGCTGTGATTTGGGCCCGCGTCCAGTAGATTTGCATATCAAAGGCTTTGAAGCGATGGGCGCCGAGGTGGAGAACAAAAACGGCGTCATGACTATCCGTGCCCAAAATGGACGCTTGCAGGGTGCGCGAATCTATCTCGATCTGGTCAGTGTTGGTGCCACCATTAACATCATGCTGGCTGCTGCCAAAGCAGATGGTGTGACCATTATTGAAAACGCTGCCCGTGAGCCTGAGATCGTCGATGTAGCAACCTTGCTCAACAATATGGGAGCAAACATCAAAGGCGCCGGAACGGACATGATCCGCATTCAAGGCGTAGAACGCTTGCGCGGATGCCGTCATACGATTATCCCCGATCGGATCGAAGCGGGGACGTACATGATTGCGGCAGCAGCTACCAACGGCAATGTGATGGTGGAGAATGTCATTCCAAAGCATTTGGAGTCTGTAACGGCCAAGCTGCGCGAAATCGGTGTGCAAGTGGTAGAAGAGGATGACAGCATCCAAGTCATCGGACATGATTCTTATCGATCAATCGACGTGAAAACGAGTCCGTATCCGGGTTTTCCAACGGATCTCCAGCAGCCGATCACGACCTTGCTGACTCTTGCTAAAGGCTCAAGCATCGTGACGGACAATATTTACAGCTCGCGTTTTCGTCATGTAGATGAACTGCGCCGTATGGGAGCTTCCTTGAAGATTGAAGGAAGATCCGCTGTCATCGAAGGCGGAAGCAAACTGAATGGTGCCAAAGTGGTAGCTTCGGATTTGCGTGCGGGAGCAGCTCTGTTCATTGCCGGCTTGGCAACGAACGGCACGACAGAATTAGAAGGACTCGAACATATAGATCGTGGCTACGAAAACTTGGTGGGCAAGCTGCAAGCCTTGGGAGCCGATATTACTCGGGTAGGTCTGCAGAGCATGGAAAACCACCAGCGTTAACCAATCACCAGGAGAGGAGTCTTCCAGAATGGAACGGAGTTTAACACTTGAACTGGTACGTGTGACTGAAGCCGCTGCTTTGGCTTCTGCCAGTTGGATGGGTCTCGGAAAAAAAGATGAGGCTGATGATGCGGCAACGACCGCAATGCGCAATGAATTTATGAAAGTGCCGATGGATGGCGTCGTAGTAATTGGCGAGGGCGAAATGGACGAAGCGCCAATGCTGTACATCGGTGAGCGTCTGGGCCAGGGAGTGGCTCCGGCAGTCGATGTGGCTGTTGACCCTTTGGAGGGAACAAATATCCTCGCAAAAGGTACATGGGGAGCGATTTCGGTCATTGCCATTGCAGACCGAGGAAATTTGTTGCATGCTCCTGACATGTATATGGAGAAAATGGCAGTAGGGCCTAAAGCAGTCGGCAAAGTCGATATCAACGCACCGGTTCGTGATAACCTGAAAGCGGTAGCGCAGGCACAGGGGAAAGATATCAGCGATTTGGTCGCTATTGTGCTTGACCGTGATCGTCACTCTAAGGTGATCCACGAAATTCGTGAGGCAGGCGCGCGTATTCGACTCATCTCAGACGGAGACGTAGCCGCTGCGATCAACACTGCATTCCCTGATACAGGTGTAGACATTTTGTTCGGTTCTGGAGGAGCTCCGGAAGGTGTTCTGGCAGCAGTTGCCCTGAAATGCCTCGGGGGAGAAATCCAGGGTAAGCTCTTGCCGCAAAATGAAGAAGAGATTAAACGCTGTGTTAAAATGGGATTGACTAACCCTCATCAAGTCCTATTCATGGACGACTTGGTGAAAGGTGATGACGCCATTTTTGCAGCGACAGGTGTGACGGATGGCGAGTTGCTCAAAGGGGTTCGCTTCCAAGGAACTCGTGCGACGACTAATTCCGTTGTTATGCGTGCGAAAACCGGAACGGTACGTTTCATTGAAGGGAACCACCGCTTAGAACGCAATCCGAGTAACGGTTTGTAAGAAAACAATTTTCGCATTTATATGTTGAGCTAGGTTTTTTAAGAGTAAATAAAGAGTGGTGGATGTATGTTACTTTCTGAACTAGAAGAAAAGAAGCTGACCGATCTCTATAAGCTGGCCAAGGAATACCATATTCCGTACTACTCCCAGCTGAAGAAGAAGGAATTGATTTTCGCGATTCTTCGAGCACGGGCGGAGCGGGATGGTCTCATGTTTATGGAGGGGGTTCTCGAAATATTGCCGGAGGGATACGGCTTCCTCCGCCCCATTAACTATCTCCCTAGCTCGGAAGATATCTACATCTCCCAATCGCAGATTCGCCGTTTTGATCTGCGGATGGGGGATGTGGTATCAGGAAAAGCAAGACCACCGAAGGAGAATGAACGTTACTTTGGACTCCTTCAAGTAGAGGCAGTGAACGGAGAAGACCCTGAGACAGCCGCAGAGCGTCTTCATTTCCCCGCATTGACACCGTTGTATCCTCAAACCAAGCTTGTACTGGAGACAGCTCCTGCACGTGTTTCCACTCGCCTGATGGATCTTCTCTCTCCTGTTGGACTGGGTCAGCGTGGATTGATTGTGGCTCCGCCAAAAGCGGGGAAAACCATGCTGATCAAAGAGATTGCCAACAGCATTACCGAAAGCCGCCCGGATATCCACTTGTTTGTCTTGCTCATTGATGAGCGTCCGGAAGAGGTGACGGATATGCAGCGATCTGTCAAAGGAGAGGTGGTTGCCTCGACTTTTGACGAGTTGCCTGAGAATCACATCAAAGTTGCTGAGCTTGTCTTGGAGCGTGCAAAGCGATTGGTTGAGCACAAAAAAGACGTGGTGATCCTGCTGGATTCCATTACACGTCTCGCTCGTGCTTACAACTTGGTTATTCCTCCAAGTGGTCGAACATTGTCCGGTGGTATTGATCCGGCAGCCTTCCATCGTCCGAAGCGCTTTTTTGGTTCTGCGCGGAACATTGAAGAAGGCGGCAGCTTGACCATTTTGGCGACTGCTTTGGTTGAGACCGGCTCACGTATGGACGATGTGATCTATGAGGAGTTCAAAGGAACCGGAAACATGGAGCTTCATTTGGATCGCAAGCTGGCGGAGCGCAGAATTTTCCCGGCGATCGATATCCGTCGTTCGGGTACGCGTCGCGAAGAGCTTTTGCTCACCAAAGAAGAGCTGGATAAGCTGTGGATGATCCGGAAGAACATGAATGAAACAAATGAGTTTGTCGACTCCTTTATTAAAAAGTTGGCAGATACAAAAACAAACGAAGAATTTTTGCAAACCCTTGAGTCTAAGCAACAGGGCAGAGGGAAAGCAGCTAGCACGACGGTGAGTTCATGATGACTCACCGTCATTTTTTTTGTGGCGTTAGCATACCGTTAGGAAGGGAGCTGGAAAAGAAGGAGGAGATGCTTTGTGGAGTACGTGCAAGTTAGCGCTCCGGTGGAGTCACAGATGGAAGCAAAAAAAGCTGTCGTGGAGCAGGCGTTATTTCAAGCGTTTAATCCCTATGCCAGTCTGGCTTCACCTGCACCAGCGACAAAAGGAAATTCAGTGATGTACGCTGTTCGGCAAGGAGATACGCTATCCGGTATTGCCCAGCGTTACGGTCTTTCTTTAAAAAATCTGGTAGAGGCTAATAGCATTACGAACCCCCATCTTTTAAGCGTGGGCATGAAGCTAATCATCAAGCGTGATGAAGTCGGACATATGGTGAAACGCGGAGAAACACTGGATTACATAGCAAGGCGGTACGGTGTGAGTCGGGAATCGTTAATCGAACGAAATCCGCTGCTAAAATGGCTGTCGGACAACCTGTATGTAGGGCAGGTCGTGTATGTCCCCATCGCTAAAGGCAATCCGATGTTGGGCAACGATCCTCAGCAGAAGCGAAGTGCCGTTCAAGCGGCAAGTCGGCAAGTCATCACGAGGATTCGCGCCGGTCTAAGTTGGCCTGTCAGAGAAGCTACGATTACAAGCGGATTTGGAGCGCGTTGGGGAAAAACACACAAGGGTGTGGATTTGTGGAATGAACAGGAATCAAAGACCCCGATCTTGGCAGCGAGGGCAGGAGTTGTTGTGGAGGCAGGCGCCAACCGGTCAGGGTACGGGCGGATGGTCGTGATTGATCACGGCGATGGCTTGCAAACCTTTTATGCCCATATGCGTCTGTTGCTGGTGTCACCTGGTCAAAACGTAGAAGCGGGTGAGATATTGGGATACATGGGGCAAACGGGTAATTCTACGGGGTACCATTTGCACTTTGAAGTGCGGCAGGATGATGTGCCGATCAATCCACTTCCCTATCTTGGCAGGTAACCCTATACAATTTACATTGCTTTTTCAATGCGATACAATGGGCAAAGCAAAGAAGCGAGGCGATTTTCCCATGTATTTAGTTTACGCAGATGAAAAAGGCAATGTATACGACCACCCAGGTCTTTTTGCAGTGGCTCGTAACGGAGATATATTGACAGAAATTCTGGAAGAAGAACTGATCCCACTCCCAGAAGGATCGACGTTGGTTAGTTTGCCGGACACCGAGCCGATCGGAATGGACCCTGACACAGGGGAAATGGTCAAGTTGGATGGCTGTACAGCAGTAGGCGCACTCGTGCCACAAGGAATTACAAGACTCTTGCTGCCAGGTTACGTGAAAACGAACAAGGAAAGCAAGCTGCCATTGTTCGGCTACTCCGCAGTTGTCTGGAAGGATAACCGTTTCTGGGTAACGGGTCGGGCGAGTGACGATATTTACAAATGGGACCCGTTGAACTTCCCGATGGATGAACTGCGCCAGCGAGTGGCAAAGACGTTGGAGACGTTTCCGCAAAACCGCATTTTGAACCACTTGTCCCACTGTGCGTTGGAATACGAATGCTTAACGGCCTCCAATAACTTTTTCAACCGCTGGGAAGGCAGCTTGCCTGTTTCCTATACCTGTAATGCAGGGTGCTACGGCTGTATTTCCGAGCAACCAGATGACAGTGGATTCCCTTCTCCACAGACGCGGATGAATTTCAAGCCGACAGAGGACGAGCTGGTGGAAGTCATGCTGCACCATCTGAAGACACCGGAGAGCATCATCAGCTTTGGACAGGGTTGTGAGGGTGAGCCTTCTACGATGGCTTCCATCATTGTTCCTGCTATGCGTCGGGTACGGGAAACGACAGATATGGGCTTTATCAACATCAATACGAATGCGGGCTTGACGGATCACATCAAAGGCATTGTCGATGCTGGTCTTGATCTGATGCGCGTGAGTATTATCAGCGCGATTGACGAACACTATAATGCTTACTATCGCCCGCGCAACTACACGTTGGAAAATGTAGCGCGTTCTGCTGAGTACGCTGCATCCAAGGGTGTGTATACGTCCATTAACTACTTGTGCTTCCCTGGTGTATTTGACCGCGAAGAGGAAATGGAAGCGATGATCGAGTTCATCCGCAGAACAGGCATTAAGCTGATTCAGCTGCGGAATCTGAATATCGATCCAGAGAGTTATCTGGCGATGATTCCAAAAGCGCAAGGCGAAGTATTCGGCATGAAGCAAGCCATCGAAATTTATCAGCAGGAACTGCCCGATGTTGTAATCGGTTCGTTTACACATATTCCTCCAGATCAACTCCAGCGCAGGAAAAACATGGCGTAATCGGCCAACCAGTTGCATTTCGGCAGTGTTTCATGCTACTATCTGATATGTGTTTATATAACTCTGTTTCGGCAAACGATTCAGGGCGGAAAGAGGTGTAGAAGAGATGAAACAAAACATTCATCCTAAGTACAACGTAGTTACAGTTAGCTGCGCATGCGGTAACGAATTTGAATCCGGTTCCGTGAAACAAGCGTTGAAAGTGGAGATCTGCTCCAACTGCCATCCTTTCTTCACAGGAAAACAAAAATTCGTTGATGCAGGCGGCCGTGTAGACCGTTTCAAACGCAAATACAATCTGTAAGTATCAGAATGTATGGGAACAACCAGGTAGAGCAATCTGCCTGGTTTTGTCTTTTTCTGGCACTAATTTTTTCGGGAGGACAAACGATGACTGCTATCGTCTGGTTCCGTCGGGATCTGCGCTTGCATGACCATGCTGCTCTGCACGCAGCTATGCTCACAGGCGATCCGATTATTCCTGTTTATATAGTGGAGGATTCGCTTTGTCGTTCTGCGGTTGTAGGAGATAAGCGACTGCATGCGAATTTTGCCGCGATAGCTGCACTCGGCGATACTTTGGCTCAACTGGGAGGACGCCTCTTGATTCGCCACGGCAACCCACAGCAAGTGCTCTGTCAATTAGCGCAAGAGACGGGTGCAGATAAGTTGTTTTTCAATCGGGATTATACGCCAGAGGCTCGCAAGCGAGACGAGCTCGTGTCAGAAGTGTTGAGCCGTCTAGGCGTGTTTGTACATACATGCAAGGATCTGGTTTTGCATGAGCCCGGGGAAATTATGACGAAGCAGCGGACACCGTATGCCGTATTTACACCTTATCGCCGCGTTTGGCAGACGCTGACCAAAGATAGACCGTTTTCTCAGCCGACAAGATGGAATCTATTTGAGCGGTTGAAGGAGTTGGCGAGTGAACCAGTTCCTACTATGGAAGCGTTTGGACGGCAACGACCGATCGGCCCCGAGTGGGAAATGGAGCAGTTCGGGGAGCTAGCGGCACGTAAACGATTGCAGCAATTTTTAGATGGAGACATTTATACGTATAAAGAACGACGCGACATGCCAGGGGTAAATGCGACCTCCCGGCTGTCTTTTGCCCTAAACGCAGGTACGCTGTCTATAAGAACGGTGTATCATAGCGTACAGGAAGTGCTTGCTTCCGCGCGGGGTGAGCAGGTTACCTCGATCGAAGCTTTTCTTACGGAACTCATTTGGAGAGAATTTTATCAGCAGGTGCTCTATTTCCATCCGCACACGACTGACCATGCCTACCTGCCACAATTTGAAACGGTCGCTTGGGAAAATAGGAAGGATCTATTTACCCGTTGGTGTCATGGGGAGACGGGCTACCCGATTGTCGACGCTGCCATGAAGCAGTTGAATGAGACGGGTTGGATGCACAATCGGCTGCGGATGATTACCGCTTCTTTTTTGACAAAGGATTTGCTCGTGGATTGGCGTTGGGGAATGGCCTATTTTGCACAGCAGTTGATCGATTTCGATGAAGCGGCAAACATCGGGGGCTGGCAGTGGAGTGCTTCGACTGGTACCGATGCGCAACCGTATTTTCGGATCTTTCATCCTGTCACACAAGGGGAAAAGTTTGATCCAGACGGCATTTTCGTCAAAAAATATCTTCCCGTATTGCGTGAAGTACCTCTACAATATATTCATAAACCGTGGGACATGCCGGAGCATATCCAAGAGCAAGCAGGCTGTAAGATTGGCTTCGACTATCCGATTCCGTGTGTGGACCATGCACAAAGAAGAAAGCTGGCCATGGCCTTGTTTCAAGAGGCAAAAGACCGCCATCAAAAGACTGAGTAATGACTTTTAGGCAAAGGGAGATAGAGACGTGGCACAACTATATTTTCGGTATGGAGCGATGAATGCTTCCAAATCCATTCAATTATTGACCGTTGCCCACAACTACGAGCAATCGGGGAAAAAAGTAGTAGTGTTTACTCCAGCAGTGGATGATCGCTATGGCGTGGGAAAAGTTGCTTCGCGTGTTGGGATTAGCCGAGAAGCGATTCCGATTAACGAAGAGACCGATCTGTATCAAATCGTAGAGGCAGAGTCAGTCAAGCCGCATTGCGTGTTGGTTGACGAGGCTCAGTTCATCAGCCGCCACCATGTGGATCAGCTCGTCAGGATTGTAGACAAGCTGGGCATCCCTGTAATCGTTTATGGCTTATTGAAAAACTTCAAGAATGAGCTCTTCCCTGGCAGCGCCGCCCTGTTGTGCGAGGCTGACAAAGTAGAAGAGATTAAAACCGTCTGTGTTTACTGCAATAAAAAGGCGACGCATATTCTCAAGTTCAAAAATGGACAACCCGTCTACGCTGGCGAGACGATTGAAATTGCTGGAAATGATACGTACAGCAGCGTCTGTCGCAAGCATTACTATACGCCTCCAGTTGTCGAATAAAGAAAGCAGAAGCCACCCCCTGTTTGTCCCGTGCATGAGCCCAAGAGGCGATGCGCAGACTAAGCAAAACAGGAGGTGGCTTTTTCATGCGGACACAGCCTTTTTGGCGAAGCGCGTTGGTCATACTGGGCGTGGTGACACTGACTTCTGCTCTCACCGTCGGTTGCGGTGGAAATACGGCTAAGCAACAGGGCTATCGTACGGATATGAGGAATACGCAGCACAATATGAAGGTCAGAGGGGATCAAAGCGGAAATACGCTGCAAGGCCGTACCCCTGTTGCTGCTGATCGCGACTCGCTAATGGGGCGCAATCAAAACCCGAACATGGTTACTGGTAAAACGAATGTGCGCAATACGCCAGTCGAAGTGACGAATATGGAGAGGACCGCTATGTCGGTGAAAGGTGTGGAAAATGCACGCATCACACTCAGCGATGCCAATGCATATGTTACTCTTGACCTTGTGCATAACATCACTGCGAATCAAGCGCGTACCATCGAGCAGCAGGTGATTTCACTTCTACGAGAAAGAATTCCAAACTACGATTTTCACTTAACCTCGCATGACGGTTACCATCGCTGACAGGTGAGCAGGACGTATGTAGCAAGGCTCGGCATAGCCGGGCCTGTTTGGCATCGGTAAAACATTTCCAGTAATAATGCGCTTTGACTTCTTGCGACATTCCTCCTATAATTTATCTGTTATAACCGTTTTTATGGTAGATAGCATTTTATCGCAATTCATATCTAACATACATGCTACCAAGGCTTCGCCTGCGCCAAAAGGCTATTATTCTTTGCGATGGGGTGAAATAAAAATGTTTACACGCTTATCTGCAGTCGAAGAGCGTTTTGAAGAAGTAACGAATCTCCTATGTGACCCCGACGTCATTAGTGATACAAAACGCTTGCGTGAACTGTCTAAGGAACAATCTTCGTTGGAAGAGACGGTAACGACATACCGTGAATATAAATCAGTGGTGAGTCAAATCGATGACGCCAAAGCGATGCTCGAAGAAAAACTGGATGACGAGATGCGTGAAATGGTCAAGCTCGAGCTCAATGAATTGTCATCACGCAAGGAACAACTGGAAGATCGTTTGAAGATCCTGTTGCTTCCAAAAGACCCGAACGATGAGAAAAACGTCATTGTGGAAATCCGCGGTGCTGCGGGCGGCGATGAAGCTGCACTGTTTGCAGCGGTGCTTTTCCGTATGTACACTCGTTTTGCGGAGCGCAACGCTTTTAAAATTGAAGTGCTGGAGGCAAGCCCAACCGATATCGGTGGATACAAAGAAATTGTCTTCTCGCTGTCTGGTCGCGGTGCTTACAGCAAAATGAAATTCGAAAGCGGCGCGCATCGTGTGCAACGCATCCCGGCTACTGAGTCCGGTGGACGCATCCATACTTCTACTGCGACTGTACTGGTTCTGCCAGAAGCAGAAGACGTGGAAGTGGAAGTACACGAAAAAGATATCCGCATCGATACGTTCTGCTCCAGTGGTGCGGGCGGTCAGAGCGTTAACACGACCAAGTCTGCGGTTCGCGTAACACATATTCCTACAGGGATCATGGTTTCTTGTCAGGACGAGAAATCCCAGCATTCCAACAAAGACAAGGCGCTGCGTGTATTGCGCGCACGTCTGTATGATTTCTACATGCAACAACAAAATGCGGAAGCAGATGCTACGCGCAAAAGCTTGGTGGGTACTGGTGACCGAAGCGAGCGCATCCGCACTTACAACTATCCACAAAGCCGCGTGACCGACCACCGCATCGGTCTGACCCTGCACCGACTGGAATCGGTATTGGAAGGCGAATTGGATGAAGTGATCGACAACCTGATCCTGCATGAACAAACGGAGCTTTTGAAAAGCCATGCACACTCAGCTTGATTGGTCTGATGTCACGACGATTCGAGAAGCCCTATTACGGGCTTCTTCCTTTTTGCGGGAAAAAGGGACAAAGGATCCTTTGTTCGAAGCGGAGCTAATGATTCGTCATTGTCTCGACTGGGATCGGACGCGCTTTTTAATGGGGATGACGGATTCAATCGATGCAGAAACATTGGTGAAGCTGGACGGACTATGCGTGCGCCGGGCGAATAACGAGCCACTGCAATACATGTTTGGCGAACAGGAGTTTTACGGTCGTCCTTTTACGGTACGACCAGGTGTGCTGATCCCAAGACCGGAAACGGAAATCCTGGTGGAGCAAGTGATGGCTGCTGCAGCAAAGCTCTGGCCTGAGCGGGAAGAGCTAGCGGTGGTGGATATCGGCACAGGGAGCGGAGCCATCTGCATTACGCTCGCGTTAGAAAAACCGCAATGGCGCGTGACTACGGTGGACCTGTCTCCTGAGGCAACGGCAATCGCACGGGAAAATGCAAGTCGTCTTGGTGCAGATGTCCGCTTTCTACAAGGGGATTTGGTGCAACCGCTTTTGGAAGCAGGCGAAAAGGTAGACATCCTCGTGTCCAATCCACCTTATATCCCGAGTCGCGATGTCGAGGAGCTGGACGATGAAGTACGCGTACATGAACCTCGCTTGGCTTTGGATGGCGGTGAAGATGGTCTGGATTGCTACCGTCGACTGTGTGAGGCGCTGCCGAATCTATTGAAAGAAAGAGCGGTCGCAGCGTTTGAGGTAGGCATTTATCAGGCTGGGGATGTAGCGGCATTGATGAGGGCATCCGGTGTCATGGATGAGGTAGGGATTGTTCCGGATTTGGCGGGGATCGAGCGGGTCGTTATCGGAGTAAGACGATAGCACTTGCTCGTCTCGCCTTTTTTACATATGGAATGAATGTTTGAAATCGTGTGAATCCGTCCATACTGATTGCTAAAGAGAGAAGATCAGTATAGAGGGAGACGGATAACGATGAAACGGATGTTATTGATGGCATTTAGCCTGTTTGTACTTATGATGAGCTGGGAGGGGCAGCTTACTTCGGCCAATGTGTTGGATAATGGGCCGATCCCTCAGGAATCCGTTCGCTTGCGTATTATTGCGAACAGCGATTCTGTCCAAGACCAATGGTTGAAGCGCGAAGTCAGAGATGCCATTATCGCTCAAATGAATACATGGGCGGACGATATCGAGACTTTGGAGGAAGCAGAGCAAGTGATTCAATCACAATTGCCTGTCCTGCAACAAGTCGTAGACAAGACGATCAAGGAACGCGGTTTTTCGTATAAAGCTGTAGTCGATTTCGGCGAAGTCCCTTTTCCGACGAAGCTGTACGGCTCTTATGTGTATCCTGCGGGTAACTACCGAGCAGTCCGTGTACAACTTGGAGAGGCAAAAGGCCAAAACTGGTGGTGTGTCCTGTTCCCACCGCTCTGCTTTATTGACATGTCCAATGGCGACGCTGTACAAGCAGAGCCAACTCCAGAGCCTGAAGAATCAGAGCAACCGACAGCAGCTGTATCCGAAGAAGATGAAAACTACGATCGACTTGATAGAAAGCAAGTAGCGGTTGCACCCCTAGAAGAGAACGAAGTAGGGCAACATTCCGAATCAAATAAAGTGGACGCTGAACAAACAAAAGTAGAGCTAGAAAAGTCCGAAGAGATAGAAAAAGTAGAAGAAGCAACTGCCTCTGCTCCTAAAGTAGAAGTGAGATTTTACTTATGGGAAAAAATCGAGAGCTGGCTCTCCTAAGCTGGACATAAAAAACGACACCCGCCGCATGTGCAGGTGTCGTTTTGAATGGCTCTATTACTTTTTGAACAGAGCCTCACGAATCTCAGACTTCAACAAATCTTGGTAACGCTGAGCAGGGATCGCGAACTCTGGCATTCCCGCTGCATAGGCGGCAATTTCGTATTGACCAAAATGGATCATCAGGTTGCCATCTTTAAAGAAGAAGCCTTGATCCTCTCTGATGCTTTCGAATCCATCGTAAGGATTAAAGCCATCCTCCTCGGTTTCTTCTTTTATTTGTTGCAAAATGATTTGATTGAAAATGGTACGGTAGTCATGGCCAGACTGGAACAGGTCAGCCAGCTTCAATTGTTTTGATTTGGGTTGATTATCGATGTTGTAATACGAAACATCCGTCATGCCATGTGCTCCGCCTGTATAAATGTACGTCTGTACGGAGAAAGAAACGAGATTACCAGCATGGTATACCTCATAGGAGATGTCGAGTGCATGAGGACGTGGCTCCCATCCGTTTTTTTTCGCTTCTGCCGCATCTTCTTTGCCGGCTTTTTGTCCTTCCGCCAAGCCTGTTTGTGCTTCTTTTAGCAGAGTAGCGTTCAGTTTTGCTTCAAAAGCTTTATCCTTCATCCCGCTAATCACTGGGATGGATACTTTACCTTGAAATTCTTTCGTATCGACCGTAATGGTTTTTGGTGTGAACACGACACCGTTAGCTTTTGGCTTTGGCGCTTGTACAGCAGGCTTTGTGGAGGTTGCAGGTGAAGCTGGTGCTGCAAATACTGGAGCAGCGACAGCTGTTAACAATACAGCTGTTCCAAGCAGGCTGGAAGCTAAGGATTTAAAAGATGACATATCATTCACGGTCCTTTCGATAAAGGGAAAGTTATTGTTTTGTTTTCGTGTTCATTCTACTACACGGTTGAGACGGATGAAGTTAAAAAAAGGTAACAATGTTCTCTTTTCCACGCTGTTCAGAAAAGTTATTCACAAGTTACCCACAGCCTGTTGAAAACTTTTTGGTGCACATCTATACTTAAGGCACTCCTTACCAAGAAACGAGCTAGAGAAAGGATTTTTTAACGATGGAAATGAATTTTGTGACAAAAGCCTGGTCTGTGGATAACGATGTGGAAAATCAGTATAGTTGTGCACAGATTGTGGATGCAGCCCGTTTTCTTCGAGAAGGGGCAGTTGTCGCGTTTCCCACGGAGACGGTTTACGGCTTGGGAGCGAATGCATTATCAAATGAAGCAGTGGAAAAAATATTTACAGCAAAAGGCAGACCCAGCGATAATCCGCTGATTGTACATATTGGGGCGTGGGACCAGTTGTCCACAGTAGCAAGTGAGGTTCCGGAGAAAGGGAAAAAGCTGATGGAGGCATTTTGGCCTGGACCGTTGACGGTGATTTTGCCAAAAACGGATCAAGTAGCTTCGCTGGTAACGGCAGGTCTGGAATCAGTCGGGGTTCGCATGCCTGATCATCCGATTGCCTTGGCTTTGATCAAGGAAGCGGGGGTACCGATTGCAGCTCCAAGTGCCAATCGCTCTGGACGTCCGAGTCCAACGACAGCGGCGCATGTATTGGCTGACTTGGATGGACGCGTAGCAGGTGTAGTCGATGGTGGGGCAACAGGTGTTGGGGTAGAATCTACGGTTATTGATGTTACGCAGGACCCGCCCATGATTCTGCGCCCAGGCGGCATCACACGGGAGCAAATGGAACCAGTGATTGGCTACGTGGAGCTCGACCCTTCTTTTCAAGTGGGAGCAGCCGAGGCACCGCGCTCTCCAGGGATGAAATATACGCATTACGCTCCTGAAGGCGAAATGTGGCTCGTGTCAGGAGAGAGTGAAAAAGTTCGGGCGAAAATGGAAGACATGCTGCAACAGGCGAAGCAGCACGGTCAAAAAACGGGTGTGCTGGCAACGGAAGAAACAGCTCCTTTTTGGCAAAGTCACGCGGCGGCAGATGTCGTTCTTGTGGTCGGATCACAAGCGGATCTGGAAATGGTTGCCCAACAGCTTTATGCTGTGCTGCGAGAATTCGACGATCAAGAGGTGCAGTATATAGTCGGTGAGACTTTCCCGCGAAACGGGTTGGGTATGGCCGTAATGAATCGCTTGGAAAAGGCTGCTGGAGGCCGAGTCTTGTCCGTGTAAACCTGTCCTAAACTCCCCCTTGTCCGCATAAGGTGAAGAGACGGGAGGGGAGCTGCTTGGATCAGGTGTTATTTCAATGGGGGCAATTTTTGACGTTGCTCATTATTGCTTTCGCCTTAAGTATGGATGCCTTTTCGTTGGGAATTGGCGTAGGGATGGTCGGGATTCGGTTACGAGAGATTATCAAAGTGAGTATCACCATCGGACTGTTTCACATTATGATGCCGATCATCGGGATTGTTGTTGGAGCATACTTGTCCGATTTGGTTGGAGATATAGCCGTGTTTATTGGCGGCGGTGTCCTGATGATCATCGGCTTGCATATGCTATGGAATGGTTTCGTCCAAGGGGATCAAAAAAGTGTATTGAAGACAAAAGGGTTCGGACTTATGCTCTTCGCATTAAGTGTCAGCCTGGATGCTTTCACCGTCGGTTTCTCGTTCGGCTTGATCGAGGTCAATAGAATTTTGGCCATCTCCCTTTTTGGAATAATGGGTGCCACCATGTCCTACTTCGGTTTATTGTTAGGCAGGAGTGTGGGAGGGTGGCTTGGGGATTATAGCGAATTAGTAGGTGGACTTATTTTGTTTGGTTTTGGGTTAAAATTTATGATATAACCGGACTAATTAATAGGAGAGGAGGAACGATACGTGAAACGGATACTTTTCGTCTGTACGGGAAATACGTGCCGAAGCCCAATGGCAGAAGCGTTGTTCCGTTCGAAGACAGATGGACAGGGGCTTGAGATACGCTCAGCAGGAGTGGCGGCATTTGCCGGTCAGGATGCCTCCTTGCACGCCAAACAAGTATTAGAAGAACGAGGAGTTGCCCACGATCATAAGGCCAGCAAGGTAGACGAAGGGTTGATTGAATGGTCTGATGTCATTTTGACGATGACGCACGGTCACAAGCGAGCGATCCTGACGTATTTCCCCTCAGCGGCTGAAAAGGTGCATACCCTGCAGGAGTTCGTTGGGATAGAAGGCTTTAGTGATATTGCTGATCCGTATGGGGGATCACTGATGGATTATCGCAGGTGTGCCGAAGAAATCGAAGAGTCACTGGAAAGGCTCTCATTGATACTCAAGGACCCAGGTCTTCGTAAATCAGTGGATGAATAGGGTGCTGGTATATAGCCAGGGCCTTGTTTTTTGCGAGAGTACGAACGATTTTTAGTCATTTGATAAAAATGTTCACTTTTTACTTATTGTATTTTGATGTATACTAGACGAAGATTATGAGACAAGCGAGGGATGACAGATGAAAGTAGCACTTGCTGCTGATCACGGTGGATACAAGCTAAAAGAGGAGATCAAGACTCTGCTGGCCTCCATGAACATCCAGACGGAAGACTTCGGCTGCACCTGCGAGGAATCGGTTGATTATCCCGATTATGCTTTGCCAGTAGCGGAAAAGGTGGCAGCGGGGGAGTTTGATCGAGGCATTCTCGTTTGCGGAACAGGTATCGGCATGTCGATCGCAGCCAACAAGGTTCCAGGCATCCGTTGTGCACTTGTGCATGATACGTTTTCTGCACGCGCTACCCGTGAGCATAACAACACCAATGTGTTGGCGATGGGTGAGCGTGTCATTGGACCGGGTCTTGCGCTTGATATCGTGAAAATTTGGTTGGAAACAGAGTTTCAAGGTGGTCGCCACGAGCGTCGTGTGGAAAAGATTTCCCAAATTGAAGCGAAGCATGCGGGAGTGAAGTAAGTGGATTTATCCGCTATCGAAAAACAAATCAGTGACATTGTCGAAGAAGTAGCTGATATGGCAGAGCTGAAAGCCGGGCAACTCATGGTGATTGGGTGCAGTACCAGCGAGGTGCTCGGGGAGCATATCGGTAAAGCTGGTAGCCAAGATGTAGCGAAGGCTCTGTATCGTGGGATTCAATCTGTTGTAGAAAAGCGCGGCTTTGCTGTTGCCTTCCAATGTTGTGAACATTTGAACAGGGCTCTGGTCGTCGAGCGTGATGTTGCATTGCGATACGGACTGGAAGAGGTCTCGGTTGTTCCCGTTCCGACTGCTGGAGGCTCTATGGCTGCGCATGCGTTTACACAGTTCACGGATGCAGCCGTTGTGGAGCACATTCGCGCGCACGCAGGCATTGATATCGGCCATACGCTGATCGGCATGCATCTGAAGCATGTGGCAGTACCGGTGCGTCCAACACAGCGTCTCGTTGGACAAGCTCATGTTACGGCAGCGCGTACGCGTCCTAAGCTGATTGGCGGACCGCGTGCCGTGTATGAGAAGACACCATCGAATGAAAGCTGCACGTAAAAAGAATGTGGGACAAGCCCACTTTATGATCACGAACTTTTAAGGAGGAGAAACTATTATGCTAGATTTTTTGCGTAATCAAGACCCGCAAGTCATGGAAGCCGTTCAACTGGAGCTCGGAAGACAACGCGACAAGATTGAGCTGATTGCTTCTGAGAACTTCGTAAGCCGCGCAGTTATGGAAGCAATGGGAACCGTTTTGACGAATAAATACGCAGAAGGATATCCAGGTCGCCGCTATTACGGTGGTTGCGAGTATGTGGATATCGTGGAAAACATCGCGCGCGACCGCGTAAAAGAAATTTTTGGCGCTGAGCATGCAAACGTACAACCACACTCCGGTGCTCAGGCGAACATGGCTGTATACTTCACCATTCTTCAGCCAGGCGATACTGTGTTGGGAATGAACCTGTCCCACGGTGGTCACTTGACGCATGGTAGTGCAGTAAACTTCTCCGGTACTCTGTACAATTTCGTTGATTACGGTGTAGACGAAGATACGCACCTGATCAACTATGAAGTTGTTCGTGCAAAAGCGTTGGAGCACAAGCCAAAACTGATCGTTTGCGGTGCGAGTGCCTATCCGCGTACGATTGATTTTGCCAAGTTCCGTGAGATCGCGGATGAAGTGGGCGCGTACTTCATGGTGGATATGGCGCATATCGCTGGTCTGGTTGCGGCAGGTCTGCATCCAAACCCAGTACCGCACGCTCATTTCGTTACTTCTACGACGCACAAGACTCTGCGTGGACCACGTGGCGGTTTGATTTTGTGCAAGGAAGAATTCGCGAAAGGCATCGACAAATCCGTATTCCCAGGCGTTCAAGGTGGTCCGTTGATGCACGTCATCGCAGCAAAAGCGGTTGCCTTCGGCGAAAACCTGCAACCAGAGTTCAAGGATTACGCAGCTCGCATCATCAAGAATGCACGTGCATTTGCGGAAAGCTTGACTGCTGAAGGTCTGACGCTCGTTTCCGGTGGAACGGATAACCACCTCGTATTGGTTGATGTAAGCAAAATCGGCCTGACAGGTAAAGTAGCTGAGCATTTGTTGGACGAAGTAAGCATTACCACAAACAAAAATACCATTCCTTACGATACACAAAGCCCGTTTGTTACAAGCGGTGTGCGCATGGGTACGCCAGCAGTAACGAGCCGCGGTTTTGATGAGGAAGCGATGAAAGAAGTTGCAGCAATTATCGCTCTGACATTGAAAAACCCAGAGGATGCTGCGAAGCACGAAGAAGCACGCCAACGTGTGGCAGCTTTGTGCCAACGTTTCCCGATGTACGAAGGATTGAATATCTAAGCAAGCCAACGAGAAGCAGACCCAGTGGAAATTTTCCCATACGGGTCTGCTTTTTTTTCACTTCCCGGCTGTAGCTAGGGATCGAGGATGCGAAAAAGTACGAAGATTAGGCAAATTGACGGCGCCACTCTCACCCGCTATTATAGAAAGGATGCATTGATAGGGAAACGGAGGAAATGACATGAGCCGTGTATATGTGTTTGACCATCCGCTGATTCAGCATAAAGTTACGTATATTCGTGACAAGAATACAGGGACCAAGGAATTTCGCGAACTGGTAGATGAAGTGACGACTCTGATGGGCTATGAAATTACTCGTGATATGCCGTTGGAGCAAACCACCATCGAAACGCCAGTGGCTACCTGTCAGTCGAACGTAATTGCTGGTAAAAAAGTAGGGCTGGTACCGATTCTGCGCGCTGGTCTTGGTATGGTGGATGGCCTGATGAGGCTGATCCCTGCTGCCAAAGTAGGACACGTGGGTCTTTACCGTGATCCGGAAACCCTACAGCCTGTTGAGTATTATGTGAAGCTGCCATCCGATGTTGCTGAGCGTGAGTTGATCGTAACTGACCCAATGCTGGCGACTGGAGGCTCTGCTGTTGCTGCTCTTACTGCTTTGAAAAAACGTGGAGCGAAAAACTTGAAGCTGATGTGCCTCATCGCTGCTCCAGAAGGCATCAAGCTGGTTCAGGACGAGCATCCTGATGTAGATATTTACGTAGCAGCTGTTGATGAATATTTAAACGACCATGGATACATCGTGCCAGGATTGGGCGATGCGGGTGACCGCTTGTACGGCACGAAGTAGTCGGAGAGGGAAAAACGTATGAAAACTGTAAAAGTAATGACGGTATTCGGAACACGTCCAGAAGCGATCAAAATGGCGCCGCTTGTCCATGAATTGAACAAGCACAGTGAACAGATCGAATCGGTCGTTTGCGTGACGGCCCAACATCGTCAAATGCTCGATCAGGTTTTGGACATTTTTGATATTCAACCAGACATTGATTTGAACATCATGAAGGATCGCCAAACGTTAGTGGGTGTGACCACTCGCGCATTGGAGAGCCTGGATGAAACGATGAAGGAAGTAAAACCGGACATTGTCCTCGTACACGGGGATACGACAACCACTTTTGTGGCGAGTCTGGCTGCTTTTTATAATCAAGTCGCGATCGGACACGTGGAAGCGGGCTTGCGCACATGGGACAAGTACTCGCCGTTCCCGGAAGAGATGAACCGTCAGTTGACAGGTGTAATGGCTGACCTGCACTTCTCTCCGACCGATGGATCGGCTGACAATCTTCGTCGCGAAGCAAAGCCGGAAGAGAGCATCTACGTGACAGGAAACACAGCAATTGACGCGCTGAAAACAACGGTTCGCGAGGATTACACGCATCCGGTACTTGATCGCGTAGCTGGTCAGAAGCTGGTGCTGATGACGGCACACCGCCGCGAAAATTTGGGCGAGCCGATGCGCCGTATTTTCCGTGCAGTTCGAAGACTAGTGGACGAGCATCCTGAGATTGCTGTTGTGTATCCGGTTCACTTGAATCCTGCTGTACAAGAAGTAGCGCAGGAGATTCTCGGAAACCACGATCGCATTTCGTTGATCGAACCATTGGATGCCCTTGATTTCCACAACTTCGCTCGTCGTGCCCATCTCATCCTGACCGATTCTGGCGGGGTGCAGGAGGAAGCGCCGTCTCTTGGCGTACCAGTCCTGGTTCTGCGCGATACGACAGAACGTCCTGAGGGGATTGAAGCAGGCACGTTGAAGCTCGTGGGAACTGACGAAGAGCAAGTTTATGCAATGGCAAAAGAATTGCTGACCAACCAAGCGGCTTACGATGCAATGGCGCACGCTGTCAACCCGTACGGGGATGGCGAGGCTTCCCGTCGAATCGTAGAAGCAATCCTCTATCATTTTGGTTTGCGAGCTGAACAGCCAGAGCCTTTCAAACCAGGTCAGTAACATACAGCTAGGAAAACCCGCCAGGTACCGTTCGTCAAAACCGGGCGGGTTTCTTGTTGGTAACGGGAATTTTTTTGGTTTCGAAGACTGACGATTTGGTATGTTTTTCTAATGGAGAATCGAGAGAATTGGCGAAACTATCCATGATTTTTTGCGTCTAATATTTAGTTGCTTGGCTTAGATGGAAAAAAGATAGAGTTTGGAATACGGAGAGGAGTTACCAACATGAGAGCGCAAAGGATAGTGACGCTGCTCACGGCCACGACCATGGCCTGGGGAGCTTTTGTTCCGTTTGTGCCGTTTGCGACCAATGTCGCACACGCCAGAGCGGAGACCAGTGCATTGAATATGATGTGGCAAACCCCAATTGGTGAGGGGACCACTTTGCAGAAATATACGAAATCATTTGCCAACCAAGTCGTCACGATCATGGTGACCAAGGTTGACATGAATAATCCTTACGTTGAGGTCAAACCGGTATACGGGACGAAAGGCAAGCTGACAGACAGGCAGACGGTTACACAAATGGCGCGTGAAACCGGAGCTGTAGCAGCGATCAATGCCGACTTTTTTAACATGTCGAAGCGGGGAGCGCCGTTTGGTATTGTCATGAAAGACGATGAACTCATTTCTTCCATGGGCTTGGTCTCCTACTGGTACGCTCTAGGCTTGACCGGAGACAAGATGGCCATTGTCGATAAGTTTGGTTTTGGCGGCAAGGTTACTGCTCCTAATGGCGCTACCTATTCGATTCAGGGTGTCAACAAGGAAGAGTACAACCCGAGTGACGGACGAAAAAGTCACCAGAACCAACTGAACGTTTATACCCCTTCCTTTGGCAAAACCAGCTTGGGGACGATATCGGGCTACAAAGATGTCGTCGAGATTCTGTTTGTAGACAACGTAGCCAAAGAAGTTCGTGTGAATCAACCTGGCGTATACATACCTTACAACGGCTATGTCCTTTGGGGACATGGAGCAGCAGGAGCGTTTCTCAAACAAAACTTCCCAGTAGGCGCTACTGCAACAGTTGAGTATCAAACGACACCACAGACACTCGACTTGAACCATGCGGTGGGTGGCAATGTTCTTTTGGTTGATCAAGGGAAAGCACTTTCGTCCTTTCCAGCGGACAAGTCCATCACAAACAAAACGGCGCGTACAGCGGTCGGTGTTTCCCAGGACGGGAAGACCTTGTACATGGTCACGATCGATGCGAGCCAAGGCGTTTATTTGGATGAACTGGCAAAAATCATGGCGGAGCTCGGTTCTTTTCGGGCTGTAAACTTTGACGGTGGTGGCTCTACGACCATGGCAGCTCGCATGCTGGGTGAGACACACGCGAATCTGTCGAATAAGCCGAGCGGCGGTGCTGAGCGTCGTGTGCCTACTGGACTGGCCGTATACAACACGGCACCTGCTGGAGAATTGAGAGGCTTCCAAATCGATGTACCAGCAGATGTGCTTATCGGACAAACGATCTCGCTCAGCGCATCCAAGGGATATGACGTTCATTACCAACCGTACGCGATCAATGCAGGCGATGTGAGCTGGGATGCCAGTCAGTCCGAAGCGGGAAATGTAAATGGCAAGCAATTCACACCAGCTCGCTCCGGCAAGATCACATTGACTGCGCGATTGGGCAATGTGACGCAAAATAAAGACATTCAAGTCATTTCCGGCAACGATGTGCAGCAAATCGTCGTTTCCCCGAATCCGATCACGATTGCACCGGGACAATCCCTTAATCTCGATGTCAAAATCAAAACGAAGAAGGGTTCTACCGTACAAGCGACGCCACTTAGCGTAAAAGCGAGTGTCGATTCCTCTGTAGCGACGATTAACGACAATCTGCAACTGGTAGCAGGCAATGAGCCGGGCAACGGAACCCTGACCATTACGTATGATGGCGTGTCGACAAGCGTACCATTTGCTGTCGGACAATTTGAGCAGCCATGGCTCACCTTCGATAATCAGGTTGGTATGTACCATGCGGCAAATCCATCCAGCATCAGTTCCGCTGGATCGTTCGGGCTCGTTTCCGATCAGACATTCCGCACGAAAAAGGCAGCGAAGCTGGTGTACAACTTCTCTGGAGCACCAGCGAACAACATGCGGATTTCGTATGGCGTTCTGGGGGTAAAGCCTGTGACCATTCCTGGCAAACCGCTCGGATTGGGCTTGTGGGTCAATGGTGACAACAGCGGACATTGGCTCCGTGCAGAAGTAGTCGATGCAAACGGCAAGGCAGTCTACGTCGATCTGGCAAAAGAGATCAATTGGACAGGGTGGAAGCAGGTTAAAGGCTACTTCCCGAGCAATGTTGCGTATCCATTGCAGCTCAAGAGTGTGTATGTCGTTGACCAAGCCAATGATGGCATTACACACGACAAAGGAACACTGTACTTCGACGAATTCTCGCTCCTCTTGGGCAACCAGACAGGTCAACCGAGCGATGTAGCCGTTGTTCCTGAACTGCCAGGCAGCATGTCTCTCGGGGCGGAGCTGGATCTCCATTATTCCTTAGCAAATACTGCGCCTTACCTGGATAGTGCGCTGATTGATGTGGAGTCGATCGTGACTCAGCCGATGCCAGGATATGTGCCTGCTGATTATTCGTTTACGATTAAGCCGGGCGAACTAAAAGCAGGACAAGAGGACGCAATTTCAACTTCGTCGATTCAGTTGACCTTGGCACCGAAGCAATGGCTCGCTGGAAAAGGCGTTGGGCTCTTGTACGTAAACGAAGTAAACAATACTTTGGATCCGCTGCTGGGAACCCTGAATGCTCAAGGTCAGTGGGTATATGAAGTCAATAGCTACGGTAAATACATTCCGTACTACCTGGACAATGCAGGCACGGACAGCGCTGGATTTAGTGATATCGCGAAGCATCCAGCCAAGGCAGAAATCACCTACATGGCGGAAAAGGGCTACGTGAAGGGTTTGACGGAGACGACGTTTGGCCCAGAGGTTTCTTTGACAAGAGCACAGTTCGTCACCTTGCTCGCGCGCACTTTTGAATGGGAGCTCCCATCCTCACCAAAGCTGAAATTCAAGGATAAGGTGCCTTCCTATGCGCAAGGTGCCGTACAGGTTGCTGTTTCCAAAGGCCTGGTGAAGGGCTATAACGATAATACTTTCCGTCCAGATCAGCCGGTGACTCGCGCAGAGGCCGCAGTCATTCTCGATCGTCTCGTGAATAAAAAGGGAGCGACGAAAAAGGTCTCCGATAAAGGGACATGGCCATCCTGGGCATCTACATCCATCAACAACATGGTCGGACTCGGTCTGATTGATCCAGTTGGAGGAAATTATCAGCCGAATAAACCGACGACGAGAGCAGTGTGTGTCGTTGCGCTGTATCGCATCCTGCATCAAGCCAAGTAAGAATGACAATAGAAAAAGGTCAAGCTTCTCTAAAAAAGAGGAGCTTGGCCTTTTTTCTTTTTTCCATGTCGAAGAAAAAAGCTTTGCTAAAATAGGTTAGCCATTTTAAAATAACGGTTAACAAATATATGTTAACCAAGGTTGTGGTTTGGTTGTTAAATAATTATGCAGAGCTTTCTGCCAAAAACAAGCAATACGTTTGGCATCCCTTCACCCAAATGAAAGACTACGTCGCACAGGAGCCACTGATTATTGCGAGAGGAGAAGGGATCAAGCTGTTCGATGTGAACGGCAAGGCTTACTACGACGGTTTTTCCTCCGTGTGGTTGAATGTCCACGGTCACAACGTTCCCGAGCTGAATCAGGCGATCACGGAACAGCTCGATCAGATTGCTCACTCTACTTTGCTCGGCATGGCAAATGTCCCATCCATTCTATTAGCGGAAAAGCTGATCAACCTCGCTCCAAAAGGACTGAGCAAAGTCTTTTACTCTGACAACGGGGCAACGGCAGTCGAAATCTCATTGAAAATGGCGTTCCAATACTGGCAAAATCGCGGGCAGACTGGCAAGTATTCGTTTATCACAATGAACAATGCCTATCACGGGGATACGATTGGAGCTACCAGTGTGGGAGCCATTCCGCTCTATCATCAGGTCTACAAACCACTGCTCTTTTCTCCACATGTCATTCCATACCCTTATCCATACCGACAGGGTGGCGAAGAAGCAGCCGTTCAGGCCACATTGAGCAGTCTGGAAAGTTTGTTGAAGGAAAGAGCACATGAGATTGCAGCGATGATCGTGGAGCCTGTCGTGCAGGGAGCAAGCGGCATGATTATCATGCCGGACGGTTGCTTGAAAAAAATCGCGGAGCTGTTGCGCGCCTATGATGTATTGCTGATCGCAGACGAAGTAGCGACAGGATTTGGACGCACGGGCAAAATGTTCGCTTGTGAGCATGATGGAGTCGTGCCAGATATTATGGCGGTCGCAAAAGGGCTCACGGGAGGGTATTTGCCAGTAGCGGCTACCTTAGTAACCGAGCAAATTTATGATGCCTTTTTCGCCGACTATGAGGAACAGAAAACCTTCTTTCACGGACATTCGTTCACGGGAAATCCACTTGGCTGTGCAGTTGCTCTCGCCAACCTGCGGCTGATGGAGGAGCGCGGAGTCGTTCAACAGGTAGCACAAAAAGCAATCAATCTGGATCAATTGCTAGTGCCACTTCGCGACCTGCCCCATGTAGGCGATATCCGGCAAAAAGGCTTGATGGCGGGAATCGAGCTGGTTCGGGATAAAGAGACCAAGGAGCCCTATCATTGGAATGAGCGAATCGGGGTGCGTGTCTGTCAGATAGCGAGAGAAAAAGGGCTCCTGACACGACCATTGGGCAACGTCATCGTTTTTATCCCACCGCTTGTATCTACAACGGAAGAATTGGCTGACATGGTTCGGATTTTGACGGAATCGATTCAGGATGTAACGACAGGTGAAACGGAGGAGTGATTGATGTGACTGATCGACCCTTTTCCGGATTATTCATCACAGGAACAGATACAGGGGTAGGCAAAACGGTTGTGACTGCCGGAATCGCATCCGTGTTGCGTGAGACAGGAGTGGACATAGGGGTTTGGAAGCCAGTCCAGTCAGGAGCACGAGCACATGATGAGGGCAGTGACGCTATGCACTTGAGAGCGTGGAGTGGAGTGCCTGACTCGTGTGAGGAGATAGCTCCGCTCTGTTTTGAGGCGCCGCTTACCCCGTCTCTGGCTGCGGAAGCAGAGGGGAAAACCTTGACCATGGAGGAAGTAATCGCTTGCGGGAGACCCCTGATGGAACGTTATCCGGCAATCCTTGTCGAAGGAGCTGGTGGTCTGATTGTGCCATTGACTCCAACCGAAACGATGGCGGATCTTGCTGCTCGACTGAATCTACCTATGCTCATCGTGGCGCGGGCTGGGCTCGGCACGATTAACCATACGCTCTTGTCCGTTTGGTATGCACGGGAACTCGGGATCGAGGTTGTAGGTGTCATCCTGAATCAAAACAACTCTGCTGGTGTCACCGATGAGAGTGTCAAAACAAACGCGAGCATGATTGAGAGCTACGGGGGAGTTCCCGTATGGGGCGTGCTTCCATGGATAGACCAACCGTTAGAGCGCCAGCATTTGACGCAGCTGATCCAAGAATGTGTAGACATCGGCCAGTTGTGCCAGTGGAGCCTTAAATAATAGAAAGAGGAGACGAGAAAATGGAGAAAAGCACCTGTCTGGATTGGAAGGATTACGCAAGCAAAGCAATCAAGAAAGAAGAGTTTACACAGGACGAGGCAATGAAGGTATTGCAAGCGTCTGATGATGAGCTGCTACTGGTCATGAACGAAGCTTTTCGCGTCAGAAAGCACTTTTTCGGAAAAAAGGTCAAACTGAACATGATCATCAACGCCAAGAGCGGCCTATGTCCGGAGGATTGCGGTTACTGCTCGCAGTCGATTGTTTCGAATGCTCCCGTATCCAAGTACACGATGCTGGACAAGGAGACATTGCTCGCAGGTGCGCGAGAAGCCATGAATCGAAAAGCAGGTACATACTGTATTGTCGCCTCAGGACGTGGTCCCACAGAAAGAGAGCTGGGCCAGGTCATCGAGGCAGTCAAAGAAATCCGCGAGACGATGCCGCTGAAAATTTGTGCGTGCCTTGGGATATTAAGCGACGAACAAGCAACGCGCCTAAAAGATTCAGGTGTTCACCGCTACAACCATAATCTCAACACGAGTCGCAATCATTACGAAGCGATTACGACAACGCACACATACGATCAGCGTGTACAGACAGTCGATACCGTGAAAAGAGCAGGGATGTCGCCCTGCGCAGGCGTGATCATCGGCATGGGGGAGAGCGATGAAGAGATCGTCGAAATGGCATTTGCCCTGCGCAATCTCGACGCAGATTCCATCCCGATCAATTTTTTAAATGCGATTCCCGGAACCCCGTTGGAGGATAAAGGACGCACTCCGGCAATGAAGGCTCTTCGGGTTCTCGCCTTGTTCCGATTTATTTGCCCAGATAAAGAAATTCGCGTTGCGGGTGGTCGCGAAGTGAATTTGCGCACGTTGCAGCCGCTCTCCTTGTATGCGGCTAACTCATTGTTCGTGGGGGACTATTTGACGACGCCCGGGCAGGAAATCACGACAGACCATCAGATGATTGAAGACCTCGGGTTTGAAATCGAGCTGTGTGCGCTGTAGGACAGTAGGTCAGTTATGAATAAACGCTACACATGGCTGGAAGAAGAATATGATTCGTTGCGCAAACAATCGCTGACTAGAGAATGGAACACCGTGGAGTCAGCCAGTGATCGCGCAGGCACGTGGATTCAGGTCGAAGGGAAACCGTTATTAAACCTGTCATCGAACAACTATTTGGGCTTGGCCCATGATCAACGAATCGTGGAAGCTGGCAAGAAGGCAGCAGAGGAGTGGGGGGCAGGAGGAACTGCCTCTCGTCTCGTCCATGGCAACTACGCATTATATAACGTGCTGGAACAACAATTGGCGCTGTGGAAGGAGAGAGAAGGGGCGCTTGTCTTTGCAAACGGCTATCAGGCAAATACAGGGGTAATTGCAGCGCTAGCCGGAAGAGGCGACGCTGTTTTTAGTGATCGGTTGAATCACGCCAGCATCGTCGATGGGATCGTGCTCAGTCGGGCGGAGCATTTTCGGTACAGACATAACGATATGGACCATCTGGAATTTTTGCTAAAAAAGCACCAGGATGCAAGACGGAAGTGGATTGTCACGGACAGCATATTCTCTATGGACGGTGATAAAGCTCCCCTACTTGAATTGGTACAACTGCGAGATCGTTACGATGCCATGCTGATGGTTGACGAAGCCCATGCAGGGGGAGTGCGTGGTGAAGAAGGGCAGGGCTTGTGCCACGAGCTGGGCATTGCCGGACAAGTCGATGTTTTGATGGGAACCTTTAGCAAGGCATTTGGTGTTTATGGGGCATACGTATGCGCAGATGAGATTATCATTCGTTACTTGATGACAAAAGCGCGCTCACTGGTGTATTCGACAGCCCTGCCCCCTGCTGTGATCGGCTCGAATCTGGCGGCGTTGTCTTTGGTACAAACAGAGTCTTGGCGAAGAAAAGCGGTGAGGCAGAATGCGCTCGTGTTTCGCCAGTTGCTTCGCTCACGCGGGTTTACCGTAGACGAAGAAGATACGCCAATCATCCCGCTCACGTTAGGAGAGAATGAGTGGACTTTGCAATTCAGCAAAAGGCTTCGGCAACGGGGGATTGCAGCAGTGGCGATTCGACCGCCTACCGTGCCAGAGGGAACCGCCCGTATCCGTTTTACAGTGATGGCTGCCCATACGCGCGAAGAGCTAGAGTGGGCTTGCGAGCAAGTGAGCGAAATCAGGAACGAGCTTCATAAAGGAGGGACGATATCGTGAGAAAAGTGATGCTGTGGCTAACCGGGTGGGGAATGCCAGATTGCAGCTGGGATGCAGTTCGCTCCCAATTTCCTTCCTATCAGCACATCACGCCTACTTATTCGGACGTCACTGATTCCTTGCAATTTTACGAGAGAGTAGAAGAGGAAGCCCGTTCTCTTTTGGACCAGGAGCTGATTGTAGTGGGGTGGTCCATGGGAGGGATGCTCGGCATACGTCTTGCTGCTCAGTACCCGGTCTCAGGACTTGTTTTGATCGGCACCACAGCACGCTTTACCTGTGAACAGCATGACCTTCGCAAAGGATGGCTTCCTGTTGTTTTGCAAAGGATGAAAAGACAGCTTTCCATAGCACGGGAGCGGGTGATGGACGCATTTGTTGAACAGATGCTAACACCAGGAGAGCGTAAGCAAATAGGCTTGCACGTGGGGGTGGACAGCCAGAAGTGGAGTACGGCAGCGTTGATCGCGGGCTTGACCTATTTAGAAGGAGAGGATTGCCGCCCGTTCCTGTCTTCGCTGACTACTCCCACTCTCGTTATTCATGGTAGGGAGGATGCTATCTGTTCGCTCGCAGCCGGAGAAGAACTGGCGAGTAGCCTTGCAGGTGCCCATTTCGTGCAAATTCCTGACTGTGGTCATGCTCCGCATGTATTTGTTCCGGAGGTTGTAGGAGATTCGCTAAAGAGGATGGTGGAGCAGCTTGCAGAAGAGAGCAATCAGCAGCCGATTTAGTGAGAAGGCTGTCTCATACGAAAAATACGCACTCGTACAAAAGAAGATGGCCGATCATTTGAGTCAAATAGTTACAGAAATAACGAACGAGAACGAGGTACGAAACATTCTAGAGATTGGCTGTGGGACAGGGGGATTAACCCGCGTCATTCGCAGCCATTTTTCTGCTGCCCATTACGAAGTGGTAGAGATTGCATCGGGCATGTTGGAGCAGGCGAAGAACAATCTGGAACAGCATGGCCTGACTTGTTCATTTTCTCAAGCCGATGCGGAAGAATGGGTTTGGGAACAACAGGCGAAGTCAAAGGATTTGATAGTTTCAGGAGCGTGCTTTCAGTGGTTTGCCAAGCCAGCGCATACGCTAAAAGGATTGGGAAGAATCCTGAAGCCCGGAGCACCTTTGGTTTTTTCAACATTTGGACCCGATACGTTTTGGGAGCTGCATGATTCGTTTGCGAATGCTCATGCGATTTTGGGGGAAAAGGGAGTGCGCCATGGCTTGGAGTTTCACTCTGCACGTGATTGGCACGAGCTATTGGAGCAAGCAGGGTTTACGGATATAGAGGTGATGAGGAAATATGAGCGGCTAACTTACCCAGGTGTACGGGATTTCTTGCATGCCGTGAAAGCGGTGGGCGCTAGTGCAAGTATGGAGCAAGGGAGCGGTCTGGGACGCAGAAAACTCCTTGCAGAAATGATTTGTTACTATGAGCAGACGTATAAAAGAGAAACGGGCATCCCTGTCACCTACGAAGTGATTTACGTTCGCGCGGTTTCATCGAGGTAGTGTGCTCTCTATGATTTTTGCTATAGAAATGAGAATGGTTATCAAATAGAATGAAAAGAAGAACGATGGGAGGGCTATCAAGGAGTTGAGTGTGGGACAATGAACGTGGATGATCATATTTTTCTATGGAATCAGGCAAGTGTACGATTACATGATGTACGGCATATCGTCATGCGAGCCGGAGAGCAGCTGCGATCCTATCAATTGCCGGCTAGTGCCTTTCTATTTTCGGTGAGAGGCAGTGGTCTGATTCGTCTTGACGGGAATGTACATGCTATCAAGAATTGCTATATGGTCCATGCTGGCAAAGGTACTTACGTGGACATCGAGGAAATAAAGGATGAGCTGGAATACTATCTGATTTTGTACAAAGCTCATTTACCATTGCCTTGTCGGCAGGAGTTGTTACGTTTACTGAAGAAAGCACAACCTTTTCACATCCAATACGGATTAACCCCCATACATCAGGCAAATGTATTTGTCGCGATATCACGTATGCAGCAAGTATGGAATCAGAACGGCAACCTGGACAAGCTGCGAGCCAAGGCCCTGCTTTATCAACTCGTATGTGAGCTAATGGCACAAATGCAGTTGCAAGGAATAGGGGTAACGGTACCGAATTTGGTCGTTCAGGCCGTCAGGTATATCGAGGAGCATTACGCAGAGACGTTCACACTCGATGATCTTTCTGCGCTCTTAAACTGCAGCTCCCGATCTTTGCAACGCACCTTTAAAGCCCAGCTAGCGGTCGGCCCTATCGACTATCTGATCCAGGTGCGCATTCAAAAAGCGCAGGAACTACTGCGTCAAACGAATTTGGGACTAAAAGAGGTAGCGGAATCAGTAGGTTATACAGACAGCTATTATTTCAGTCGTATCTTTAAAAAATATACAGGCTTCTCCCCTTCTCTGTATAAGGAAAATCCGTTGACATCGGAAATTCGTCGCCAAAGTCCATTACTCTTGTCGCGATATTCCATTGCTGGTCAAAAGCTGTGGAAATATAATGATCACATTGAAAATGAAAATCAAAATCACCTGCGATCAAGAGATGGAGGAGCCGTACCGATGTATAAGAGTACAAAAGCGATGCTGGCGCTGAACCTGATGCTGAGCCTTACCTTGCTGCTGGGAGCCTGCTCAGGCGGCGGTACGAATACTAGCAATTCGGGGAACGCAGCAGCAGGCGCTTCGAATCAGGTGGCGACACAGTCGAATACCACGCAATCTAGCGCGAATCAAGAAGTGAAGAAAAGCGATACGCGTACAATCAAGCACATGAAAGGCGAGCTGACGCTTGATTTTAAACCAGTCAGAATCGCTGTGCTGGATACGCAATACGCAGATCAGATGATTGCCTTGGGCGAGCTGCCTGCAGGTAGTGTCATTACAACGGGGGACGGTTCGAAGTTTCCAGAGTATCTCATGGACAAGCTAAAAGATGTTCACGTACTCGGAACAAAAGACGAGCCCAATTCAGAAGCGGTAGTTGCTATGGAGCCTGACTTGATCATATGCACGGAGTTTCAAGATAAAATCTATGATAATTTGAAAAAAATCGCTCCAACCATCATGTTTGACCGTAATGAAGACTGGAGAGAGACGCTGATTACCTTTGGAAAAATTCTCGAAAAAGAACAACAAGCTGAGCAAATCGTAAAAGACTACCAAGAGAAAACGAACAAATTGAAAGCAGAATTCGCAACCAAGCTCAAGGGTGAGTCCGTCGCACTTATTCGTCCTCGTGACAATGCCATTCGACTGCACACAGTTGAACACCGTACGGCTGCTATCTTGTATTCCGATTTGGGACTGACTCCTCCCAAGCCAGCGATGGATAAATCAGATACAGCTACGATGATTTCTCTGGAGGTGTTGCCAGAGGTAAATGCCGATCACCTATTTGTCGTAACGGACAAAGCGAATCAAGCATTAACGGACGAATACAAAAACAGCTCCATTTGGAAAGGGCTAAAAGCAGCTAAGGAAAATAAGGTGTACGAGGTAAACACAACCGTGTGGATCGCCTATTACGGCCCGATTGCCATCAACAATATCGTCGATGAAATGGCAGAAGCACTTCTATAAATCATTCAGACCGTCACACTCTTCTCTAAGAGCTGTGACGGTTTTTCATGAATTGGAAAAGAAAGCGATTTCCTGGCAGGAATTATCATGAAAAGATGGAATCTTAAGAAGGTTGCCTATCCTGTGTATTCGAGGGGTGTGTGGAAGATGAGTCAAAGAGAAATCGTCATTGCGAGTGCTGTGCGCACTGCTATAGGTAGCTTTCAAGGAACGCTTGCAGGTGTCAGCGCGACAAAGCTGGGCGGGATTGTACTGGAAGCAGCGCTAGATCGTGCAGGTGTTTCCAAGGATGCAGTCGATGAAGTGATAATGGGGAATGTACTGTCAGCAGGCTTGGGTCAAAACCCGGCGCGCCAGGCTTCTATTCACGCGGGCCTTGCTCATGAAGTTCCCTCCCTGACAATCAACAAGGTTTGTGGTTCAGGTCTAAAAGCCGTTCATTTGGCCGTTCAGTCAATCCTTGCTGGTGAGGCAGAAGTTGTCTTGGCTGGTGGGATGGAAAATATGAGCCAGGCACCATACTTAATGGAAGGAGCGCGCTCAGGCTACCGCATGGGAGATCAGAAAGTAGTAGACTCCATGATTCGCGATGGGCTGTGGTGTGCTTTCAACGACTATCACATGGGCATTACGGCGGAGAATCTTTGCACCAAATACGAAATCGGACGCGAAGAGCAGGATGAGTTTTCAGCGTGGAGCCAAGAAAAGGCTCAGCAAGCGCTCGTTAGTGGTCGTTTTCAAGAAGAGATTGTGCCGGTTCCGATCCCGCAGCGAAAGGGTGACCCAGTGTTGTTTGCCGTGGACGAATTCCCGCGTGCTGGCGTGACAGCCGAAGCTCTAGGCAAGCTGAAGCCTGCATTTAAAAAGGATGGAACCGTGACAGCAGGGAATGCATCCGGCATCAACGATGGAGCAGCAGCTCTCTTGATTATGACGCGCGAGAAAGCAGAAGAGCTGGGAGTGAAGCCACTTGCTCGTATCGTAGCCAATGCGAGTGCAGGTGTTGATCCGAGCATCATGGGGTACGGTCCGGTTCCTGCGACCAAACGCGTACTGGAAAAAGCGGGACTGTCGATTGCTGACATCGATTTGATCGAAGCAAACGAAGCTTTTGCCGTCCAATCACTGTCTGTTGGCAAAGCACTGGACTTTGATCGTGAGAAGCTAAATGTCAACGGTGGAGCCATCGCTTTGGGACATCCAATCGGTGCGAGTGGCGCGAGAATTTTGGTCACGCTCGTCCATGAATTGCAAAAGCGCGAAGGGGCAAAATATGGCTTAGCGACTCTTTGCATTGGTGGGGGACAGGGCGTCTCCACAATTGTCGAGAAAATTTAATTTTTAAATTGTGAACGCTTTGTGTACACCGAAACGCTTGCGTTGACAAAGGGAATAAATCTTCGTTAATATGGATGAGGGCATTTGGAAATTGTGTGCCCTCTCCTTATGTGAAAGGAGAAGGATAAACTGGCGAAACTTGACAATCCATGGCGAGCACTTGGTTTGGTCAGCGTACTTGGTCTTGACTTTGCCATTTGTGTGGTTGCCGGTTTTATGATCGGCAGATACGCGGATCGCCTACTAGCGACTGATCCTTGGTTCTTGCTTATCGGCTTGATTACAGGGATTGCTATTGGTGTATACACTGTCTATCGACTCATTCGCCCGTATTTGTAGGGGGTGACGAACGATGGAAGCGTTTGCTTTAGCGATGCGAAAGACTTTTCGCTATTCTTTATGGTGTATGGCATTGTTTGTGATACTGATGATTGTATTGCCTGAACACAAGGTTTTTTTGCAGAGTTTAGTGCTTGGAACAGTGACAGGAATCATTAATACCAGCGTTCTCGCAAGCAAGGTCTGGGTTGTTGGACAAATGGCAGATGACCCTAATATCAGACCAAAAGGAACGGGCACGATGCTTCGGTTCATGATTGCCGGGCTAGCTGCCTATACTACCTTTCTTTTCCCTCATATGTTCACATTATCAGGAGTTCTACTTGGGTTGTTTTTGATCCAAGGGATCAGCTATCTACTCGTATTCCGCAATTCAAAATAGATTTGTTACCAGCATTTCCTTTTAATGAAGTGATTTTAACAGAGAGCGTTCGATAGCAATGTGTAGACAGAGTTTCGGACAACCTCTATCTATCGATGGAAAGGGGTGAAAAGATGGGTCATCATTATACGTTACGGTTTAGTTTAGGCGGCATGGTATTTGACATCGCTACGATTCTCATGATGGTTCTTACCGCACTGCTTGTGTTTATCTTCCTGTTTGTAATGACGCGAAAGCTGGAAACCGGAGTACCTGGTGCTAAGCAAAATGCAGTTGAGTGGATTTTTGACTTTGTCAAGAATGTTACTGCAGGATACATGGATCACAAGAAAGTCATGATGATGATGACGCTTGGTATTACGTTGTTTCTCTACATCTTCATTGGGAACCAGCTAGGTGTTATCGCCAACGTCACCACAGTGCACAAAGGTGAAATCAGCGAAAGTGTTATGAAGATGCTGACGATTGCTCCTACGCCAGAAGCCGAAGCGAAAAAGCGCGAAACGGTTGAGCACGAGCTAGCTGACAAAGGGGCTCACGTTATCTGGTGGAAGTCGCCGACTGCTACACCAAGCGTAACATTTGGTTTGGCATTGGTAGTCTTGCTTTACTCCCACTACCTTGGTATCAAGAAAAGTCCAGGTGGTTGGTTTAAGCACGTATTCCTCAACCCGATTCACATTCTTGAGGAGTTTATCATTAAACCGTTGACGCTTCCTTTGCGTTTGTTCGGTAACCTCTTTGCAAAAGAGATTATGATTGCCTTCCTGTTGAGTGGGGGTGTTTTGGCCGCAGCACCATTATTTATTTGGCTCGGCTACTCCGTCTTCGTAGGTGCAATTCAGGCGTTCATTTTCTTGACTCTTTCTATGGTTTACATTTCACAACTTGTGAATGATGAACACTAAAATCTAGTTTTGGTTAACAACAATTTAGGGAGGTATTTTTAACATGGAAGTTATGGGTGTAGCTATTGCTATGGGTCTTATTTTCGGTTTGGCAGCACTTGGTGGTGCTTTTGGTGCAAGTAACGTAATCTCTAAAACAATTGAAGGTGTTGCTCGTCAACCTGAAGCTCGTGGTAACCTGATGGGTATCATGTTCCTCGGTATGGGTCTCGTAGAGGCGATTCCAATTATCGCTGTAGCTGTAGGCTTCATCTTGATGGGTCGTCTGGGCTAAGCGAACAGTTGAACAGTATTAAATAGGCGGAGGGTCACCTTCGCCTATCTTTTAGTAGGGAAAAATCAGGCTTCGGCCAAAGCTTGGCATGGAAGTCTTCTAGTAATAATTCTGGTAAGTACGTAAAGAACTTATTGCAGAATCTTTCGTTTGTCAGGAAGGAGTGAACTAAAAATGGTTGAGTTTGGAGCCGTATCCCTGGAATGGGGCACATTATTACTCCAGGTGATTATTTTCGTTTTGCTGTTGATCGTTGTTTCCAAATATGCAACAGGACCGATTGCGGGCGTATTGGAAAAGCGCCGTGCTCATGTTGAGAACGAGCTTGCTACTGCGGAACGCAACCACAAGGAATCCGAAAAGCTTTTGGCTGAACAACGCCGTCTTTTGGATGAAGCTCGCGCTGAATCTAAAGCGATCATCGACCGTGCTGCGAAGCAAGCCTCTGATGAAGCAAGCAAAATCGTTGCTGAAGCACAAGCAGCTTCTGAGCGCATGAAAGCAGATGCTAGTGCTGAACTGGCTCGTGAAGTAGAAAAAGCAAAACTCGAACTGCGTGAGCAAATGACTGGTCTTTCCGTGCTCTTGGCTTCCAAGATCATTGAGAAAGAACTGGACGAAGCAGCTCAAAAGTCTACTGTTGACAAATTTCTCGCACAAGTGGGAGATCGCCTATGAGTAGCGCAGTAGGGAAACGTTATGCTCGCGCTCTCTTTGAAGTAGCGAGTGAGCGTAGCAAGATTGATCAGGTAGAAGCAGACCTGGGTGCAATCGTAGAAGCGGTAGAAAGCAATGAAGATCTGAAAAAGATCATGTTGCACCCGCACATCGCAGCAGATGCAAAAAGCCAGCTCGCTGACGAATTGTTCAAAAGCCATGTTGGGGAAGAAACCTTTAATTTTCTAAACGTCCTGATTGAAAACGGACGTGAAGTTGATCTGGTTGATATCTACCGTTCTTTTGTACAATTGGCGAACGAAGCTCGTGGATTCGCAGATGCGATTGTGACTAGTGCTAAGCCGCTTTCTACTGAAGAGCAAAATGAGCTGGCTGAGAAGTTCGGTCAAACGCTGAACAAAAAGCTGCGTATGACAGCAGTTGTAGATCCAGCGATTCTCGGCGGCATTATTATCAAGATTGGCGACCGTCTGTACGATGGCAGCCTGAAAACGAAGTTGGAAACCTTTGCGCAAAAGGCGTAAAGTTCGATGGCTTTTAAGAAGTTGGATGAATGGGGTGAATTAAGTGAGTGCAATCAGACCAGAAGAGATTAGCTCCCTCATTAAAGAGCGGATCGCTAACTTTACATCTGAAATCGAAGTTGTGGATGTAGGCACAGTCATCCAAGTAGGTGACGGTATTGCTCGTGTTCACGGTTTGGAAAAGGCCATGCAAGGTGAGCTCCTCGAGTTCCAAAATGGCGTAATGGGTATGGTACTCAACTTGGAAGAAGATAACGTGGGTGTCGTTATTATGGGACCTTTCCGCGACATTAAGGAAGGCGATACTGTAAAACGTACCGGCCGCGTTATGGAAGTTCCAGTAGGGGAAGCGCTGCTCGGCCGCGTTGTAAACCCACTGGGTCAACCTATCGATGGTCAAGGCCCTATCGCAAATGACGGTTTCCGCCCAATCGAGAGCCCAGCTCCTGGCGTTATGGCGCGTAAATCCGTACACGAGCCACTCCAAACAGGTATCAAAGCGATTGACGCGATGATCCCAGTTGGTCGTGGACAGCGTGAGTTGATCATTGGTGACCGCCAAACTGGTAAAACAGCAGTGGCGCTCGACACGATCATCAACCAAAAAGGTAAAGACATGATTTGTATCTACGTTGCAATCGGTCAAAAGCAATCCACCGTTGCAAACATCGTAGAAACACTGCGTAAAGCAGGTGCTCTAGATTACACCATCATCGTTTCTGCTACTGCGTCTGACCCAGCTCCAATGTTGTACCTGTCTCCTTATACTGGTGTAACAATGGCTGAGTACTTCATGTACAAAGGCGGACACGTTCTGTGCGTATACGATGACCTGTCCAAACAGGCTGCTGCATACCGCGAAATGTCCCTCTTGCTCCGCCGTCCTCCAGGCCGTGAAGCATATCCTGGTGACGTATTCTACTTGCACTCCCGCTTGCTGGAGCGCGCTGCGAAACTGTCTGATGATCTGGGCGCTGGTTCCATTACGGCTCTGCCATTCATCGAAACCCAAGCGGGTGACATTTCCGCATACATTCCAACCAACGTGATCTCCATCACGGACGGTCAGATCTTCCTCGAGACAGACTTGTTCAACGCAGGTCAACGTCCAGCGGTTAACACTGGTCTTTCTGTATCCCGTGTAGGTGGTTCCGCGCAAATCAAGGCGATGAAAAAGGTAGCAGGTCCACTCAAGCTTGAGTTGGCTCAATACCGTGAGTTGGCTGCGTTTGCTCAGTTCGGTTCCGATCTGGACAAAGCGACCCAAGCTCGTCTGACCCGTGGTGAGCGCTTGATGGAAATCATGAAACAAGGTCAGTTCGATCCAATGTCTGTTGAGAAGCAAGTTGCTTCTATCTATAGCGCTACAAGAGGTTTCCTGGATGACATTCCAGTAGCAGATGTGCGCCGCTTTGAGAAAGAGATGTTGTCTTTCTTGGATTCCAACAAACCGCAACTGTTGGAGCACATCCGCACAACGAAAGACCTTCCAGATGAAAAAGAATTCAACGCAGCGATCGAAGAGTTCAAAAAAGGCTTTTCGGTAACTCGCTAATCGTTAACCTGATAGACATCAGATGCATGCCGGGCCATTTGCCCGTGCATGCGTCCTCAAGGTGGTGAAAACGAGTGGCTAAAGGAATACGTGAGATTCGACGCAGTATCAAAAGTAAAAAGGATATGCGCCAAATCACGAAAGCGATGAAAATGGTGGCGGCTGCAAAGCTTCGCCGTAACCAGGATAAAGCTGAGGCGGCACGCCCGTATGCTGACAAGATCCAAGAAGTGATCGCAAGCATCGCGAGTGGGAACTCTGGTTCCAAACATCCAATGTTGCAAAATCGTCCGGTGAAAAAGACTGGTTATATTGTCATCACTTCCGACCGTGGACTTGCTGGGGGTTACAATGCCAACATTCTCCGTAGAGTGGTAAATACCATTAACGAGAAGCACAAGTCCAAGGATGAGTATGGTATTTTTGTGATTGGCCGCAAAGGTCGTGACTTCTTCAGCAAACGGAACTACCCTCTTTTGGAGGAAGTGACAGGTCTGCCAGCCAGCCCAGCCTTTGCTGATATCAAGAAAATTGCCGGTGCAGCAGTCCAAATGTTCGAGAACGAGCAGATTGACGAACTGTACCTGTGCTACAACAAGTTCCAAAGTGCAATTTCGCAAATACCTACCGTAAAACAATTGCTGCCATTGGAAGCTCCCGAGAGCAACAATGCGCGCGAATTGAATTACGAGTATGAGCCGTCCTCGGAAGAAGTATTGGCTGATCTGTTGCCGAAATATGCGGAAACACTGGTTTACAGTGCACTCCTCGAAGCAAAAGCTTCTGAAGAAGGTTCCCGTATGACTGCAATGGGCAGTGCGACAGACAATGCTACGGATATGATCAACCGTTTAACGTTGAGCTACAACCGTGCTCGTCAGGCAGCCATTACACAAGAGATTTCCGAGATCGTTGCAGGTGCAAACGCACAGGCTTAGTGGCAGCGAATAGCTCCCAATTTAGCTTTACAGGAGGGAAGAAGTAAGATGGCGAATGGACGCGTGGTTCAGGTAATGGGTCCGGTTGTTGACGTCGAGTTCGACCGCGGACACCTGCCTGCCATTTACAATGCGATCAAGATTCAACATAAAGCACAAAGCGCTGGTGAGCGCGACATCAACTTGACTGTTGAGGTTGCTACTCATTTGGGCGATAACTTGGTTCGTACCGTTGCAATGTCTTCCACTGACGGTTTGGTTCGTGGTATGGAAGCAGTTGATACTGGTGCAGCTATCTCCGTTCCAGTGGGTGCAATTACCCTCGGACGCGTATTCAACGTATTGGGTGAGCCGATCGACCTGCAAGAACTCGGTCAAGTAGATCGTCGTGACCCAATTCACCGTAAAGCTCCTGAGTTCGTAGACCAAGCAACGACTGTTGAGATCCTGGAAACAGGTATCAAAGTTATTGACCTCTTGGCTCCGTACATCAAGGGTGGTAAGATCGGTCTGTTTGGTGGTGCGGGTGTAGGTAAAACCGTTACTATTCAAGAGCTGATCAACAACATCGCGCAAGAGCACGGTGGTATTTCCGTATTCGCTGGTGTAGGTGAGCGTACCCGTGAAGGTAACGACCTGTACCACGAGATGAAAGACGCAGGCGTTCTGCCGAAAACCGCGATGGTATTCGGTCAGATGAACGAACCGCCTGGTGCACGTCTTCGTGTAGCGTTGACTGGTCTGACTATGGCGGAATACTTCCGTGATGAAGAAGGCCGCGACGTTCTTCTCTTTGTTGATAACATCTTCCGCTTTACTCAAGCGGGTTCCGAAGTTTCTGCTCTCTTGGGCCGTATGCCATCTGCGGTAGGTTACCAGCCAACACTGGCTACCGAAATGGGTCAGCTGCAAGAGCGTATTACTTCCACGAAAAAAGGTTCCGTAACGTCCATTCAAGCGATCTACGTACCAGCGGATGACTACACTGACCCGGCTCCTGCTACTACGTTTGCTCACTTGGACGCTACAACGAACTTGGAGCGTTCCATCGCTGAGTTGGGTATCTTCCCTGCGGTAGATCCACTCGCATCCACTTCCCGTGCTCTGGCTCCTGATGTAGTAGGACAAGAACACTATGATGTGGCTCGTAGCGTTCAAAAAATCCTGCAACGTTACAAAGAACTGCAAGATATCATCGCGATTCTCGGTATGGACGAGTTGAGCGACGACGACAAGCAAGTAGTTGGACGCGCTCGCCGCATTCAACGTTTCTTGTCCCAGTCCTTCCACGTTGCCGAGCAGTTCACTGGTAACCCAGGCCAATACGTGCCATTGAAAGAAACCGTTCGCAGCTTCAAGGAAATCCTCGAAGGTAAGCATGACCACCTGCCAGAGGGCGCGTTCCTGTACGTAGGTACAATTGAAGAAGCGGTAGAAAAAGCGAAGAAAATGGCGTAAGACACCCTGGAAAGGGGAGACGAGTAAGTGAGTAAGATGACAGTTGAAGTCGTAACTCCTGAACGAGTTGTCTACAGCGGTCAGGCTGAAATGGTGATTGCTCGCGGCTTGCAAGGGGAAATCGGTATTATGCCGAACCACGTGCCGTTGGTAACCCCGCTGAAAACAGCGCCAGTTCGGATTAAGACAGAAGGCGATAAAGAAGTAAAGATGGCTGTAAGCGGCGGCTTCATGGAAGTGCGCGGCGATAAAGTAACCATCCTTGCTGAAACGGCTGAATTGCCGGGAGACATCGATGTTGAACGCGCGAAGGCAGCGAAAGAGCGTGCTGAAAAGCGTTTGGCTGAGAAATATGCCGAGCTCGACGTCAAGCGTGCAGAACGCGCGCTGCAACGTGCGATGGCACGTCTCGACGTAGCGAAGTAAAGCGTAAGCTTGATATCCCCGCGCCCATGTGGCTGCGGGGATTTTTCGGTTATCAGGTGATGAATGATGAGCCATGGTAATCGGGCATGATATTTCCAGTTGGTAATTGCCTAATGTTTCTGTGTATAATAGACCTAATGCCCTGCCGACGAGCTACGTTAGCATGAAAAACAGCGGGAAAAAGCGGCATTGGCTATTGGGATTAAAGGAGAGTGTAATTGATGCAAACCGTTCGCGATATCCGCCACAATCAAGATGGCGTAGTGATTCCTAGCAGCTTTGCGGCTAATGGCTGGACAAGCGTGCTATCTCATGAAATGAAAGTTCTCTTCCAGGCAATGTGCTATGTAGTAACGAAGCATGAGTCAAAAGAAGAAATGAAAAAAGCTCTGGACGAGTTCGAAGCATTGAAAGGCACATTCACCGAGCCTGTTAAAGAAGGCTTTAAGTCTGAAGAGGATTTTAAAGGCTATGTAAACCTCTTGAACAGATTCAAAGCGTTCGTTAGCCGTTCCGATTATGCATATCCGACATCTCTTGACGAAGCGATTGAGCTTTTCGTGAAGTGGGGTCTGGTAATCGATAATGGAGATGCTTGGGATGTACCGGTTTATCCATTCCCAGACGCATCTGAGTTGTTCAAGCTGAGCGAAGCAGAATCTCTTGCATTGGCTCATGTTAAACTGGAAGCATTGGTACATCCGATGTTTAGCCGCCTCGTGATGAAGCTGCACGAACAAGAAGAAAATACGTTCAGCATGTCCAAAGCAGAAATGAAGCAATTGCTGAACACCAATGATCAGATGCTGGCAGAGGTTCTGATCAAGCTGACTCCATATATGGAAGAAGCGATTGAAAATATGCTGGAGATCCCAGAAGACGATAAGATGAACTTTGCGATTGTATGGGAGCGCATTTACGAGGACTTCCTCGGACAGCAATTTTCAAACAACGTTCAATAATTAAGAGAATAAGAGGATCAGACGGACATATTCGTTTGGTCATCATACTATGCTGGAAAAACTCGGGGAGAAATCTCCGAGTTTTTTCCCTTTATATGGCACAAAAGGAAGGCTTTCGTTAGACACCCTATTGGCAATTTGCTATAATGATAAAGGTATTTTTTTCTAGCAGTATCATTTAGCGACAGCGTTCATACCTACACCTTTGATGCTGCGAGCAGTACCCTTTTGAGGGAGTCACGACTTCTTCTGGAGGACAGCGCAAGACGATTCATACCTTTCTCAAGAGCGGAGGGAACGTGGGTGAGTGACATCTATACCAACAATTATGTGATTGTCGCGATCTTTTTGATTCTTGGTGTGCTGTTGCCCGTGGCTACAGTCAGTTTTGTTGGTCCATTACTTCGTCCAAAGAAACCGACACGGGAGAAGCAAACTACTTATGAAAGCGGTAACATTCCTGTTGGTGACAGTTGGGTGCGTTTCAACGTGAAGTATTACATCTTTGCCCTCATGTTTGTCATCTTTGATGTAGAAACACTCTTTCTGTATCCGTGGGCCGTCGCTTACAAAGAACTGGGGCTCTTTGCCTTAGTCGAGATGGTCATCTTTATATCCTTGCTCATCGTAGGATTGATTTACGCGTGGAGAAAGAAGGTGCTGGAATGGAACTAGATCTGACGAGCATTGCGCCTGAATTGCAAGAGGAATTGAATCGCAACGTCATGTTCACGACATTGGAAACGGTGAAGGGATGGGTTCGCAGCAACTCGTTGTGGCCATTAACCTTTGGCTTGGCCTGTTGCGCGATCGAAATGATGGGAACGGGTGGGGCTCGTTATGACCTCGACCGGTTTGGCGTTATTTTTCGAGCATCCCCAAGACAATCTGATGTCATGATCGTAGCCGGAACCGTCACGAAAAAGATGGCCCCACTGCTGCGCAGGCTGTATGATCAAATGCCTGAACCAAAGTGGGTGATTGCCATGGGCTCCTGTGCGACAGCGGGAGGTCCGTATGTGCGCTCGTACAGCGTGGTAAAAGGTGTAGACCAGATTGTGCCTGTCGACGTATATATTCCAGGTTGTCCGCCTAACCCTGCCGCTTTGATCTACGGAATTAATAAGCTTCAAGAAAAAATCCGTTACGAAGCGAAGACTGGGAAGCAGGTGACCAATCTATGAGCGATGAGAAACGCAAGCCGACGCCGGAGGAAAAGGCAGCGGCAGCGGCTGAAGCCCGTGCCAAGGCAGAAGCTTTGCGAAAATTAAGAGAACAGGAAGCCCAGGCTTCCCAAGAGGCGAGCCAAGTGGAGCCATCTCAAGAGCCACAAGAGGAAGTCTCTGCTCCGGATGCAAAAGCTGTGTCTGAAATGACGCCTGAAGAAAAGGCCGCAGCCAAGAAAGCAGCAGCGGCAGAAGCGATTGCCAAGGCAAAAGCGGCGAAGGAAGCAAAAGAAGCTGCGGAAGCGGAAACTCCAGTTGCCGAGCAACAATCAGAAGCAGTTGTTACACCAGCAAAGCCAGTGTCTGAAATGACGCCTGAAGAAAAAGCCGCAGCCAAGAAGGCAGCTGCCGCAGAAGCACTAGCCAAGGCAAAAGCAGCGAAGGAACAGGCAGAAGCAGCTTCGCCACCAGCAAAGCCAGTGTCTGAAATGACGCCTGAAGAAAAAGCCGCAGCTAAGAAGGCAGCTGCCGCAGAAGCACTAGCCAAGGCAAAAGCAGCGAAGGAACAGGCAGAAGCTGCTTCGCCACCAGCAAAGCCAGTGTCTGAAATGACGCCTGAAGAAAAAGCCGCAGCCAAGAAAGCAGCTGCCGCAGAAGCGCTAGCCAAGGCAAAAGCAGCGAAGGAAGCAAAGGAAGCCGCGGAAAATGGAGCCGATACAGCTGATTCAGCTCCAGAGGCGGATGCCAAGGCGAAGGCAGCAGCAGCCGCAAAAGCCAAGGCTGCCGCAGCGGCCGCTGCAAAGGCAAAAGCCGCACGTGAAGCAGGCGGCGATGAATCCGGTGATGACGACGCCAAGGCAAAGGCAGCCGCTGCCGCAAAAGCCAAAGCAGCAGCCGCCGCAGCAGCGAAGGCAAAAACAGCGCAAGCGACTGGTGATGAGGCCCCGGCAGAGGAAGCGCCGAAAGCACCTTCCAAAAACCAGCCCTATCTTGATAAATACGTTTCGAGAATTTCCGAAGCATTTGGACAGGAAGTCATCGAGGCTTCGTATATTAACGAGCTGGGAAAGGAAGTTCCAACTCTCACCATTCAAAACGAACGTTGGCATCAAGTTGCCCAATATTTAAGAGATGACGAGCAATTGAGCTTTGAGTACCTGTCCGATCTTCACGGTGTCGATTATGAGGATCGCCTGGAGGTATACTACCACTTTTATTCCTACAAAAATCGCCAAAGCTTGGCAGTAAAGGTCAAAACGAGCAGAGAAGAGTCAAAAGTTCCTTCTGTAATGGACCTCTGGCATGGCGCAAATTGGAATGAAAGAGAGACTTTTGACCTTTTGGGTATTCATTTCCCGGGACATAAGGATTTACGTCGAATCCTGTTGCCGGATGATTGGGTTGGGTATCCGCTGCGCAAAGATTATGTGCAATACGACGAGGAGGTTTAGCAGATGAACCATAACATCCTCACGACTCATGTTGATACCTCTTCTGAAACAGGACTTCGTACGGAAGAGATGTTATTAAACGTAGGTCCACAGCATCCGAGTACACACGGAGTATTTCGCTTGGTAGTAAAAATCGATGGGGAAACCATTAAAGAAGCGATTCCGGTGATGGGCTACTTGCATCGAGGTACAGAGAAGCTGGCAGAAAACTTGACCTATACACAAATTATTCCTTATACAGACCGTATGGACTACGTGTCCGCCATGACCAACAACTACGTTCTCTGCCACGCAGTAGAAACGATGATGGGGTTGGAGATTCCAGAGCGCGCTCAGTTTTTGCGATTGATCGCGATGGAACTGAACCGGGTGGCTAGCCATTTGGTTTGGTGGGGAACGTTTCTTTTGGACATTGGTGCGATGGGGCCCTTCCTTTATGCATTCCGTGATCGAGAGACGATCCTGGATTTGTTTAATGAGCTATGCGGGGCGCGGATGACCTTTAACTACATGCGCGTAGGCGGAGTGAAATGGGATGCACCTCCAGGCTGGATCGACAAAGCCAAAGAATTTGTCCAGTACATGAAGAAAGAATTGAATAACTACCACCAACTGGTGACAGGGAATGAGATTTTTATCAACCGCCTCATAGGGATAGGAAAGTTCGATACAAAAACGGCATTGGATTACTCGCTATCAGGTGTCATGCTCCGCTCGACAGGTGTCAAATGGGACCTGCGCAAGGACGAACCGTATTGCATTTACGATCGTTTTGAATTTGATGTGCCGACAGCGACTGAGGGAGATTGCATGGCGCGCTATCATCTGCGCATGGCTGAAATTGAACAATCCTTGCGAATTCTTGAGCAGGCATTGGAGCAATTTCCGAGTGAAGGCGAAGTCATGGGCAAAGTACCACGTGTGATTCGTCCGCCTGCTGGGGAGACCTATGTGCGCATCGAGTCACCGCGGGGGGAGATTGGCTGTTACATTGCCAGTCAAGGCAAGGATAAGCCGTGGAGATTGAAGTTCAGACGACCTTCGTTTACCAATCTGCAAATTCTGCCTAAGCTGTTGCAGGGGGAAAACCTCTCGAACATGGTTGCCATCCTGGGCAGTATCGACATCGTGCTCGGGGAGGTTGACTGTTGATGAATACTCTCTTGCAGCAAGCACCCTCATGGGGGACTACGCTTTGGTTTATCGTAGCGGCAGTTTTACTGCTTGCAGTCGTGCTGGGATTCGTTACGTACGCCATTTACTTTGAGCGTAAAGTGATTGGGTGGATGCAGCTGCGCATCGGGCCGAATCGAGTAGGACCATTGGGACTTCTCCAGACGGTTGCGGATGTTGCCAAGCTGCTATTAAAGGAAGATATTCGTCCGCAGCACGCTGACAAAGCGTTGTTCACTCTAGCACCAATATTGGCCTATGCCCCTGCTTTCGCCGTGTTGGCGGTCATGCCTTTTTCGGACAGCATTCAGTTCGCTGATTTGGGAATAGGGCTCTTGTACTATATCGCCTTGTCTGGGATCACCGTATTAGGCGTGATCACGGCTGGCTGGGCCTCGAATAACAAGTACTCGCTGATCGGGGGTCTCCGCTCCGCTGCGCAGATGATCAGCTATGAAGTACCGCTGGTCATGTCCGTGGTGGGTATCGTCCTATTGACGGGCAGCATGAATCTCAAGGATATTGTCGAGGCGCAGCGGGATGTCTGGAATATTGTTCCGCAGTTTATCGGATTTGCTGTTTTTATCATTGCTGCTCAGGCTGAGCTGAATCGTACGCCGTTTGACTTGCCAGAAGCAGAGTCGGAGCTCGTTGGCGGTTACCACGTCGAGTACTCCGGTTTCCGTTTTGCGATGTTCATGCTGGCGGAGTATGTGTACATGTTCGGGATGGGTGCCTTGATCACGATTCTCTTTTTTGGTGGATGGTTGCCGATTCATCCATCGCTGGACTTCATTCCGGGAATCGTTTGGTTTATCCTTAAATTTTCAATTTACGTCTTCCTCCAGTTTTGGATTCGCGCCACGATGCCGCGCTTACGTGTCGATCAACTGATGTCGTTTGCCTGGAAAGTGCTGTTGCCCGTGGCATTGTTCAACATCCTGCTCACAGCTGTAGTGGTTTCTTACCAAAATGGCATGTTCTAGTAGCGACTTGATCGAAAACAACTACGTTCCACTGTTTTCATAGCGCAGGCTTCGCCATAGGCTTGCTTCGCCAAAAGCTAGCTTTCGTCAAAAACGTGGTGCAGCCAAGTTCTCAAATCCTGAGGGGTGACACACATGCTAGGACTGGCCAAAGGCCTGGGGTATACATTTAAAAAGCTCACGGAGAAAAAAGTAACCCACTTCTATCCGGATGTGCCCTTTCCAATGCCGCCTCGCTTTCGCGGTATTCAGCACTTTTCTCCTGAAAAATGCATCGTCTGTAACCAATGCGCACGCATTTGTCCGACGGAGTGTATTCAACTGACAGGGAAGCCCCATCCTGATCCGGAGAAAAAAGGAAAGATTATCGATACGTATGATATCAATTTTGAGCTGTGCATTTTATGCGATCTGTGTACAGAGGTTTGTCCCACTGAAGCGATTGTGATGACAAACAACTTCGAACTGGCTGCCTATAGCCGGGACGAATTGTACAAGAACTTGAAATGGCTGGACGACAACAATACGAACGTCAGGGAGGAGAATTAGTATGACAGGTGAATTCGTAGCCTTTTTTATCCTGTCCCTTCTGACGATCGGTGGCGCGGTGTTTATGATCAGCTTTACGCGCGTCGTCCACATGGTCATCTCATTGGGCGTTACGTTTATCAGCATTGCAGGTCTGTTTGTTTTGCTGGGAGCGGAGTTCGTCGGGGTCGCACAAATTCTAGTTTATTCAGGGGCAATCTCCATTTTGATGCTCTTTGGAATCATGCTGACCAAGCACGATGCGAACGATGAGGGAACAGGTCGGACATGGAAAAACCGTTTTATCCTGCTCTTTGTAATCGTTCTGTTCGGACTATTATTCTGGGGTGTGCAAAATACACCGTGGCCTGCGCCACCGCCACCTGCAGAGGCTCCAGTAAACAATGCAAAAGAAATCGGTATCGAAGTATTCACCAAATTCGTCATACCATTTGAGCTGTTGTCTGTTCTATTGTTGGTCGCATTGGTCGGTGCGATCGTCATGGCGAAAAAGGAGGGGGATAACGAATGACAGTAAGCATTTCCTCCTACTTAATGGTCGCTCTGATTCTCTTTTGTGTAGGTTTGTACGGTGCATTGACGAAGCGAAATGCAGTCGTCGTCTTGTTATCAATTGAGCTGATGCTGAATGCTGTAAATATTAACCTGGTCGCCTTTTCCAAATTCGGACTGTATCCATCCGTGACGGGACAAATCTTTACCTTGTTCACGATGACGGTTGCAGCTGCCGAGGTTGCCGTAGGGCTAGCGATTCTGATTGCGCTGTATCGCAACAAGGAGACCGTGAATGTTGATGAAATGGACCAAATGAAACGATAAGAGGGAAACCTGAAAAGGAGGACAAAGATGGATACTCTAATGCAATATGCCTGGCTGATCCCTCTGTTTCCGCTTCTTGCTTTCATCGTGATCGTCTCATTTGGTCGCCAATTGAAAGAAGGAGCGGCCATAGTGGGCATTACCCTGACGGCTGTTTCTTTTGGAATCGCAGTGCTCATCTTCTGGGAGAGATTCCAGGGTGGGGGAACCGATTACCATTATGTGATAGATTGGCTGCATATTGGCGATATCGTGATCAACATGGGATTCGAAGTGAATCCGCTGAATGCCATGATGCTCGTCATTGTGACATTAGTCAGTCTGTTGGTCCAAATTTATTCCAAAGGCTACATGCATGGGGATGAACGATTTCCAGTGTTCTATCAATACCTGGCGCTGTTCACGTTCTCCATGCTGGGATTAGTAATCTCGCCAAATTTGTTGCAAGTATATATTTTCTGGGAGCTGGTCGGGGTATGCTCCTTCCTGCTCGTTGGCTACTACTACTTCAAGACAGAAGCAAAAGCGGCTGCCAAAAAGGCTTTTATCGTTACCCGCATCGGGGATCTTGCTCTATTCATCGGGATATGTCTGTTGTTCTGGTGGACCGGAAGTTTCGAGTACGGGGCGATTTTTGAGAGTATCGCACTCGGACGACTGGAACCATGGATGATTACACTCACGGCGATCCTCATTTTCGTTGGGGCCATGGGAAAATCAGGTCAATTTCCACTTCATACGTGGTTGCCTGATGCCATGGAAGGTCCAACACCTGTGTCTGCATTAATTCACGCGGCAACGATGGTCGCGGCTGGTGTTTATTTGGTCGCTGCTACCTATCCGCTGTTTATCGCATCGGATACGGCTTTGACAGTTGTGGCGTATGTAGGAGGATTCACTGCCATATTTGCAGCTTCCATCGGCCTGACCCAACGGGATATCAAGCGTGTCTTGGCTTATTCCACAGTCAGTCAGCTCGGGTACATGATGCTGGCATTGGGTGTAGCTGGTGCTGCTGGTTATGTAGCAGGTTCCTTTCATTTGATGACGCACGCCTTTTTCAAAGCACTGCTCTTCCTTGGAGCAGGTAGTGTCATCCATGCCGTACATACGCAGGATGTATTCGAAATGGGTGGCTTGTGGAAAAAGATGCCGATTACCGCTTTGACTTTCTTGATCGGTTGCTTGGCGATTGCGGGGATCTTTCCGTTCGCTGGTTTCTGGTCAAAAGAAGCGATTCTGGGAGCTGTTTACGGAGCGCAACGCTACGATTTACTGTTCATCGCGCTGCTAGCGGCATTCTTTACCGCATTCTATATGTTCCGTCTGTTCTTCCTAACATTCGCAGGGAAGGCACGTGGCAAGCACGAAGCGCACGAATCTCCAAGTGTCATGACAGGTCCGCTCTTGGTCTTGGCATTACTTGCGGTTGTTGCGGGCTTTGTGAATACACCGTACGCGCCATTACTCTCCGATTGGTTGTTATCAACGAACACAGGGATGGCAATCACGAGCATTTTTGGGGAAGGCAGTGAGCATGCACCATCTTGGTTACAGATTGTGGCACTGTTGATCTCCATTTTTGGAGTCGTGCTGGCGTACCTGATGTACGGCAAGAAATCAATCTCCTCGGACACTATTCCAAAAACAATGCCGTGGCTCTATCAGCTCTCATACAAGAAGTACTACATCGATGAGCTGTATCACAACGTCATTGTTCGTCCATTAGGCTGGCTTGGATTTGTCCTGGATGTATTTGATAAGTATATTGTGGATGGTTTGGTTGGATTGACAGCAAAAATCACCCAAGGAATCGGATCTTTGCACGCAAGAGTACAAAGTGGGCAGATTCAGTCCTATGGGGCAATGGTCATATTCGGTCTGTTACTCTTGATCATCGCCATCAGTTTGACGGCTAGGGGAGGTGGACTCTTTGGGTAATATCCTTTTGTCATCACTGGTGTTCTCTCCGCTGCTGGCGATTCTCGTCATGGCCTTTATCCCCAGTCGACATGCAGGTGTGATCAAGCAGGTCGGGATTTTTGGAACGTTGCCGGCACTTATCTTGGCAGGTTGGATGTTCGGCATGTTTGATTACGAGACAGCTAATCTGCAGTTCGTAGAAAAGCACAATTGGATTTCGATTCCGATTGGAATGGCTCAGGCAGGCACCGTCTTTGCTTTTGAGATCAACTATGAACTCGGTGTGGATGGTATTTCGATGCCATTGATTTTGCTGACGGCGATTATCGGTACCCTCGCAGCAATTGCTTCGTGGCAGATCAAGAAGAGGCAGAAGGAGTATTTTATCCTGTTTCACCTGTTGTTGATCGGCATGTTGGGAGTCTTTGCTGCAGACAATCTGTTTCTGTTCTTCATTTTCTTCGAGCTGACACTCGTACCGATGTACTTCCTCATCGGGATTTGGGGATATGGGGAGCGCGAACAAGCAGCGAATAAATTCCTTTTGTATAACGGAATCGGTTCAGGGATTATGCTGCTAGCTTTCATCGTGATCTTTGTCATCATGCGGACGCTCAATATGGATGAAATCACGGCGATCCTGACGACACCAGGGCATCCGATAACCGAAATCCTTACGCCGGAAATGCGTTTTGGCATCTTCCTAGCGCTATTTATCGCTTTTGCGATCAAGCTGCCCGTATTTCCGTTCCACACGTGGATGCTACGCGTACACGTACAGGCTCCACCTTCTATCGTCATGATTCACTCCGGTATTTTGCTGAAGATGGGGGCATACGGTCTTTTGCGGATGGGAATCGGCTTCTTCCCAGAGCAGGCCTATGATTTCTCTACGTGGATGGCAGTTTTGGGGATTATCAACATTTTGTATGGAGCTGTGCTGGCCTTCGTACAAAAGGATTTAAAAATGGTGCTGGCTTACTCCAGTATCAGCCATATGGGTATCGTCTTGCTCGGTTTCGCATCGATGAACACGATCGGGTTTCAGGGAGCGATGTTCCAGGTGGTATCCCACGGCTTTATCTCAGCACTGCTCTTCTTCTTGATCGGTGTCATTTGGGATCGGACGCAGACATCGATGCTCGACGATTTGGGCGGTTTAGCCAAGTCCATGCCGTTTGTCAGCGGTGTGTTGTTGGCAGGCGGGATGGCTTCACTCGGACTTCCGGGCATGTCCGGATTCATTAGTGAGTTCTTTGCCTTCCTCGGTCTGTTTGGTCGTTTGCCAGTAATGGCAGCAGTGGGAGCGATTGGGATTGTCCTCACCGCAGTTTATTTACTCAGAGCGATCTTGAAAACGACTTTTGGCCCTACTCCAGGTAGATGTACAGGACTTGCTGATGCACAGCCGATGGAAGTCATTCCGATGGTAGTCCTATTGGGATGTATTATTCTCATTGGGGTTTATCCAGCAGTTCTGGGGAATCCGATGCAGCAGGCGCTGAAAACGATCGTACCTATCGTAACGGGAATAGGAGGGTAATCCATGGAGGTTAAAGATATTTTCTCATATGACTGGAGCTACCTTCTGCCCGAGTTTATCATTCTGGGCTTTGCTACCTTTTTATCACTGCTGGATCTTTTTGCGGGCAAACGCCTAGGCAAGCAGGTCATTGGTTGGCTATCCTTCCTGGCAACGGTCATAGCGGCGATCTTTGTGATCATCAATATGAATGCTCTCGATAAGCCATACAGCTACATGATCGACATGATCCGAATCGACGATTACGGCAATGCGTTCAAGCTGATTTTCCTGGCAGGTACAGCTTTTGCCATTCTCATCTCGCTGTCCTATCTGAAATCAGGGGAAATCCAGCACAGAGGCGAGTATTACTATTTGCTGCTGACCGGGCTTCTCGGGGCTATGGTCATGGCTTCGTCGGCTGACTTGATTACCTTGTTTGTGGGACTGGAGCTATTGTCTCTCTCGTCCTATGTACTGGTCGGATTGCGAAAAAAATCGCGGCTTTCCAACGAGTCGGCGTTCAAATACGTCGTTTCGGGAAGTATTGCCACGGCTGTGCTCCTGTTTGGGATGTCGTACGTGTACGGTCTCACGGGAACTACACATATTTATGAAATCTCATTCCGATTGGCAGAAGCGGGAATGGCGGGCTATCAGTTCCTCGTCTATACGGCGTTTGCGTTTCTCGCAGTAGGTCTTGCATTCAAAATATCTGCAGCGCCTAACCACATGTGGGCGCCAGATGTCTATCAAGGTGCTCCTACCCCGGTCACTGCTTTCCTGGCAGTTGTGTCAAAAGCAGCAGGGTTCGCGCTGATTTTTCGAGTAATGATGATCTCGTTTTTCAACGTTTCCAATGGAACGGGATCAGGACGGTTCTTTTTCGAAGAGGGAAGCCTCTATCTAGGGATAATGGCAGCGGCCTCGATGATTATCGGGAATACGATGTCGCTCAGGCAGACAAACGTCAAGCGTATGATGGCTTATTCAGGCATTGCACAAGCGGGCTATTTGCTCGTGCCGTTTGTACCACCGACTTCTCTCTTTTTCAGCGAAGTGATCTTCTATCTGTTCGGTTACTTGCTGGTTAGCTTTGGTGCTTTCGCTGTGATTATGGTTGTATCTCGTGAGCAAGAGACAGAGGATTTGAAAGGATTCGCCGGATTGTATCATCGCTCACCAGTTATGGCGGTTGCGATGAGCATCTTCCTCTTGTCCTTGGCAGGTATCCCGATTACGGTTGGCTTCTTCGGGAAGTTCTATCTGTTCATGGGTACATTAGTGGTAGAAAACTACTGGCTGGCGGCGATTATGATCATCACCAGCGTCATTTCCTACTACTACTACTTTGGGATTATTCGTCAGATGTACATGCGTCCTGGGACAACCGAAGCACCAATGGTCGTGCCAAAAGGCATTTGGACGTTTATTCTCATCATGGCAATCGCTACCGTATTCTTCGGTGCTTTCCCGGGTCTGGTCACCGACTATATCCAAATTCATTTCAATCCGTCCTTTGATTTTGGGAACATGCTCTCTCCCAGCTCTCAGTGATACTCGTAACTGAATAGCACTTCAGGTACAATAGAAGGGATGGCTCGTAATCGGGCCGTCCCTTTTTCTATGATTCTCGGATAGGCAATGAGGAGGTAACGAGCATGCCACAAGAAGTATATGGCTTGTTGAGTATCGTTTTATCGATTGCGTTTATTGGGCTCGCTTGGTGGGCGTTGCAATCCTTTCGCTTTGATAAGATTTTGAAAAAACCAAATGGCGTTCAGGCGAAGCTGTTGCAAATTTTTCTTTCCATTGTGATTGGATATGAACTATCCCGCTTTTTCCTTGATTACTTGGGCTGGTCCCTGACATTCGGGAATTTGTTCAACTAAATACCCAAAGACGACGATTCGCTGGTATATCCACCCAGCTACATGTACAAAATGAGAAGTACAAAGAGATACATGTAAGCATAGGGAGAGGATATCAATGGGGAAATGGTCTGGTTGGTGCGTGCTGGCTCTATTGCTCGTGATGGGGGCCGTGTATTGGATGCCTGCACAAGCAAAGGAAGAAAAGCCGGTTGTGACAGAAATGATGAAAGTACTAGAAGATACGGGCGCAACGGGTGTATCGGTTCAGGTACGTATGCGTACGGCGATGGGAGAAGGCCTGCGTTCTGAACAAGTAAAAGAGTTGGCGACGAAATGGGCACAACAACTTGAGATTCCGTTTTCCCCAAGCGAACAATCGCGTAAGCACAACATACTTGCATATAGGACTACATACACACAAAACGGCGTGGATCTGAGCTACGAGGTGACAGCAGTTCCTAAAAATGGAGCATTTTCTGTATATCTAGTACTTCAGTTATCTGGAAACCGTGATTCCCTACTATATATTGGACAAGTACAGGAAACCTTCACGAATGCCCTGCAAAGCGCCGACTTTATTCCGCAAATTAGCACTTGTATTCGCGGATTGTACAATGTTAAGATGGGTGTTGACCAACAGGAGGGTAAAATATTGTCGATTTTTGGTACTCTCCAGGCGACAGAATTAGAACGTTTGCAAGATGAGACGGTTGTCAGCATTTCAGGGTATACCCCTATGTGGGAATCATTCATCGCGTTAAACGGTCAAAAGATGAATCTACAGGTGGCTACGCATCGTGACAGCCATTCTGGAACATGGATTACTGTAGGTACACCAATCATCACTGTGGAATATTAGCACGCGGAGGGGTACACATTGGATAAAATTATTGTCCGTGGTGGTAAGGCATTGTCTGGAAATGTAAAAGTATCTGGCGCCAAAAATGCCGTACTCCCTATTATTGCAGCATCTATCCTGGCAGAAGAAGGGACTTGTGTCATCTCTGACGTACCAGCTCTCGACGATGTCATGACGATATGCGACCTTTTGAAATCGATGGGAATCTCCCTTACATATGATCATGAAGTGCTGACAATCGATGCTTCCAAGCTTACGAGTGTAGAAGCGTCCTATGAACTGGTCCGCAAAATGCGCGCATCTTTCCTCGTGATGGGGCCGCTTTTAGCCAGAAAAGGACAAGCTCGTGTCGCTCTCCCGGGTGGATGTGCCATTGGTACGCGCCCGATCGACCAGCACCTTAAAGGGTTTGAGGCTATGGGAGCCAAGATCGAAATCGGACAAGGGTTTATTGAAGCGACGGTAGAAGGACGATTGAAGGGTGCGAAAATCTACCTGGATATTGCTAGCGTCGGTGCAACAGAAAATATTATGATGGCCGCTGCTTTGGCAGAGGGAACCACATTGATCGAAAATGCGGCAGAAGAGCCGGAGATCGTTGATTTGGCGAACTTCCTGAACAGAATGGGAGCAAAAATCCGCGGAGCGGGTACAGGCTCGATCCGCATCGAAGGCGTGGAAAAGCTGAAGGGCTGCACACATTGTGTCATTCCTGACCGCATTGAAGCAGGAACTTTCATGGTTGCTGCAGCAATTACTGGCGGGGATGTCTTTGTGGAAGGTGCGATTTGCGATCATCTCAAATCCGTGACCGCCAAGCTTCGTGAAATGGGCGTGGACATTGAGGAGCAAGAAAACGGCATTCGTGTACGCCGCACAGGCGCACTGAAAGCAGTTGACCTCAAAACGCTGCCATACCCTGGCTTCCCGACAGATATGCAGTCGCAAATGATGGCGCTTTTGCTTGTTTCGGAAGGAACGAGCATCGTGACCGAAACAGTATTTGAGAACCGCTTCATGCACGTGGAAGAGTTCCGTCGCATGAATGCGAACATCAAGATCGAAGGCCGCAGTGCCATCGTCGAAGGTGGTTCTAAGCTGACAGGCAGCAAGGTAGCAGCAACTGACCTGCGTGCGGGTGCAGCACTTGTACTGGCTGGGCTCGTATCGGAGGGTGAGACTGAGGTTTCTGCCCTGCACCATATTGACCGTGGCTATGTGAACTTTACCGAAAAGCTGCTGGCTTTGGGCGCAGATGTAGAACGTATGGTTCCAGAAGAAAAGGCTCGTGAAAAAGCAGTTTCTGAAACCATCAAAGTAAGCTTCTCTCCTAATTTTGCTTGATAAATGCGTCAACCATATGGCAAAACGAAAGATTCTCTGCGTATGCAGGGGGTCTTTTTTTTGTTCTCTCGACTCTCTCATTCTCTCGTTCTACCGCTCTGTTACCAAACATAGACTTTAGTAGGTTATTCAGACTTTTCGTGTCTAGTATGTAACGGGGAGGATCTCTTGCATGAAACGCTATCTACTCATGTGGTTTATCGCTTTGCCGATCTTGCTCGTCCTGATGCCTGCTGCTCTGGTCTTTTGGTTTTCACCAGAAATAGGCCCTGTCAGTCAGCCGACTGTGGCCGTCACGGAGCCTGCCATACCGGCGATGAAGGAATCGGCTTCTTCTATGCCAGTAAAGGTGTACCGTACAGAAAAAAAAGCTGTGGAAACATTGCCGCTAGAAACGTATATTACCGGAGTCGTAGCGGCGGAAATGCCAGCTGAGTTCGAGCTGGAGGCTTTAAAAGCTCAGGCGTTGGCGGCCAGGACCTATATCGTGCGACGAGTAAAAGAGGGCAAATTTGATGATGTGCCATCAGGTGGTCAGGTCTTGGATACGGTGCAGCATCAAGTTTATATGGATGAGCACCAGCGGCGTGAGCGTTGGGGAGATCAGTACGAATGGAAAAACAAACGTATTCAGCAGGCAGTTATGGCGACAGCAGGGATTATCCTGACCTACCAGAACGAGCCCATTGACGCGACGTTTTTTTCCACAAGTAATGGTTTTACAGAAAACTCGGATGAATATTGGGAAAAGCCCATTCCTTATTTGAAGAGCGTTGCGAGTCCTTGGGATATTCAATCTCCTCGCTATGAGGAAACGGTCGTCATGTCTACTGTGGAGCTAGAAAAGAATTTGGGCGTCAAGCTCACGCAGGAGGCTTCTACCAATGGTTCCTGGTATCGGATCGAATCGCGTACAACCGGAAATCGCGTAGGAACCATCAGCATTGGCGGCAAGGAGTTTACAGGTAGAGAGTTTCGTGAAAAGCTCAATTTGAATTCTTCTTCCTTTACGTTGGACTTGCGCGGCAATCAGGTTTTCATTACGACCAAAGGGTACGGTCATGGTGTCGGCATGAGCCAGTGGGGAGCAAATGGAATGGCCAAAAGCGGGAAAAGCGCGGAGCAAATCGTCAAGCACTTCTATCAAGGAATTAGTCTGCAAGTGTATTCAAGAGTGATCCCAGCTTAAAAGAAAAGCAAATTTTTACTTTTCCCTACTCTCTCAGGTTTATACGTCAAAATTCTGGCGATACTGAGGGATGAGGTGATGAATAAAATGGAAGATCAAAAAAATCAACCAATTCCATTCAAGAAGGCAAGTTCTTGGAAAAAAGTTTTGGGCAAGAAATGGGCGTTTCCTGCAATCTACATCGGCACCGCAGCAATCATTCTCGCTTTTGTGATGTGGTATCAGGGCAATGTCATGGACACGGTATCCAAAATGACGAATAGCGGAGATGGCGTGGCAGTGACAACTCCTGCAGCTCCTGAGACGACTACACCGCAAAACGAAGAAGCGGTACCTGCTACAAGTGGCGTACAACCACTCGCTTGGCCAGTAGGAAAAGGCGTGCAGTACAATGTGGGCATGAACTACTACGATGAGAAAGCGTCCAAGGACAATCAGCAAAAAGCATTGGTGAGCTTCGACAATACCTTCTACCCACACACAGGTATTGACCTCGTATCTACGGACGGTAAGAGCTTTGATGTCATCGCAGCTCTTGCGGGTAAAGTAGTAAAAGTGGTGAACGATCCACTTGTCGGCAACGAGATTGAGATTGAGCACGCAGACAAAATGATTACGGTATATCAAAGTCTGGAAAGTGTAACAGTCAAACCAGGCGATGAAGTGACACAAGGTCAAGTAATCGGGTCTGCTGGGCGCAACACCTTTGAAAAAGACGCTGGCGCACATCTTCACTTTGAAGTTCGCATCGATAACAAGCCTGTCAATCCAGAGCAATACTTGATTCAGGCTGACACGGAAGTAAAAAATCAATAACCAATGAATTTAGAAAAACACCTGCAAAATACAACAATTGCGGGTGTTTTTTTGCGTGTGGTACAAACTGTTGAAAAAAGATGCGGCCGTGCTGGCTTGTCAGGCTTGGAAACGTAGAATATGTGTCCCTACGCACCCATATATTGTATCAGACAATGTAGATACAAGGAGGCGAGTAATGTGCACGACTACATCAAAGAGCGGACCATCAAAATCGGCCGATATATTGTAGAGACAAGAAATACGGTTCGGATGATCGCTAAAGAGTTCGGTGTTTCGAAAAGTACTGTGCACAAGGACTTGACTGAGCGGCTGCCTGAGATAAATCCAGAGTTGGCGAACCAGGTAAAGGAAATTTTGGAATATCACAAAGCCATCAGACATCTTCGGGGAGGCGAAGCGACCAAAATAAAGTACAAACGGCGTAGTAAAAAAGTACGAGTAGAACAGGAGGAGAGTGTGTAAGAAAGAATTTCCTTGTCCTCTCACGTAGAAGAGCCTATGATATTAGGTAGAAATGTAACTGGTAATCAGGGAGGACCTTTCATGTTTGGCAAAGATATCGGAATCGACTTGGGCACGGCCAATGTCTTGGTTTTTGTAAAAGGCAAGGGAATTGTCCTAGACGAACCATCTGTCGTGGCAATAGATAGTAAAACCAGAAAAGTTTTGGCCGTGGGAAATGAAGCTTATCGCATGGTAGGCCGTACCCCAGGAAATATCGTAGCGATCCGACCTTTGCGAGAAGGGGTTATCGCGGATTTTGAAATCACAGAGGCTATGCTGAAGCACTTCTTGAACAAAATTGGTGGAAAGAGCATGTTTGCCCGTCCGCGTATTTTGATTTGCTGCCCGACCAACATCACGTCTGTTGAGCAAAAAGCAATTCGCGAAGCAGCTGAGCGCAGCGGTGGAGCAAGAGAAGTATTTATCGAAGAAGAACCGAAAGTTGCCGCAGTTGGGGCAGGTATGGACATTTTTCAGCCGTCCGGTAATATGGTAGTGGATATCGGTGGGGGAACGACCGATGTAGCGGTATTGTCGATGGGCGATATTGTCACGTCTTCCTCCATTAAAATAGCAGGCGATACATTCGATGTGGCTATTATGCGTTACATAAAAAATAAATACAAATTGCTGATTGGTGAGCGTACGGCTGAAGATATCAAGGTTCAGATTGGAACCGTATCCGGCGGACGCCAGGACGAAATGGACATTCGGGGTCGAGATATGGTAAGCGGCTTGCCGCAAACGATTACCATCCGCTCCACTGAAGTCCAGGAAGCCCTGGCTGAGTCGGTGAGTGCGATTGTACAAGCCTCAAAATCTGTTTTAGAACGAACACCTCCGGAGCTTTCTGCCGATATAATTGATAAGGGTGTTTTCCTGACCGGTGGCGGCGCATTATTGCACGGTATTGACGAGATTCTGGCAGAGGAGCTGAAGGTTCCTGTGCTGGTAGCGGAGGAGCCAATGATGTGCGTTGCAAAAGGAACAGGAATGATGCTGGACTATTTGGACAAGATGCCGGCTCACTCGAATAAGCGATTATTCAGGGGGTAAGATTTAAGTGATCAGAGGCTTGTATACGTCTGCATCTGGCATGCTGGCTTTGCAGAACAGGCAAGAATCGCTGGCGAACAATTTAGCAAATATCAATACACCCGGGTTCAAACAGGACGTGGGTGTCATGCGTGCATTTCCGGAGCAATTGCTCTCCCGCATGAATGATAAGGAAGGACTGGATGTTCCGGGCATCCCTACTATGCCTGGACAGCCTGCCATTATCGGGCGTTTGCACACAGGGGTATACATGTCGGAGGCGCTACCGAATTTTGCGCAGGGGGATATTGAAGAGACACGCAATCCGTATGATCTTGCGTTGATGGACAATATTCAGCCAGATCCGGATGGGAATGAGCGACGGTTGTTTTACAGTGTGGCGCGGATTGAGGATTTGACGCAGCCAGCTCAAGAAGAGGATATTCGCTACACGCGAAACGGTAACTGGAGCGTGAATGGGGAAGGCTACTTGGTAACGGCTGATGGGTACTATGTTTTGGACAATCAAAATCAGGCGATTCGAGTTAATGACCCAGTTAGTGGAATTAATGCTGGACAAGATTTGAAGATCAACGAAGCTGGCGAATTGTTGTACAAAGACCCGAACACGAATGAATATCAATCTTTGGCAGCGCATCCTCGTTTGGGACTGGCTGTAGTAACCAATCCCTTGATGCTGGTTCGTGAGGGAACCAATGTATTCCGTTGGGAAGGCGACATGGACGTCGAAGCGATTGATGTTGCTGAAGCGAACGATCAAGCAGCTCTTGCTGCAGGTACGTATGCTACACCTACGATTTCAGGTCGATACGGTATGCAGCAAGGTTGGCGTGAGCGCTCCAATGTAGACCCTGGTCAAACCATGACGAACATGATGAGTGTTCTTCGCGCTTATGAAGCGAACCAACGGGTCATTACAACGATTGATGGTACGTTGGATAAGGCTGCTAATGAAATCGGTCGTGTTAACGGATAATAGGAGGTAGGAAAGATGCAGTCGCTTAATATTTCCACATCAGCTATGCGCGGTATCCAGCAAGCGTTGGACAATACAGCCAACAATCTGGCGAATATTGATACAATCGGGTACAAACGCCGGGTCGCATCGTTTTCCGAGCTTCTCTCCGATTCGATGAATGAACAGCCGGCAGCAGACAATCAAAATCGGAATACATCGGTGGGGATTCGGATCGGAAGCGGTGCCCGTCTTGGCATGACCAAGCTGGATCTCGGTCAAGGTAGTGTGAAAGTTACTGATGTGCCAACAGATGTGTTGGTTGAGGGAAACGGGTATTTTCTTGTCACTCACAAGATCAAGGACGCTACTGGCAATGTCATTCAAGAGGAAAATCGATTGACACGCGATGGCTCTTTCAAGGTCTCATTCGATGATGATGAACAAGGTTATGTATTACACACTACCTCTGGTCACATTTTAACAGACGAAAACGGCGTAAATATTGTATTGCCAGAGCCAGTCACCAATATTCAAATTACTGCCGAGGGAGCACTTACTGCAAATGGAGTGTCTTACGGCAATATCGGTCTTTGGAAAGTAGACAATCCTGATCAGCTGCAGCAAGTCGGTCAGAATCTGTTTGATGCTGAGTTAGATTCCGGTGCAAATCCAACTACCAAATACACGAATGCCCTTATTACAGGTGATGCTACACTTCGACAAGGAGCATTGGAAGGCTCGAATGTAAGCATGACAGAGGAAATGTCCCAACTGGTGAACATTCAGCGTGCGTATCAATTGAACTCACGTGCAGTCGGCATCAGTGATCAAATGATGGGCATTGCTAACCAACTGAGAAGCAGATAACCCATATAATTTCAGCATGACGGAGGAGAGGAGCATGGAACAAGGGAAGAGCAAACGTTTCCCGCGTCAGACCGAAGAGGTTAAGTCAAAAGGAAAAGAGCGGGAACGGAGCGGCAAAAATTGGCGGCTGAGAGTTGCCAAGATGGTGCTGGTCCCACTCCTGCTGTTTTTCTCACTGGTCATCGGTCTGATGATCGGATACGGTGGGGTTGGAAAGCAGCCAATGTCTGACGTATTCGATCTGGGAACCTACAAACATATGTGGGATTTAATGTTTGAAGATACGTAAAAACGAAGCTGGACAAGCCCGAACCCTATGGTTGGGGCTCCTATTTTTTCGAGGACTTGTTGTGGTGTTTGTCCACAGAGTATAATAGGGCGAGTGGTTGAAAAAGGAAGTGACGATTTGAATACGGAGGGATGTCCGTGAATCTTCCTAATTTGCTTACGATCTTTCGCATCGTGCTCATCCCTTTGTACCTGTATGTCTTTTTTTCGGTGTTTCCGTATCATGTTGAAATCGCTTTAGGCATTTTGATTTTGGCGGGAGTGACCGATATTGCGGATGGGTACATCGCGCGGAAGCATAAGCTTGTGACCACCATCGGAATGATGTTAGATCCTCTGGCAGATAAATTAATGATGCTGGCGGTCATCGCCTCATTATTTTTGACAGATCGAATCAGTATATGGGCTGCCCTGTTTTTCTTTGTGCGCGATCTGGCAATGATAGTAACAGGAGCTGTTTACCACTTCCGCGGGAAAAAAACCGTCCCGGCAAACGCCTACGGCAAGCTGACAACTGTCCTTTTGTATGTTGTCATTCCGCTGGTAATGTATCGCTATGAGTACAGTGAAGCGATACTTTGGTCTGTTATAGCGTTCTCATTTATTGCGAGCGCGATTTATCTGGCAAAGGCTCGACTATTGAACCGCGTGTAAGGGTGAAAAAGAGCACTTCCCGCTTTTTGGGAGGAAGTGCCCCTTTTATCTTAACCCCGCTTGTCAGTTCAACTGGGGCGGGAGTTATGTATATTGTTTTCTTGGTCAAAGGGTATTCATGCATAGACAAGTCTAGTTAAGTATGGAAATGGAGCGATACATAATGGAAATCAAAGCGCCTTTGGATATTATGCAAATTCAGGAAATCATCCCGCATCGTTACCCGTTTTTGCTGATAGATAAAATCGAAGAGCTGGAGTTAGGAAAAAGAGCAGTTGGAATTAAAAATGTCACGGTTAATGAACCGTTTTTCCAAGGCCATTTTCCTGGTTATCCAGTCATGCCTGGTGTCCTTATTGTGGAAGCGTTGGCACAGGTTGGGGCAGTAGCGATGCTCAGCATGGAGGAACATCAAGGAAAAATCGGACTGTTTGCAGGTATTGATGAATTCCGTTTCAAAGATCAGGTGAAGCCGGGAGATACGCTGGTACTTGAGGTTGAGCTTACTCGTGTGCGTGGTACCGTCGGCAAAGGGCATGGAAAAGCATTGGTAAATGGGAAAGTAGTAGCAGAGGGTGGATTGATGTTTGCCCTAACGGCAGGAAATAAGGCACATTCATGATCATCTTGAATGTGCCTTTCTTTTCGGGTAGAATGGCTAATGGGCATCTCTATGCATGAATAAGGTAGTTTAAAAAGTCGTCTTTTTAAACATTGATTTAATAACAAGCACTTGAAGGTGAAGAAATGACCAAACAGGTCGCAACGATATTAGATGTGCCATTTACGACTCGCGGCTTCCGTGAGACTATCGATCATATAACAGAGCGTATACAAAACGGTCAAAAGACCCACGTGGTGACTGCCAATCCGGAAATCGTCATGGTAGCGAGAGAGAATCGCGCTTTCCGTTCTATTGTAGAACAAGCCTATGTCGTTCCAGATGGAATTGGGATCGTGTACGCTGCTAAATGGACGAATCAGCCGATTTATGAGCGCGTTACGGGTGTGGAACTGCTGGAAGCGCTCATGGCCAAAGCCGATCAACATCAGTGGGGCGTGTATTTACTCGGCGCCAAGCCGGATGTCATTCATTTGGCAAAAGACAAACTGAGTGCTCGTTATCCGAACGCCCGAATCGTCGGATGTCGAGATGGTTATTTTCGTCCAGAGGAAGAAACTCAAATTGTACAAGAAATTGCCGAAGCGAAACCGCAGCTCCTGTTTGTCGCACTGGGTGCGCCCAGACAAGATGAATGGATGGCGAAGTATCGCGATCAGTTAAATGCCTCCCTGATGATGGGGGTAGGCGGAAGCTTTGACGTCATTTCCGGGAAAGTGAAGCGCGCTCCCGAGATCTGGCAAAAACTGCATTTGGAATGGTTTTATCGACTTGCTTCCGAGCCTTCCCGCTGGAAGCGTCAACTGGCTATTCCTCGGTTTGTTCTAACCGTACTGAAAGAAAAATGGAGTAGCCGTTCCTAGATGCATCCGTAGAGAGGAGAACAGTCGATGTCTACACTAATCCTCGGATTTCTGACTTCGCTGATCATATCGTTTATTGCAACACCGTATGTAAAAAACCTGGCTGTAAAAGTAGGCGCAGTGGATGCCCCGAACCAGCGCAAGGTACACACGAGAATCATGCCACGTATGGGTGGCTTGGCTATTTATATCGGTTATCTGGTTGCGTTCTTCCTATTTGTCCCGTATACAAGCCTATCGGAAATGTTGGGAATCTTCATCGGAAGCACGATCGTGATGGTCGTCGGTATGCTCGATGACAAATACCAGCTCTCACCGAAGTGGAAGCTGCTCGGACAGCTAGTCGCAACAGCGATTGTCGTCATTCCTTTTGGCTTGAAGATCGGCGTCGTGAATCTGCCGTATAGCGGAAGCATTGATTTCAGCAGTGGCTGGCTCTTCTGGCTCGCGATTCCGATCACGATGTTTTGGATTGTCGGTGTAACGAACGCGGTGAACTTGATTGACGGTCTCGATGGGCTGTCGGCCGGTGTATCAGCAATTGCTGCAGGGACAATGGGCGTTATGGCCTTGTTGATGGACGATTACAAGGTAGCGACCTACAGTTTCGTGCTCCTCGGAGCGATCCTGGGTTTTCTCTACTTTAACTTTCATCCGGCCCGTCTGTTCATGGGCGACACCGGTTCGCTTTTCTTGGGCTTCAACCTGGCTGCTCTGTCGATCATGGGCTTTAAAGAAGCGTTGTTCGTTTCCTTTATCATCCCCATCGTTGTGCTGGGTGTACCGCTTTGGGATACGTTCTTCGCCATCGTGCGCAGAATCGTGAACAAAAAGCCGATTTCGAGCCCAGACAAAGGGCATTTGCATCACTGTTTGCTCAACATGGGTCTATCCCATCGTTCGACTGTACTCACGATTTACTCGATCAGCATTTTCTTCGGGACGATGGCTATTCTGTTGACGAAGACGACGAAGTGGACCACGATTATTGTCATGGTCGCACTGCTAATCGTTATTCATCTCGGAACGGAGATCGTTGGACTCGTTAGCCGTCGCCATCGTCCGTTGATTAATACGTATAGACGGATCAAAATTAAGCAAGCCGAACAACAGCGTCGGACGAATTAAAAATACGAAAAGCCCTGGCATCATTTTGATGCTGGGGCTTTTTTTCACCAAAATTTAGGGGGAAACACTTAAGTACAGAAGGGAATTGTCCGATAAAGATAGGGGAGAAGTATACTGCCCGATCTTTTTTGGAGCGGGACATATAAGCAATTCAGAATAATATGGAGAGGTGAAAAAATGAACAAGTCCTATCAACAATTCCGTCGCTGGCTGGCGATGTGCCTGACGATGATGCTGATTGTTACAGGTGTTTTGCCTGCCGTACCTGCTTTTGCGGCACTTGGTTCCAACTGGAATACTGGGGCTGGTATCAAGACGCCAACTGACTATCTTGCGACTGGTAGCGGTAACGGTTATGCGTACAGTACCCCACTCAAGACCAAATCGAAATTGATATATGGAGTGGAGCTTGCATACAAAGATACCTCCAAAAATGCTCAAGGCGTGGATGTATTTATTGATGGAGTTCCGCTTGCTAATAATCAGTTGTTCGTAAACGAAAAAATTACACTGCCAGATTTTCAATTAAACAGCAGTGGAGCAGTAACAAGAGTTACGGTAAGGCCAAAAGTAACAGTTGATACAACAAATGATACAACAGAGATCTACTTTCAATACACACCAAGCCCTGCTATTCCCGGAGCAGGCCTACTACTATTCGAAAATAGCTTACAACAAGGCGAGCATCAAAGTGATCCGATCAAGGTCACAAACCGAACAATATCTACACTGAAATATAAATATAATGTCTCAACTGCAGTTGATAAAACACAAGCTGTTGAAGTCCAAGTAAATGGTGTGACTGTTCGTACTGTAACGGGTCCTGGAGGTACCTTGCCAGATATCGATTTATCTCCTGGCCTGAATGCAGTTCAACTGTATGCTCCAAATACAGGTGAGCGTGACGTTATTTATTACGAGTACAACTCGCTTAATAGCCCAATTTCCATTACGAACTTTTCGGGTGGAACGACAGCCTATAACCCGGTGATTTATGGCGACTCCACAATCACCCTGGTTGGTACGTATGGCAGTGGTGTAACAGGTAACAGCTTGCGATTGAAGCTGATTACAAACAACGGTGATTCCATTCAAGACTTGAAAAATACTGCGCCGTCGATTAATGGTAGCACTTTTACATTTAGCAATATCAGCTTGAAGCCTGGTCTGAATCAGATCGCTTTCTACGAAAGAGTAGGAAATGTAACGAAGGAACACTACCAGTTCTATGTTCAATACAACAACACACCACTCGTTAGTGATTTGAGAGTGAATGATACACCATTGAACGATCCGAATGTCACTTCGAGTCCGACTTATGTTACGGTTCCATCGCTCAACCGTCTGAATTTGAATATGGACGGAAAAGCACTCAATGCAGATACCGTTGAAGTGAAAAACCTGCGGACAGGTGACGTGGTCAAAACACAGGTGAACCGTACGGGTTCCTTTGGGTTGAGTGTACCATCACAGCTTGGCGAAAATACCTTGGAAATCAGAGTCTTTAACCAAAATAAAGAGGTAGGGACATTTGTACGTAAGCTGTTGGTAACCACTACATCAGCCGGAAGCTCTGATCAGTTTTACAAAGTAACGTTGGGTGGAGTACCGCTTCAGCCTAACCAGCAAGCGACGGTAACAGGTACATCTGTTTCCCCAACGATGGAGCTGAATGGCTCGGCATTGTTGAAATTTGTAAATATTACTGGTGAGCAGCAGTTCCAGGAATTCAAGGTAACGATTTCTGAAGGCGGTACGAAAAAAGAATACAAGAGTGCCGATGGGGTAACCTTCACGCCGATTGGCAACCCGCAAAGCGGATTTACGGAATATGCGGTAAAAATGGCGACGGTGCCTGCAGGAAGTTTCCAGGACGGCAAAACGTACAAAGTATCGTTGAGCTATCAATACCTGTCAAAGGCATCAGATAATACTGTAACGTCTCCATCTGGTTTTATTAATGTTGCGAATTTCGAGTACGAATTCAAGTATTTGGACAGTACGAAGCCGAATATTGCCCAAGTGATTAATTTGGCAAACTCACAGGTCTTGTCTCCAACGGCTGCAAATACAATTGTAACTTCACCATTGGAGTTGAAGGTAGTAACCCAAAATATCACTAGCCCGGATACCACTATCACCATAACTTATAATGGACAAGCACTGATTCGAGGGACTGACTATGTGATCCAGGCTGTGGCTGATGGATTTACACTTACTCTGAGAAAGTTGCCGCAGGGTCAAGGTAAATTGGTGATTGGATATAATAATGGAACAGCGACGACATCTGCAACCTATACACTGGATACTCGTATTACTCCATATGCGCAAATCACTTATGTAGATGCGACTGGACAGGTTCGTAGCTTTGAAGACGGATATCAAGTGAAGAGCGAGAACGATATCCGGAACCTTGACGGGAAAGTGTACAATTATGTATTGAAGTCAGATAACATTGAGGCAACGTTAAACGGCACAAAAATCAACATTACCAATATAGATACAAACAAGGGTACATTCCTTATCGCGAAAGGCGAACTACTCAATTACAAAAAAGGCAACAACGTCCTGAAAGTCACCTTGAAAGACGATCCACAAACAGTATTCACCTATAACGTTTCCTACAACACATCCAAGACGCCATCTATTGAGGATGTGAAGCTAGAGATTATTTCCAATGGCAAAACAGAAGAGCTGACGAAAAAATCTGGAGATGAAACCTATAAAACAGGTGCCAACTTCTTGAACAGCTTGAGCTTTACCGTAAATGATGCAACACATGTGTATATCGAGAAGAACGGTAAGCGAATCAATGATTTCCGCTACAAGAGTGGAGATTGGGATCAAGATACGACGAATCAGGAATATGTAAAAACACGTCTGGAAGCAGCTGTGAATAACGATTTGGAAGACCTGTTCGATGAGCAAAATATTGATTCAAAGTCTCGTTCCCGATTTGAAGGGAAGTTGACTACGAAGAAATACGGTGATCTGGTTGAAGAAGTACAAGATGCTGTGACCGATGCCAAAGAACAGGAACAGAAACTGGCTCTTTTCCCTATGACTCTGAAAAAGGGTGGGTCAACGGTCTATACGATCGTAGCAGAAGATGACAATGGTACTGTCATTCGCTATGACATCAACATCGATCAGAAATATTCCAGCTGGGAAGTTCTTTCTCCAGTAAAAGCAAAAGAAAATGACCCATACATCATCGTGAATAGCAATAGTGCAGTTGTAAAAGTGTTTGCAGAAAATGCGGACAAAGTTTTGTTCGGTAAAACAGAAGCAAAAGTAACGAATACAACTAACCCTGACTTCTATTACGATGATGACCAAGGGAAAACTATCCCAGAGACTTACTATGTGTTTACTTCTACAGTTGCACTTAAAAAAGGTCTAAACACAGTGAAATTCTCTGTCGTGGTAGGGGATAGTACCTATAAGGACGAAATCAAAATTTACAATGCGGGCTCGTCTGTAAATGGTGCAGAATATCGTGATGTGTTAGGAAAGAAAACCACTTTCAGTGTATTTGATAAGAAGTTCGAACTGAAGTTCCCGAAAGGTACCGTGTTGCTGTCACCAGATGACAGTCGTGCAGGTCAAGAAGTGAAGAATCCAAACGGAGATATTTTTGTCGATGTACCGCTTTATTTCGGTATGGCAGACCGTACAACAGGACAAGTAAGCATCGACGAGGATAATTTGGAAGAACGACTGGTATTGGAAGCCAACTTTAACTATGCAAGTCCGCTGTATTATGTTGATGCAGGTGATACCGAAGCACCGGGTGGACGTGATCCATACCATGATGAAGGCGATGCGGAAGACTTCAAGAGCCGTTGGCAAGATAATCTTGTCCCAAGCCTTCGCGGTACTCTTTCCATCAAATACGATCCTTCCATCGTAAACGCAGCGAATAACATTCTAACTGTTTTCTATCACAATGGTGACGAATGGAAAAACATTAGTGGCGTAGTGGATACTGGTAAGAAGAGCATACAGGTACCGTTTCATGGTTTTGGATATTACATGGTCATGAAAACAAGAGAATCATACGATGATGTCGTTTCCCATGATTTTGCCCGTGATGCGATTGAGACATTGTATGCAAAAGGCATTATGCCAGCATACAGTGGAAGCAGTTTTGGTGCAAACCGTGACATGACACGCGGCGAATTTGCAACGATGCTGGTAAAAGCGTTGGCACTGCCAATTAACGCAGGTCCATATAAGGATAGCAATGAACGTGATCCTTTAGAGCCTACCTTCACGGATGTCCGTCCTAATCGGAATTCGTGGGATTATGAGTACAAGTACATCGAGACGGCTGCTCGCGCTGGGATTATTCGTGGAAAACAGCCAGGCTACTTCCGCCCAGATGATTCACTGACGCGTGAAGAAGCAACAATCATGATTGCGCGTGCGCTCAACATGAAATTGGCTACGCTCGATGCATCCAAAGTGGCATTGAATAAAATGTTTACAGATGCGAAAGATGTGAGTTACTATGCAGCTCCATCTGTGCTGGCTGTCAGCAAAGGTAAGCTGATGAACGGTGAAGTCAATGACCCATCCGTGAAAAAGCCAACCTACAGCTTCAAGCCTACTCATAATTTGACTCGTGCAGAGATGGCTGTTATCACAGTACGTGTGATGGTCCAACTCAAAAAACTGCCTAAGCAGTAAGTGAATATATTTCGCTATATATAATAGAAGAAAAGCTGAAGAGGTCATCCGCCTCTTCAGCTTTTTTCGTTGAGAAATTACTCTTCTTCCACATCTCCAACCGCGTCCACCGGAACCTCCACATATTCCTTTTCTCCGAGCACGATCTGAGCTTGTCCATTCGTCAAATCGACCATTCGCGCGACGAACTCATCCTGTTCGCCCTCAGGAATCAATACATGCGCGGTAACCTTGTCTGTGAAATCCGTACCACTCACGCGATGTTCGCCTAGACGTAGTTCGTTCTCTACCTTGCCCCACCACGTGTAGTCGACGCTGACAGAAATCGTTTGATGCAGGGTATGCACCACGATCTTCGCAGCCTTAAGTGCAGTAACCGTTCCTGCTGTGTAAGCCCGAACGAGTCCACCAGCCCCAAGCTTGATTCCGCCGAAATAGCGAGTGACGACGACGACCGTATCCTTAACACCGTTTTTCTTGATACACTCGAGAATCGGTTTGCCAGCTGTACCGCTGGGCTCCCCGTCATCACTTGATCGCTGAATTTGATCGTTTTCGCCAATGACAAAAGCGGAACAGTTATGGGTAGCATCCCAGTGCTTCTTTTTTATCATCGCGATAAACGCTGTCGCTTCTTCTTCGGTTGTAACCCGCTTGGCATATCCGATAAAACGGGAGCGTTCAATAACGATATAGTCCTCACCGTAGCCAGCGATAGTTTTGTATTGCGTAAGCATCGTACAATCACCTCAAGAAAAGGATAGCATGCAAAAGAAATGTTGGCGAACACTGAAATGTTTTTGACACATAATCGTAGTACTCTATGTGGTGCTTCTGGAATAAAAAAGGAAAGGGAGGAGCTATCTATGATTCCCTTATGAAAATGCTGGTATGGCATAATTTTGCGTGTGAGAAGTATAACTCTGTGATATAGTGATCTTGGGACAAACCACATATTTAATGTGGTTAATAATTTTATGCTCAATATAAAATAAAGGAGTGGAATTCAGTGAATTTTCCATATTCGAAAAAGAAATGGATGTCCATCAGTTTGGCGGCAGTATTAACAACAGCACTAGGCGCAGGAAGCTTGACGGCATCTGCGAATACAGGCTCCGATCAAACAAAGGCACCTACGACTGTACAAGCATCAAATGATAAAACAACAACACAAACCGGTACAGGGAGCCAGTCTACTACTGAGGCTGCTGCAAGTGAGGAGCTGACTTTGGAAAAAGCCGTTGAACAGGCTCTGAAGTCAAATGCTAAGCTTAATGAGACACGTCTGGATGCAAAAAATGCAGACATTAATCAGTCACTTACTTATGTAAGTAACTCTGAAATGCCAAGCAGTACGATTGAAACGCTGGAAGATGCACAACGCAAATATGTGACAAACGAGAATGGGAAAGTGAACAAAAAGCTCAATGCACTGTACGTAAAATCAGCTGAAGCAAAAACAAAGCTAGGGGCACAAGATGTCTATTACAAGCTGATTTTTGCTCAAGATGATTTGAACTTGAAGAAACAAAGCTTGGCGCGTTCAGAAGCACAGCTGAAGGTAGCAAAGGCTGCATTCGATGTGGGAACGAATGCAAAAACAGATGTTTTGGAAGCAGAGATGGGAGTAGCAGCGGCAAAAGCACAATTGAAGTCTGCAGAAAACGCTGTGGAAATTGCCCTTATGGATCTAAATGACTTCCTCGGAGTAGATTTAAATAAAGAATGGAAGCTCGTCACATCGAATAAGCAAACGGCCCCTATTAAGCTGACGAACGAGCAAGCCAAGGAGCAGGCACTCTCCAACCGGGTAGAAATTACGAGAGCAGAAGAAGAGCTCAAGCTGGCTGAACTGAACGTGAAGCTGATCGATGAGTATTTGGCTGTATCTACTCTTCAAGGTCAACAGGCGCGCAATAATGTGGAAAAAGCCAAGCTTGCTATCGATGAGCAAAAGCGTGTTGTTATCAAAGATGTAACAGAAGCATATCTCAACCTGAATGCGGCAAGAGAAGGGATTGAGTTCCGTAAGTCTGCAAAGGATTCTGCTGCGGAGAGCTATCGCCTGAAAAATCTGCGCTTTGAAAATGGGCTCGCAACTACTTTGGAGGTTATCCAGTCCGAAGAAGCGTTGTCTACTAGCGAGAACGAGTACCAAAAGGCTGTATTGTCATACAACCTGGCTGTTGTAGCTTTTGAAACAGCTCTGGGTAACTAACTGAAAACAAGATTTGTAAGCTTTCGAATCCAATTGGAAAAAGGTTCAGTCGTGACAGCCCGCCATATGTCCCCTATAATACGGATTGTGGCGGATGTCACTTCGTACATAATGGACAGGTGAATAACGAACCACGAAAAAACTTTAATTTTTTTTCGAAGGCGCCGCAACTTTTGATTCGCTCAGGCGTTTAATAGGATGTCACACGAAAAACGGGGAATTGTGTAAAAAAGATTCACGAATTCTAGCAGTTGTGTTACACTAGTGATTGTTGCATTTTACACAATACTGAATATACTAGAGATTTTTAACACAAAAAGCGAGGCTTTCCTGCGAAAGGAGGTGACACGCGCTTGCAGGATTCGGGCTTTAAAAAGAAAGATAGATTAACATCAAATATTCCCCAAGAACAATTTGTTTATACTAGAGGAGGAGAACACAAGGTTATGAAAAAGGTCGTTAACAGTGTATTGGCTAGTGCACTCGCACTTACTGTTGCTCCAATGGCTTTCGCAGCAGAAGAAGCAGCAACAACTACAGCTCCTAAAATGGACGCTGAAATGGAAAAAACCGTAAAACGTCTGGAAGCTCTTGGCCTGGTAGCAGGTTATGGCAACGGCGAATACGGTGTAGACAAAACTATCACTCGTGCAGAGTTCGCTACTCTGATCGTTCGCGCTCGCGGACTGGAGCAAGGTGCGAAATTGGCACAATTCAGCAATACTTACACTGACGTTAAATCTTCTGATTGGTTTGCTGGTTTCGTAAACGTAGCTTCCGGCGAAGAGATCGTAAAAGGTTTCCCGGACAAATCTTTCAAACCACAAAACCAAGTTACTTATGCTGAAGCAGTAACTATGATCGTTCGTGCACTGGGTTATGAGCCAGCAGTTAAAGGTGTATGGCCTAACAGCATGATCTCCAAAGCTTCCGAGCTGAACATTGCTAGAAGCATCACTTCTCCTAACAATGCAGCAGTTCGTGGCGACATCTTCAAAATGCTCGACAACGCTCTTCGTGTAGACCTGATGGAGCGTAAAGGATACGGTACTGAAGCTACTTATGAGGTAACAAACGAAAACCTCTTGACTAAGTACCTGAAAGTTACTGTTCGTGACATGGAATGGGCTCAAGAAGCTGGCCGTGACGGCGATGACTTGCCACTGGTAACAAACGTACCTGCTATCGGTTTGGGCAAAATCAAAGCTAACGAAGTAACTTTGAATGGTAAAAATGCTGGTATCGGCAACACTACTTACAAAGTAGCTGACGGTATCAACTCTAACGAATTCGCTGGTCAACACGTACAAGTGTGGATCAAAGACGACCGTGAAGACGTAATCGTTTGGATGGAAGGTTCCACAGACGAAGAAGTTATCATGGACCGTGTGAGCGAATGGGAACTGAAAGGCAAAAAGTTCTCCGATGCTAAAGATCTGAGCAACTCCGATCTGAAAGATCTGAAACTGATTTTGGATGCTAGCGAGAAATCCTACCGTCTGAACAAAGACACTGTTGTTACTTACAACTTCAAACGTTACACTGATGCAGTTGACGGTTTGAAAGAAATCATCAAAGATGGCGATGGCTTCACTTTTGGTGTGAAAGTTGTTCTGGATGACAACAACGAAATTGCTTACATGCACGTAATCGACGATCAAACTATGAACCAAACTGACGAAGGTCGCAAGTATGGTTCTGAAGTGATCAGCAAAGTCGATGTTGAAAAGAAAAAGATCACGAACATTGACAACGACAAGTTCAATGAGCTGGAAAACAAAGATGAAGGTAAAGACTTCCTCGTATTCCTCAATGGTAAACCAGCTAAATTCAGCGATCTGAAAGAAAACATGGTTTACAGCGTTTACTATCCAGAAGGTGACGAAGACAAGTTCCTGATCTTCGCTACTGACACGATTGTAGAAGGTAAAGTAGACAAAGTTGTTATGCGTAACAGCAACGACTACCGTCTGACTGTTGGAGACAAAACATACCGTATCTACAAAGGTGCTACTTACTCCGATAACGGAAACAAAGACGTTGAAGATACTGATGGATCCAACTGGGATCTGATCAAAGATCTTGACGGTGAAACAGTAAAACTGTACCTGGATGCTTCTGGTCGTGTTCGTCACGTAACTACTAAGGATCCAATCGACGATCGCAAACAAAAAGCAATCGTTACTCGTGCAGCTTACAATGACTATGGTAAAGACAAATGGCAATTCACTGTATTGACTCAAAAAGGCAAAAAAGTGAATGTTGAGTTGGAAGCTAAAGACATCTATGATGTAAACGGCAAAAACTTCGACAAAAACGGTAACGAGAGCGAACTGGAAGAGCTTCTCCAACCTAAGAAAGACGACAGCAACGTTCTGCTTGAAGTTGAACTTGACAAAGAAGGTAAAGCAGAAAAAGTTCGTATCCTGAAAACAGATCTGATTCGTTCTTCTGGAACTGACTGGAACAAACTTGCTGACGAAGACGATGAAATGGTTGACGACTACGAAGTAAATGATGATACTGCGATCTTCGACATGACTGGCGAGATCAAAGACGCTAACAAACGTCCTGAACTGAAAAACGCTAAAGCTACGAAGTTCAAAAACATCGCAGACGAAGACGATCTGACTGTATACTACACAGTTGACGAAAATAAAGATGAAGTTGAAGCAATCTTCGTAGTTGAAGGTGACGGTTTGGGTGGCGATGCCCAATACGGTATGGTTTGGGATTACGGAAGATCCGGTGGAGATGACACTATCCAAGTTCTCACTAAAACCGGTGACAAAGTCGAATTGAAAACTTACCCATTGGACAAAGATTCCGAAGATCTGAAAGACGATCGTGGTATCAAACGCGGCGACTTCATCGCATTCCAATTGGATACTAACGATGAAGTAGTTGTGGACGATGTTGTTGAAGTAGTTAACAACAACCTCGAAGATTCCGACGAGAAAATGCTCGCTAAGATCGCTGACAAAGACGAGTGGAAAGATGCTAGCATCGACAAAATCAAAGTGGGTCTGGTATCTAACGTAGATGGCAACACCATCACCGTTAAAGATGCTGATGACAAAAAATCCACTATCTCCACTAAATCTTCTACTGCATTCCTGGACATCTTCGATGATCTGGAAGGCGTAGACGGCGTGAGCAAAGGCGACTACATCGTTGCTATCGATAGCTCCGACGTTTCTGGTAACAAGTACGACTACGTATTGATCATTTCCGACGAAGATGAAGTAGATAAAGAAGGTTGGGAAGATGAAGCGGAAGCGTTCTTGAAACAAGAAAAAGGCGATACTCCAAACCCAGGTAAATGGGATGCTATTGCTGACTCCGCAACTGGTAAACAGTTCGCTATCGGTCCAGTAAACTCTTACTCTGTAACTGTAGAAATCAAATCCGGTAAAGAATCCGAGATTGATAACGCAGTTATCAAAGTTGGCGGCGAAACCTTCACTGGTAAAGTAAGCAACGGAGAAATCGTATTCGAATTCTCTACTGACAAAACAGATGCTACTACTGGTGTAATCACTGTAACAAGTGAAAAAGGCGACACTGACAAAGCAAACGTAACTTTCAAAAAATAATTTTGTGAGTTAAAGTCTTTTACGTGAGTCGAACAGCGGAGGGAGTCACCTCTCTCCGCTGTTCATTACATACTCACTCACAAAAAATAGAGACTTCCTATCAAACTTACGGAGGGGTAGTACGTGAATAAAAAAGTAGCTCTTTCCATCCTTTCTGCTACAGTAGTTGCTAGCATGGCTTCTTCCGCTTTTGCAGCACCAAAATCTGGTGTTTATTTGGGTGGAGATGTAGACAGATACTATGAATTGCGTGACCTGTTCAACCTGACAGATGCAGGTAAAACAAAATTTGCAGCTGACATGAAAGTAACTGCTTTCGACAAACTGATCTACGTTGACTTCGACGGTAAAGGTGCAAGCCTCCGCGAAATCATGAACGGTGAGTTCAGCAAAGTTAAGAGAGACCTGAAAGAGACTGATTTCGAAGGCGTTTATACGAAATCTAACCTCGATGGTTCTAACGGTGCAACTTACGACCCTCGCAAAGATGCAGTTCCAGGTCCTGCGGGCGAACTGAAAGTTGATGCTGTAGATGCTCTGAACGCGAAAGAAATCGTTGTTGATTTCGACGACGAGTTGGATACAGTAACTGCTGAAGACGAATCCAACTATGAAGTGAAAGTCAACAACTCCGTAGTAACTGCTTTTACTACAACTGTTGATAGCACTGATAAAACGAAAGCAGTTATCGCTTTGACAAACCCACTCAAAACTGGTGACTATGTTTCCGTAACTGTTAAAAAGACAGTTCTGAACAAAAACCTGAGCGGTTTGGAGAAGGATGAGACGAAAACATTCTCCTTCGTAGATACTGCTGCTCCAGTTGTTAAGTCTGTACAAGTTAAAGGTAATGACGTAGTTGTTTCCTTCGATGAGTATGTAGGTTCTATCGGATTGATCACAATTGATAACAAAAACGTGAACGTTCCTTCTACTAACCCTGCGGTTAAAGAAATTACGCTCACAGGTGCTGCTACTGGCTTGACTGCTGGTCAACACACTATTGCATTTGCTAACGTGAAGGACATTCAAGCTCCTACACCTAACAATGCATCTTACCTGACAAAAACATTTGAAGTTACTGTCGATGCAGCTGCTCCTACTGTAACGAAAGTAGAAGCTGCTGGTGAGTACAGATTCAAAGTAGTATTCGATAAAGAAGTATCTGTACCGAATGCTGTTTCTGTTAAGAAGAACGGCTATGCTTTGATTTCTACCCTCGCACCTGTAGACGGTGCTGGTACGGATGATGAGTACTATGTAACTGTAGCTGACAACGGTCAAGTAAAAGTATATGGTGATACTGAAACCACTACTAATCTGACTGTAACAGTTAACGGCTTTAAAGCGCTGAACAACAACATGTTTGGTAACGAGTTCACTTCCACTGTGACTCTGTCTAAAGATGGTGCAGCTCCTACAATCGTTAACCGCTTCAGTAAAGTAGTTAACAAAGCAGCGACTGGACCAGCTAACGAAGTGTTCCAAGTTCAATTCTCTGAAGAATTGACCACAACTGTAGACGCTACTAAGATTGTCTTGAAAGACAAAGATGGCGTGAAAAAATCGATCACTTCTGCTAACGTAGTAGCTGATGCTAACGGTAAGAATACTATCGTTGAAGTAGATGCTAATTCCGTTGAAACAGCAGCTGGTGTTATCGACGCTGGTACTTACACAATCGATTTCGGAGCAGGGGCTGTGAAAGACCTTGGTCAAAATCCTAACGCTGCTGCTTCTGTAAGCATTGTTAAGTCCGGTTCTGCTCAAGGCGAGATCGATTTGACTTCTGCTATTTCTGTAGCTAACAATGTAATTACCATCAACTTTGGTAAAGACATGGCTGCAGCTGCAGCTGTTGCTTCTAACTACAAACTCAACGGTCAAGCGATCAAAGCTAATGCGATCTACTTCGATACTAACAAGCAAATTGTTAAAATCGAACTGCAAGACGAGACAATTGCTTCTACCGGTGGTGCGTTGCTGTCCATCGCTGATAGCGTAGTTGCTGCAGATGGCAGCAAGCTGAACGCAGCTAGCAAAGACATCGTTGTTAATGGCTTCACTGACAACGTAGACCCAACACTCGTTTCTGCTAAGAAAGAGTCTTCTACTTCCTTGGTACTGACTTTCAGTGAAGATGTTGTAGTTGCAAATGACGCTGCTCATTTGGACGACTTCGTTGTAAAAGTAAACGGAACTGTTGTTGACGCAACATACATTGGACCTGTGTCTGGTGACAACAAAAAAGTCACTTTGACTCTGCCTGAGTACAACACTACACAAACTGTAACTGTTGCTACTTACAAGTCTGACCTGAACACTAAAGATGTTCAAGGCAACACGCTCAAAGTTAACACTACACCAATCACTGCTAACTAATGAGCATTAAAAAGAGCCTATTACTAGGCTCTTTTTTTTTGTTTTCAGCAACTAATTTATAGGAATGTGCTAATATAGAATGGTATCTCAGTATTTTCTAGAATATGGAGGACCTAACGTTCATGAAGTACGTATATTTAGTGGCTGTATTCCTATTGTCTTTAGTTGTTATTTCTGGATGTGCAAAGGAAACCGAAGCACCTGCACCTATAGCTCAAGAAAATAAGTCTGAAACTTCAAATCCTGGTAAGGAAAAATTTGATGCTGCATTAGCTCTTTACAACTCTGGAAAAATGGATGAAGCAAAGTCAGCATTTGAGGAATGTGTAAAGCTTGACGCTTCAAATGGTGTCTATGAGTACTACCTGGGTAATATCTCTCGGAAACAAAATGATCTCAGTAAAGCACTGAGTTATTATCAAAATGCAGTTACAAAGTCACCAGACATGATTGAAGGCTATAACAATATTGTAGCAATTCAAATGTATAATCAGGATTTTGACAATGCGCTTCTTACTGCTAACAAAGGCCTTCAAGTAAAGCCAGATTTTGCAGATCTTAAATTTAAACTCGGACAAATCTACTTTGTTCAAAATCAATTTGAAGAATCGATAAAAGTCTTATCAGAGATTTCAAGTGACCCTAAGTATTTTGAAGCGTACCGTTTTATCGGATTTGGGTATATGCAATTAAACAAAAAACAAGAAGCGGTAACAAATATGAAAAAGTATCTGGAACTTGCTCCTGAAGGATTAAACACCAAAGTTGAAGTAGCTAATGTTGTTAAAGAGCTTGAATCTAAAAAGTAATTGATTTCAACGAGGTTTAAATTGCAAGGACTTTTTGTACCGGTCTACTTGCAGTTTTGCCTCTTTTTTTTACTAGGTAATAAAGTTAGGTCCAAATAGCTAGATATCTGTTTATTTTATGGTCGTGTCAAATCGTGTCAATTAGGAAATGGGTGTGATAAAATGAATATGTCTTTTCACAAAGTACTCGTTGATTACTTTCAGGTAGAAGAATAGAAATTATTTTGACTCGATCATTTTTAGTTCGGAGGTTGTAATGGGACGTGTATTAAGTCTAATAAGCGTATGTGTTCTTTGTGTACTATTTATTTATACTCCGTATCTACGGGGATTATTTTTTGATACAGATTTTTATTTAATAGAAGTAATTCTGGCAGTGCTTTTTATAGTGAATGCAGTTAGGATTTTTATTAAGAAGCCACAGCAGGCTATGCTGCCATATTTAGTTGTGTTTTTAATACCATTGACGTATCTATTATCATTGACTAATGCAGCGACACCAAGTGGAGCGTTTGACAACATCTTTCGATGGTTAGCCTATTCTTCCATGTTTGTCATGTTAGTTTGGACAAAACAAGCAGACGAATCAAAGAAACTAGAGCAAGTATTTTCGATAGTGTTTCAATTGTCTGGGATATGGATTTCCTTCTTTGCCATTTTTGGTATGTGGGGATGGGTTGAATTCAAGGACCTTATGCTTGCTGAACGTTTAACTGGCACTTTCCAATATGCCAATACTTTCGCCACGGTTATATGTGCTTTCTGGCTTTATGCACTGGTAGTTTTGACGAAGAAGAACCTCCCTATCTGGTCTACTATACTGTATAGCTTACCTTTGGTCGCATACGGTGTAGGCTTATTACATTCTTACTCTCGTGGATCTCTACTTGTTTTTCCGTTGGCATGGTTTATCGGACTTTTGTTACTGAAAGGCAAGGAACAGATTACATACATAATATACTCAGCCCTTTCAGGTGCTGCTTCATTCATTGTATTTCGACAAATTACTATGCAGGTGGGGCAAGGCTCAGTTAATCCGGGCATGCTTTCTTTCTTTGTTTCTACTTTTGTGGTGCTAATGTTGATTTTATTAATCAGAGCAGTATTGGATAGAAAATCGTTTTTCACTAGCTTTGGAGATAAAAAGTTTGCAAGGTTCCTTTTTCCAGGTGCCATCATTATTATAGGAGTATTATTGGTATTAGATATAAAGAGCGGTGGACTGGTATATCAGCAATTGCCAAGCAGTTTACAGGATCGGGTATCGGATATTAATAGGGAAACTGCCAGCTTGTTAGGGAGAACGAATGTATATCAAGATGCATTCAAGCTCAGTAGTGAGGCACCTCTATTAGGAGTTGGTGGTGAGGGATGGAAGATTCTCTATCCTAGACATCAAGAATTGCCGTATTTTAATAATGAGATTCATAACGGCTATTTGGAAGTCTTGTTAAGTACCGGTTGGTTAGGATTAATCATCTTTTTCTTGGTATTTGCATTCTTGGTTTACCAAGTTTCTCTACGGATTTATAAAGAAAATGAAAAAGAAGAGCAGGTACTAACAATAGCTGTGCTTCCAGCCTTAGCAATGATATTCATGCATGGTTTCATAGATTTTGACTTTTCTTATGGGACTGTATGGTTTGTTGCTTTTTGGTTGCTTGCTATAGGAGTTCCATCGGTTGTTTCTTTCTCAGGCGAACAATCATCTAATAATTTTTCTAGTAAAGTGGTTGTTAGATTGATCTTGTCATTTACGGCTGCATTTGTTCTTGTGTTTGGTTTTTATTCGTTAAGATTCTATTTAGCTCAAGATACTGTAGCTGATACACAAGGTGAGATGTTGGTTGATGAGGCTGAATCTATTCTTGAAAAGACAGTGGCCCTCAATCCTTATCAAACAGATTATCAACTAAATTTGGCCAATGTTTATGCTACTAAGTTTAGAAATGAAGGGAACGAGGAGTGGAAATTAAAATCGATTGAAAGGTTACACGTAACAGAAGCACTGGAGCCTCAAAATGCCAAAGTATTATTTTACGTGGGGAATGTATATGTGACTCTAAATGACTGGGAGAAAGCCATTCAGTACTATGAATCTGCGGTGGAACGTGATCCGTTCAACGTCGAATATATTGAGCGTATTATTACCTTGGAATCACAGCTAGCAGCTGATTTTGCTAAGTTGAATGACAACGAAAAAGCGTTGATGTTAGCTAAAAAGTCGTTAAGTTATTATGAGAGCTATTTAACGAAAATCGAGAAATTTAAGATGAAAGATATTCCTGATAAGCGGCCTCTTGAATTGGCGAACAGTACGTATTTTTTTATAGGACAGTCTTATATGATACTCGGTCATTATCCACAGGGTATTGAAATACTGAAGACGGTAAGTGATCCCAAACTCACAGTTGATGCGCAAGCACTACTAGTTGTAGCATATGAAGCCACGAGACAAAACGAAAAGGCTACTACTATTACCAAGGCGTTGATGATGCAACGAGCTGATTTTGCGCAGAGGGTTGTGGAGTATCGGGGGATTGTAGTGCAGCAGCCTTAAGGCCTGCTTGATTCATATTCCAAATTGTAAATATTGTATTTAACTGGGGCTACAGTGTGGCTAGACAGGTAACATGGTATAATTGTGCCGCCATAACAAGAGATAGCGATTGGTTAAGACAAGGTATAATAATGACTATCCAATGGCTTACTGTTTTTTGTTGATAGTCACACTTATCAAGTGAAAAGATGCAAAACTATGTGAAAGGTGATGAGTTTTACTTTGCAAAATAGATATAACTCAGATTCCATATCCTTCATGAGATTTCTGAACCCGGTTATTTTTGCAAAAACTTGTTGGTCGCAAAGACTATTAATAAAAAATTTGGCTATACGTGAGATTCAGGCGAAGTATAAGGATTCTTATCTGGGAATCTTATGGTCCTTTATTCACCCTTTATTTCTCCTCACTATTTATACTTTTGTTTTTTCTGTTGTTTTTAAAGCCAAATGGGGTACTAACGGCGGGCAGTCAACATCCGAGTTTGCTATGATGTTATTTTCGGGGCTAATTGTTTTTAATATATTTAGTGAACTGGCAAATCGCTCACCTTCGCTGATTATTAATAATAGTAATTACGTGAAGAAAGTCATTTTTCCTTTAGAAGTTTTACCAGTTTCAGTTTTGTTTTCAGTACTTACGAATTTTCTTATATCTTTTACAATCTTTGTGATTGGTCAGTACATTCTGCTCGATTATATATCGCCAACTATTTTTATGGTGCCTATTGTTTTACTGCCGTTAATTATGATCAGTTTAGGTATCTCTTATTTACTGGCTTCACTTGGGGTTTATATACGAGACGTAGCACAGAGCGTTGGAATTGTTGTAAATATGCTGTTTTTCTTAACTCCTGTCTTCTATCCAGTAACTGCAGTGCCTAAAGAATTTCAATATTACATGAACCTAAACCCGCTTACATATCTGATATCGGTATTTCGAGATACTGTTTTCAATGGGGTTATGCCTGATTTATTACTATTAACAGGTTGGATTGCCGGTGGTTTTGTTTTTTTGATTGCTTGTTATGCGTGGTTCATGGTTACAAGGAGAGGTTTTGCCGATGTCATCTAATATAGCAATTCATGTGAAAGAGATTTCTAAGTGCTACCACATGTATGATAAACCTTCAGATCGACTTAAACAAATTGTATTTGGAAAGAAGAAAAAATATTATAAAGAGTTTTGGGCATTGCGTGATATCTCTTTTCAGGTTGCACAAGGGACGACTGTTGGAATTATTGGAAGAAATGGTTCGGGAAAAAGTACATTATTACAAATAATTGCGGGTACGCTTAGTCCTACTTCTGGAGATGTATGGGTTAAGGGGAGAGTAGCTGCTTTATTAGAGTTGGGATCGGGTTTTAATCCTGATTTTACCGGTCGTGAGAATATCTACTTGTATGGTTCCATATATGGTATAAAGAAAGAAGAGATGGATGGAAAGTTAGATGAAATTCTATCTTTTGCTGATATAGGCGAATTCATCGATCAACCAGTCAAGAACTACTCAAGTGGAATGTTTGTACGTTTAGCTTTTTCAGTCGCAGTAAATATCGATGCTGAAATACTCATTGTTGATGAAGCATTGAGTGTAGGAGACATGTTTTTCCAAGCAAAGTGCTTTGACAAGTTAAATGAATTGAAGAAAAAAGGTGTGACACTCTTATTTGTCAGTCATTCTATGGAAACAGTTAAAGCATTATGCGACAAATGTATTCTCATTCAGGAAGGTGAGCTCTTATTTGAAGGAGATTCCATGAGGTCGGCTGACATGTACTCAAAGGTTTCTTTAGCAAACAGTAATTATGATACAGTTGCAACTAGACCGAAATTAGACGAAATGGATATCCAATCGACGATGCAGCCTCCTTTTGAGAAAAGAGTAACCCAGCGTTTTGGAGATGGAGTAGCCAAATATATTGATGCGTATATTGTCGATGAGGAAGGAAACGAGATCGATACGGTAAGACATGGTGAACCATGTAAAGTTGTTGCTTATATCCACTTTGAAGAAGAGTGTGACATGGAAAGTGAATTTGGAATCGTAGTTCGTAATCAGGAAGGGATCGAAATTTACGCTCTGAACTCATTTTTCAAGGGGATTTCTTTACCGCCACAAAAAAAAGGAACGACTGTCCGAATCGAATTCGATCACGTCATGGCTCTATCCCCAGGGACCTATAATATAGCATTTGGATTGCGAATACCTGTTCAAGGCTCCTATAGTGACAAGGTTTATAATGGAATTGTCTTTCGGGTTGTTTTGAACTATGGACAGACATTTATACCTGGACTTGTAAGTATACCAGGAACTATCTCTTACAAGGAGATGTCACTCCACCGATGAAGACGTATCAACCGCTATTCTTTGATGATTTACATATAAAGCTACTTAAACAGGGGAATTATACACAGATATTGTCGCTGATCAGTAACAAGGAATCGAATTGGGAAAGAGTATGTTTCGATAGACTATTGGCGATTATCCACGATTTGGAAGTTCTAGGGTTAAAACAACAGAAAATATTGGACGTGGGTTGCAATATCGGTTTTTTCTCTCATACTTTATCGGCTTTGGGGCATACAGTCGTAGGTATTGATAATAACGCTGCTCCCAATGTACAGGGCTTTTATGCTGAACCTTGTCTCGATACAGCACAAAAAAACAATACGATTTATAATACTGATGCTCGCTTTATAGAAGCAGATATTGAAGACTATATAAAAAACACTAGCGATCGATATGACATCATCCTATTATTTAATGTTGTTCACCACTTTTTTAACGGGTATGCCAAAACAGGAATTGGTAAGAAAGAAGATGCAGAAATTATTGAGATTCTACACCAATTTTGCAAACACTCGAATCGCATAATATATTTTGAAGGACCTGAGAATGAACCTATAAACTACTATCCGGATGGATATAATTTTCCAAGATGGTTCGTTGATGTAGCGAAAGTAAATACAGTCACTCCTATCTGCTTTACTGTAGGAGCAAACGGGTTTATAAGAAATCTTTATCGAATTGAAATATAGACTGGATTGGGGGATAGAAATGTTTAAGATTGCGAGACAGGAAATTTTGCAAGAGAATCGATTCATTACACGTGACGACATAGCTATTCAATATTGCGGCGATCAATGTATTTTAAAAACGCTCCCCGAATTATGGGAGCCAGTTAAACTTGGAACTATCAACAGTTACGCTTTAACTGCAGAAGATTCATTATGGATAAGTATATCGAATAAACAAAGAAATGCGGATCATGTATTAGGTGCCTTTACTCCATTCGATCCAGCAGAGAAAATTCATTTGTTTAAAAAATTAAAAGAACAAAAACATAATAACGTATTAACGATTGAGGATGCGTGTACTTGCTCTATTCGAGTCCCTATTTTAAAGGGTACCCCCCTAGCTGATATGAATATGACCCCAGCTTGGCTAAAGGGAACAGAAGATCAGTTCAACCAAATAACTGCTAAAGATATGTACACTGTGATACTGGATCTGGCAAAAGGTTTGAATCATCTTCATAAAAATGAACTCTGTCATGGAGATCCATTTCCGTTCAATGCGATCTATACCACAGAGAAAATAGCGGTTTGGATTGATTTGCAAGATGCAGTACCTTTTTCTGATGACATGCAAGAAAATGATGTCATTGCTTTTTGGATTTATATTATTAACTACATGCACTATGGATTTGAATACGGGTCAGCATCCCTATATTCAAAGATCATGCATATCTATGCTAATGAAGAAGTGTCACACATACTCCCGTCTTTAATAGAGCTTCTAAGTAAAGAAATTAGCGATATTCAATCCGAGAGAGCGGCCAGTAGCTATTCTAATTCTAATGTATTCCGCCTTCATAATGATAATGAACTGTTTATTCGAAAGGACGCGTTTGGGAAAAAATTGGTGTCCTTAATGACGTATGGACTCTCTCATTGGCAAAGGGCTTTTGAATGGAATGTGAAAGAGGCCCAAAAAATGAGAAAACTCTTGGAGATGGAGAGAACTAGGCATCGTTTTTTAGAGAATGAGATATTTCGTTCAACACAGTTAAAACAAGAAGAACAAATGTCCCATTTCAAAGAAGAGCTTACTTGGAGAAAATCGGAACAGGATAGGTTGCTGTTATTGTTAGAAGACAAAAATAAAGAAAATCAACGTTTAGAAACCGAAAATAATGAATTGCAACAACGTAATAACCTCGTAAACACCGAACTAAGGGAATTACGAACTAAATTAGAAGAATCACGGGATAAATTAGAAGAATCACGGGTTAAATTAGATGATTCATGGACTAAGTTCGAAGAATCAAGAAGCGAGATGGAAAATAGGCTAATTGAAGTTCAAAGTGACCATGAAAGTAGGCTTTCTGATTTAGTGACGGAAAAGACGAACCAGGAGAAGCAGCTACTCTTACTTCAAAAAGAAATCGAAATTTTAAACGGAAAATTACATGAAGACACGCTATTAGCTGAAAAAAGGTTGGACGATCTTATCGTAAGGTTTGAAAATGTAGTCGCGGAAAACGCATGGAGGAAAACTGAGCAAGAGCGGTTACTTTCACTATTGGATGAAAGAAATAAAACAATCATGTTACTTGAGAGTAATAAGTCTATCCTGATAAAGTCTGTTAAAATGAGCAAAAAGTTAGTGAAGCGCGCACTGAAGACTGGTTTTGAGTACGGTAAACAAAAGGTATCTCCTGAAACGAAGCAGAAACTAAAGCCACATTTGTCTAGGTTGTACTACACGGTTTATCCAGAGAAAAAACTAATTGTACCTAAGAGCGGGGAGTCAAATCAGCTTTCGGCACATAATGAGATAGCTGCCTCTGTTGTCTTGCCGTCGTTGAACCTTTTAACTAACAACCGTGAACAAAAACAGGCATATTTTCAGAGTTATTCACACGAAAAAGTCAGTGTAATTCTTCCTGTATATAATCATGCGGATATGCTTGATAAGTCTATTAAAAGTGTCTTAGAGCAAACTTACCCCAACATTGAATTGATTATTTTGAATGACGGATCAACTGACGGGATAGAAAAAGTTTTAGATAGATATGTAAATCACCCTAAAATCAAAATCCTGACGCAACGAAATCAAAAGCTTCCACGTGCTTTAACCAACGCTTTTTTTCAAGCAACAGGGGATTTACTCACGTGGACGTCGGCTGATAATATTTGTAAACCCGAGATGATCGAAAAGCTAGTGATGTTTATGAGGGTAAATCCTGATGTTGACCTTGTATACGCAAATTATGAGTTAATCGATGAGAACGGGTACCCGCTTATTGGAACCGATCATAGATATCACAATCAGATCCCGAAAGGTTCTAACCTGATGAGCCTACCTAAATCTGTAGAAACATTGGGTCTTATAGAAGATAATTTTATTGGCGCCTCCTTTATGTACAGAAGCCATGTAGCCAAGATAATCGGTGAGTACGATCCATGCTTGGTTGGAACTGAAGACTATGATTATTGGCTGCGGATTAATGAATTATTTACCGTTAAGAGATACGATCATGAAGAGTCTCTTTATTATTATCGAGTTCACTCCAATTCCTTGAGTGAAAAATTCGGCAAAAGTCACATCAATGATAATGTACCGAAGTTGATACAATACCACAAACAACGGACGGAATATTATAAGGTACCATTTGACGTATTTTTTCTGGCAGGGAAGGAGTTACACTTGGGCACCCAGCAACTTGTAAGGGGATACTATGAAAACAAAACCCATGTGAATTTGGTTGCGGAAGCTGACTTGCTACAAAAATTTCCACTGCCCATCCAAAAGATTAATATTCACGAGCTTGCGTCTCATAATGAAAAAGTGGCTCTGAAAGCGTTGGTTTTTCTGGATGAATCCTATGATAAACAAACGGGTGCTTTAGAGTGGGTTAAACAAACATATCCTGACCAAACCTTTGTTATTAGTTTCAATGGTGAACAGGAATCTGTGGATTGGACATTGCAAACAGGTAATGAAGGAAGTGTAGGTCCGGAATGCGAGCGTATCTTTATTGTAGAGGAATCCTTGGATAAAACGTCAATAATAAGAAAAGCTCGTGACAACAAATATTATCTCTGGGACTATAATGGGACAGGCGAAAAGATACTTGGCTATTTCGGACCATTAAGAAAAAATCATTTTGACGTGGAGTATATCAAGCATGTAGCTCTATTACGTCCTTCGTACGATATTGTTATCATAGGTATGGAGGGAGAAAGTGATTATGATTTCAAGGCAGAATTGGGCGACTTGCCAAATGTATACTTATTAGGTAATAAACCTTCTGATTTGCAGTACTACTATCTTTCGGGAATGGATCTGTTTATTCTTCCTGTTTTGGAAGGAGATAGAGTTTACAAAAAGCTGGCGCTAGAGGCTTTGCTGCATGCCGGCAAACCAATTCTCACCAGAACATCATTATCGAATTGGAACTTGCCTTATGTGATATGGGATTCCCGTGGAGAGAATATTGGGGCTGAATTGGACCTGCTGCTTTGCACAGAAATAGATTTACGTCTGGTCGATAAATATTTACATTGGTTCCTAGCCGAAAATAAAGCCGAGAAGCTTGAATCACTCGCTAATAATGTTTTGTTTTATCGAAATACTAGAGAAGCCGAGAAACAAGCAATCGGTGTAATTGAAGAACCCGCACGTCTATATCAGCCGACTCGAATTAATTTGCTGATAGAGGCCCTAAGCTTGGATAAAGGCGGGTTAGAAGAGGTTATTTTTAATGTCATTACAACTATTGACAAAGAAAAGTATAACCCGATTATAGCTTGCATCCACACGGGGGGATTAGTAGCCGACAGGTGTAAAGAACTCGGCTATCCAGTGATCATCCTTTCAGAGGCTAATAAAGAAGTGGAGTATTTAGATATCTTGCAGCAGCATAATATTCATCTTGTTCATCAACATTACTCTACTTTTGGAGCAAGATTGTGCTGGTCAAGAAATATTCCGGTTATTCATTTTCTCCACAACTCTTACGTTTGGTTTACCAATGAAGATGTTTCATTGTTGGCAAACCAAGATCCGTATATTACTTCTTATATTGCTGTATCGCAAGAAGTAAAGGATTATTCTGTAAAACGAGTTAATTTACCTGCTCATAAAATTAAAGTTATACCGAATGGAATAAGTGTTGAGTGGTTAACACAAAAATTTATGCAGCCACAAATAAGTTTCCGAAGCAATTTTGGTTTAGCTGAAGATGATTATGTATTATTGAACCTGGCTTCTATCGATGGTCGGAAGGCGCAACTTTTAACCATTCATGTCATGAACGAGGTTGTAAAACAACATCCCAATATCAAAGTATTAATGTGCGGCAATATACTTGACCATTCTTATTATCAAAAATGTAAAGAGAGCATTGAAAAGTTTGGTCTAGAGAATAACGTTATTTTTACTGGGTTTGTAGCCAACAACCAAGATCTCTTCAAAATAGCAGATGTCTTTTTAATGCCTTCCATTATTGAAGGGTGGAGTATATCTAAGACGGAGGCTATGTTTGCTGAGCTACCTCTATTACTCACAGATGTTGGGGGAGCAAAACATGTAGTGGAAAATGAAGATATTGGAATCATTATTCCAAACGCCTATGGAGATGTAGCTGTATTAAATGATCAAACTCTGTACAGTTATACACTCAATGGAACAACACAGAATTTTCAAGAGCTCAAAGAGGCGATCCTTCGCATGTACGCTGAAAAGGACGTTTGGAGAGAGAGAGGCAAGAAAGGGAAAGAAAAAGTGTTGGAAAACTACGACTTACTGCAAATTGTAAAAGAATATGAAAAGGTATCTGAATCAACCATAACTTCAGTATCGCAGTATCGTTCAGTAATATTATAATCGTATGTGGAAAATGAATTGCCTCTCTATCGTAGAGAGGCAATTCTCCTGCTTTATACATTTTAGAGTCAGGAAGGCTAACGATGAACCGAAAAATAATCAAAAAGGTACTATTGTATATCTCGACAAATCGTTTCTTGCGCCACGCCTTTTCTCTCTTGCCTTCTAAGGCGAAAGAGGATATGAAGATAGCAATGAAGAAAGTTGTCAATTTTTTACCCGAAAAAAAACCTCAGATAAACCAAGAACAGGTGAAATTTCCGGGAATAAAGAATCAAAAAGAGCTAGTTAGCATTATTCTTCCTGTATACAACCATAGTGAATATTTATCCCTTGCAGTTGAAAGTGTACTGAATCAAACTTATAAAAATTTTGAGCTAATTATCGTCGATGATGGTTCGGATGAGCATCTTTTAGACCAACTTAGAAAGTTTTTAAATGATAAAAGAGTAAGGTATATACGGCAAGAACATGCTGGCTTACCAATTGCACTGAACACTGGCTTTTCCGTTGCACAAGGGGAATTTCTTTCCTGGACATCGGCGGATAATATCATGGGGAAAACTAATATAGAGCAATTAGTATATACTCTGGAAAAAAATCATGAGAAAACTTTTGTGTATGCGGATTATCGAATAATTGATGAACATGGTCAGCATTATACACAATCATCCTTCCGGATCCAAAACCAAAGCGCCATAGATTCCAGTATAATTGAACTACCTGATGATGATTTTTTGTTGTCCCGTGTACATGACAACTTTATTGGTCCCAGTTTTTTGTATAAAAGGTTTATGTCTGTAATTGGAAATTATAATGATTCGATTGGTGTTGAAGATTATGACTATTGGATTAGAGGAAATGAGTTCTTTTCCTTTACTCATTTAGGCCAGCCTGCTTCTTATTATCAATACAGAGTACATAGTGATAGTCTATCCGCGAAAGCAAAAGAACTAAAAATTGCTGAAAAAGCCAGACAAACTCTTGAAAGAGTAAAAGAGAGACGCTTATTTCTTAAAAAAGAGGTATCAATTTTTATTCAACTGAGTGGCACGGATTTGGAAAATGAATTAAGAAGAGGATTAAAAAAATGGTCCACAAATAGCTCTTCAGCAAGTGCAAATAAGAGATCAGTTGCAGTCTTTGATTTCAATACCGTTCTACAGCAAGAGATTGAAGACTGGGACAAAGTTATTGTTCTTGTTTCTAATACAGATCGTCTGTTTGAACAAAAGAACCGCGTTCAGTATGATTGGATTTATGTAACTTTCGATGAACCATCTTATCATGTAATGAGAAATATGGCTCTTACTGTTTTTTTTATAGCAGAAGTTTCGCAATTTCCTTCGGTTGTCTGTGCGATTTCAGCTACGCTCTTTGATACTTGTAGTAGATACGGAAGAATCGAATATGAAACGATAAGCAAATTAATGATTCAATGTACTTCTGATAGTGAAAAGCTTCAAAGGTTCTGTGATAGATTACTTTCTTTTGGGCATGCAGTTCACCGTAACTATCAAGAAGACAAGGGTGAAATAATTGTATTCGATGTTTATATTCATGATCAGCATATAGCCTCAAACCATTTGGTAAATAATATTCTATTTTTTGTAGACACTAGTGATTTTTTCGCTGATTGGGCAGGGCATATGGATACCGCTGTTTATGTCTGTACGGATGCTGCGTATGTTCAGCAACTTCTTAAAAAGGGTGTTTCCTCAAGAAATATTTATTTGATAGCTGAAATAACAGCGGATAGCACTAGGAGGCTGGAAATCATTTTAGCTAGTATAGCGCGAAGGCAATCCAGTTAGCGGTGAGGGGGGAAGTAGGTGAAACATGTACTTCATATTGTGGAAAGTATGGGAGGTGGGGTGCTCCAGTATTTATTGCAAGTCACCAGAGATTTGAGTAATACCAGGTTTCATCATACGATTCTTTATGCTACCCGGGATGTCACACCCAAAAAATTAGACAAGCTATTTCCTGAACATGTAAATCTCGTTTACCTCCCCATGACAAACAAGATAAACCTGATAAATGACTGGAGGAGCATTTGCGATATTTATAAATGGATGAAACGCAGGACTCCAGATATTGTCCATTTACACTCATCGAAAGCAGGTTTTTTAGGAAGGATTGCTTCGGTGGGAATTTCTAAACGTAAAGTGTTCTATACGCCCCATGGCTTTAGTTTTTTAATGAACTCTGAAAATATCAGCAAGCGCGCTATTTATTTCTTAGCTGAAGCAGTTTTGAGTTACTTTCCAGGATCATTTATAGCCTGTTCCAAAAGTGAATATCAATTCTCTCGTTATTTCAATCCATTTAGGAGGAAGTATCTGGTAAGGAACTCCATTCAATTACCTTCTACACCAACAGCTCAGCGTTGCAGAAAACGCATTGTAGCGGTTGGAAGAATGGATGAACAAAAAAATCCTCAACTTTTCATTAGAACAATAAGAAAAATCCGTGAAAATCAACCAGATATTGAGGCATTTTGGATAGGTGATGGTAAACTAAGAGAAGAATGTGTGTCGCTTAGTCGAAATATCGGGGCTCAGGTAGAGTTTACAGGATGGCTTCCCCACGACAAAGTGATGGAATATATAAGTTCGGCGTCCATTATGCTTCAAACATCTCGCTGGGAAGGCCTTCCGTTTACGATGTTGGAGGCTTTCGCTTTGGGAACGCCAGTAGTAGCCAGTGATATTACTGCTCATAGAGATATTATTTCTGATGGAATAGACGGCTTTCTAGCACGTGATGATGTTCAGTTTGCAGAGAAATCACTTGGAATACTGACGGACACTGCTATTGCAAATCGGATTTCGGAAGCGTCCATGTTGACCTTTCAAACAAACTATCATTATGGAGATTTTATCAGACAATTAGAATCTATATATGAATCATAGAGGTGGATCATGATTAAAAAAGCGATTATTCCTGCTGCAGGTCTAGGAACACGTTTTTTGCCAGCAACCAAGGCACAACCAAAAGAAATGTTGCCGATTGTAGACAAACCTACTATTCAGTTTATTGTCGAGGAAGCAATTGCATCTGGAATTGAAGATATTATCATCGTTACTGGACGCAATAAGCGTGCAATTGAAGACCATTTTGACCGCTCGGTTGAACTGGAAGTCAGTTTGAATGAGCAAAGGAAAAATAATTTGCTTGAAATCATTGAGGAAATATCTAATATGGTCGATATTCATTACATAAGACAAAAGGAACCATTAGGATTGGGCCATGCTGTCTATTGTGCTAGGAAGTTCATTGGAAATGAGCCGTTTGCGGTTTTGTTAGGAGATGATATTGTTCAAAGCGAGACCCCATGTTTAAAACAGATGATTCAAGTATATGAACAAGAACAAAAATCAATTATTGGTGTACAAAGAGTTGATTTTCAGGAAACTGGAAAATACGGCGTTGTATATCCAGGGAAAGAAAAAGGTAAACAGATTGAAGTTCTTGATCTTATAGAGAAGCCAAAGGTAAACCCACCATCTAATATAGCGGTTATGGGACGGTATATTCTACAACCGCAAATATTTGATTATTTGGCACAGACGAAACCGGGAGCCGGAGGAGAAATTCAGCTAACTGATGCTCTCAGAGATTTAGCGTATTATAATGGGATTATTGCGTATGAGTTTGAAGGAAAAAGATACGATGTAGGGGATAAGCTTGGTTTTGTGCAAGCAACTGTTGAATATGCTTTGATGAGAGAAGACATGGGAGAAGGTTTCTTGAAATATTTAAACAAGCTGATAACAGAAAGAAATAATTCTATAAAAATAAAAACAGGAGTATAACAAATAAAATAATTAATAGATTTTTTGAAAAGATGTTTGTAAAATAATATAGATAATGGATTAAAATAATCAGGGGAGATATTAGGCACTGGTATTGCTTATTTACTTCATTTATTGCCTTTTCTAACTTGATAGATAAAAAACGGTTATAAAATTATAACCGTTTTTCAAATTATTTGGTTGTTAAAATTCATCACAAAAATATGGAATTAGTAGTAGCTCAAAAATGCTATGTATTTCCGAAATAGTAAATTGGGTACATGCGTCCGGAGGTTACCATGATTAGGGGTACAAGTAGATATTTGTCACAAATCTATGCATTCACTGATATGATTGTGACAATGGTCGTCTTTTTCATCTCTTGGTGGTTAAAATTTGAAGTTTTCGATATAAATGCTGAGCATCTTCCATTCCAATATTATTTCGTATGGTTTGTTATTTTAGGGTTTATTTCCTATCTATTTGGTTTTCTCCTCGGCTTTTATTCTCCAAAAAGAAAGAAAAGTTTTTCTTACGAAGTTTATAAAATCTTTCAAATACAAGTGCTTAGCCTGTTAACTTTTTTAAGCATTTTGTTTTTTATGAAAGAAATGAATATTTCTCGTGGTTTCCTTCTGATATTTGTATCGGGTAATCTGTTCTCTTTAGGAATTTATCGTTTCATTGTAAAAAACCTATTGAAGGTTATTAGAAAAAGGGGTTATAACAAGCAATACATTTTAATTTTGGGGGCTGGGTCAGTCGGAAAAAGATACTATCAGAATGTCAATCTACACACAGAACTCGGATATGAAATAATAGGTTTTTTAGATGATTATCAGTCAGAACATGAAAAAGAATATACGCATTATAAACCCATTCTTGGGTCGTTAGATGTTTTGGGAGATCTTTTGGAACAAAATATCGTTGATGAGGTAATTCTGGCACTTCCTTTACAGGCACATGAGAAATTTGGGAAAATCATTGCCACTTGTGAAAAGGCTGGTGTAAGGGCTTTTATAATTCCTGACTTTTTTGATTTCCTACCCTCCCGACCCTCTTTTGATCATTTTGGGGATATTCCATTAATAAACATTCGAGATGTACCTTTAGATGAGCTTGGAAATCAGGTTATAAAAAGGGTATTCGATATTTCGTTTTCAGTAATTGCCATTTTGCTTACATTACCAATTATGATCATAATTGCAATTGTGATTAAATTCACTTCCCAAGGCCCAATTATCTTTAAACAAGAGAGGGTTGGACTGAATAGACGAATTTTCACAATGTATAAGTTTCGTACTATGAACCAGCTAACCAAAGTAGAATCAGATACTCAATGGACTACGGCTACTGATTCACGGAAAACTATTTTTGGATCTATATTAAGAAGAACCAGCCTGGACGAACTCCCTCAATTTTTTAATGTATTAAAGGGAGACATGAGTGTTGTTGGCCCGCGACCCGAAAGACCATATTTTGTAGATCAATTTAAAGAAGAGATCCCTAAATATATGATCAAACATCATGTACAACCAGGTATTACCGGGTGGGCCCAAGCGCATGGACTTCGTGGAGATACATCAATTGAAGAAAGAATTAATCACGATATTTTCTATATCGAAAACTGGACATTGCTTCTGGACATTCGAATTATTTTCAAAACTGTATGGAATGGTTTAATAAATAAAAATGCTTATTAGTTCATGCATTTTAGATAACGGAGGCAAACGATGAACGTACTTGTCACAGGCGGTGCTGGATACATAGGAAGTCACACAGTAAAACTGTTGCTGGAAAAGGGATATCAAGTGGTCATACTTGATAGTTTGGTTACTGGTCACCGAGGTGCGGTTCCATCCACGGTTCCGTTTTATCAAGGAGATATTGCCAATTCTCAACTGGTAACCGACATTGTAAAGAAGCACGACATAGGCTCAGTCATCCACTTCGCCGCACGCAGCTTGGTTGGCGAATCCGTCGCGAAACCGGATTTATACTTTCAAGAGAATACAGCCAAAACGACCCAGCTTCTCTCAACGCTCATCTGCAATGACGTGAAGCGGGTCGTATTCTCGTCTACTGCGGCTGTTTATGGCATGCCAAAAGATGTTCCAATCCCTGAGCATGCACCGACTCAGCCCATAAACCCATATGGTTTGTCCAAGCTTATGATAGAGCAGGCTATGTATTGGCTGGAACAGGCATATGGCTTGCAATGGATGGCTTTGCGATATTTCAATGCGGCAGGAGCGGCCTTGGATGGAAGCATCGGCGAGGATCATTTCCCTGAGACGCACCTGATTCCATTGGTCTTGCAGGCTGCTTTAGGAAAACGTCCTGCGATTCAAATATTCGGTACAGATTACGATACACCAGACGGAACGTGCATCCGTGATTACATTCATGTTCTCGATCTTGCAGAAGCACATGTGCTGGCTCTCCAGGCCATGGAAGATGGACAACCTTCGAGAGCCATCAATGTCGGTACCGGTCAAGGATGTTCCGTTCGAGAAGTCATCGAAACAGCACGCAGTGTCACAGAGCGTGACATCCGAGTTTTGGAAACAGAGCGGCGAATGGGAGATCCAGCAATGCTGGTCGCCAGAGTAGATGAGATTATGGGCAAATTGGGCTGGACTCCTAAATACAGCGATTTGAAAACCATGATTCAATCCGCATGGGTGTGGCATCAAAATAATCCGGACGGTTACAACGGGGGAGCGGAATGAACGAATTTGAGGTTTACCAGGAATGGCGAGAACATCAAGGGATAGACGAACAAACGAAAACGGAGCTTCTCTCCATTACAGATTCTCCTAAAGATATAGAAGACCGTTTTTTAAAATATTTGGAGTTTGGTACTGGGGGAATGCGAGGGGTCTTAGGAGCTGGCACGAACCGTATCAATCGATATACTGTTCGACGTGCAACTCAAGGATTAGCCGACTATATCTCAAAAGTTGGCGCGGATGCAAAGAAAAAAGGTGTCGTTATCGCGTACGACTCCCGTCATCAGTCAGCGCTCTTGGCGGAAGAGACGGCGTGCACGTTGATTGCAAATGGCATTCGCGTTTATTTATTTGACCATCTTCGTCCGACACCTGAGCTTTCGTTTGCTGTTCGTTACCTAAAAGCACAAGCGGGAATTGTAATTACAGCTAGCCATAATCCACCCGAATATAACGGATACAAAGTGTACTGGGAAGACGGGGGACAGATTGCGTCAGACATCGCTGCCCAAATCATCGCTGAAGTGAATAAGCTCTCTACATTTGAAGGAATTCACTATATATCTCGCGAGGATGCAGAGAAATCTGGATTTTTGCAGATTATTGGTAATGAATTGGACCAAGTATACATAGAACGATTGGAAAAGGTATCGCTTAATTCCGATGTAGTTCGGGACATGAGTACTTCTTTTTCTATTGTATATACTCCACTCCATGGGGCTGGACGAATGCTAGTGCCGGAAACTCTGAAAAGAATCGGTTTTACTCAAGTTCATATCGTACAGGACCAAGATGTTCCAGATCCAAACTTCAGTACGGTAAAATCACCAAATCCTGAGGAAAAAGAAGCGTTTCAGATGGCGTTGTCGCTCGCTCAGGAAAAGAAAGCAGATATCGTTGTTGCCACTGATCCTGACTGTGACCGGGTGGGAATAGCTGCCCGCGACAAAACTGGAGAATATGTTTTCCTGACAGGAAATCAAGCAGGGGCACTTTTGGTAGAGTATTTGTTGTCTGTCAAAGCCCAAAAGGGAACCCTTTCATCTGGCGATACAGTATTCACTACAATTGTCACCAGTGAGTTGGGAAGTGCTGTAGCACGCAAATATGGTATAGATACGATTCTCACGTTAACGGGATTCAAATATATAGCTGAACAAATTCGTCTGTTTGAGGAGCAGGGAGGGCGCCAGTTTGTTTTCGGCTACGAGGAAAGCTATGGATATTTAGCGGATTCGTTTGTCCGAGATAAAGACGCTGTCATGTCTACTATGCTGATATGCGAAATGGGCGCCTTCTATAAGAAGCAAGGGAAGAGCTTGATCGATGTGCTAAACGATCTCTATGCCGAACATGGTTTCTATCAGGAAGGGTTAGAATCTCGCACATTGAAAGGAATCGATGGTTTGGAGCGTATTCAGGCTATCATGAACGATTGGCGGACAAATTCCCCTGTTACCATTGCTGAAAGTCCAATCGTGGAAAGCCGTGATTATGCAAAACAGATTGCTCTCGATACAAAAAGCGGTATAGAGACCACCTTATCTTTGCCGAAAGAGAACGTTTTGCAGTATTGGCTTGAGGACGGATCTTGGTTCTGCTTACGACCATCGGGAACGGAACCCAAGCTTAAGATTTATTTTTCTATAAAAGGGCAAAGTCAAGCAGAATCAATTCAACGAATGGATCAAATAAAGGCACAAGTTTTGAGACGTGTCGATGAAATTTCACTAGGGTAGATATGTTAAAGGCTTTTCACTTTGTCGTACTTGAAGTGAAAAGTCTTTTTGTTCCATTTGCTTATTCAATTTTTGGGCATAGTTCTTCCAGATTGTCGCACAAATAGCCGATACATAAACAAGAGATAAGAATTTAGAGATCAGAGACGATAGCTTGGAGGTTTTATAAATGGGACTATCTTTCAATTTTTCAAATGCGCTATCATTTATCGATAAAAAAGAAGTAGACAATCTGAGTGAACTCGTAAAGGAAGCGCATGATTTCCTTCATGAAAAGATGGGACCGGGTTCTGAATACCTAGGTTGGGTTGACTTGCCAAACAACTATGATCAAGCCGAATTTGAACGAATCCAAAGGGCAGCAGAACGCATTAGAAGGGATTCCCAGGCGTTTATCGTCATTGGAATCGGGGGATCGTATCTAGGAGCACGTGCCGCCATTGAGGCATTAACTCACTCCTTTTACAATCAGTTATCTGGTTCAACAGAGGTATATTTTGCAGGCCATAATATGAGTACCAGATACCTTACTCATCTTCTTGATGTACTAGACGGAAAAGATATATCTATTAATGTCATCTCAAAATCGGGAACCACGTTAGAAACGGCGCTAGCATTTCGAGTCTTTAAGGATTTCATAGAGAAGAAATACGGAAAAGAAGGTGCGAGAGAGCGCATTTACGTGACGACAGATAAATCCAGAGGAGCGCTTAAAAAGCTTGTAGAAGAAGAAGGCTATGAAACCTTTGTGATCCCTGATGATGTGGGCGGCAGGTATTCTGTTTTGACGGCAGTAGGGCTTTTGCCAATGGCTGTTGCTGGGCTTAATATAGAACGAATGATGGAAGGGGCAAGAGCAGCCTCTCATCACTATGACAATCCGGATTTATGGAGTAATGAGAGCTATCAATATGCAGCCGTCAGGAATGTATTGTATCGAAAGGGTAAGACCATTGAATTGTTGGTCAGTTATGAACCATCCCTACAATATTTATCAGAGTGGTGGAAACAACTGTTTGGTGAAAGCGAAGGGAAAGAGCATAAAGCTCTATTTCCTGCCTCTGTTCAATTTTCTACTGACTTACATTCTATAGGGCAATACATACAAGATGGGAGACGGGATTTAATCGAGACCGTACTATTTGTAAGTAATCAGCAAGAGCATCTATTCATTGAATCTGACCCTGCGAATATAGATGGGTTAAACTACTTGGCGGGAAAAACATTTCACGATTTGAATCGTATATCCTTCCAAGGAGTGGTCCTCGCCCATGTCGATGGAGGAGTACCAAATCTCAGTATCGAACTGGATGAAATGAATGAGTATACTTTCGGTGAATTGATTTTCTTTTTTGAAAAGGCTTGTGCTGTGAGTGGCTATTTGTTAGGCGTAAACCCATTTGATCAACCAGGCGTAGAAGAGTACAAAAAAAATATAAGAGCCTTACTTGTATAGTGAAATAACGAAATAAAAATGAAGCGGAAAAATCAGGGCAAAAGCCCTGGTTTTCTATTTTTTCCAACCATACAAAAAAAGAGCCAACTGAACGATTCAGCTGGCAAAAAGAAATTCCCCAAGTTATTTGTTTAGACTCCTATATTTTATCAATTACAAACAACAATGTAAACTTTATCTCATTATGGAAATGAAATACATAACCGGACTCTTCCATTCCTTGACACCATCTGCTTCATACGGGTATCCTAACATAACTACTATTACGAATGGCTCTGTTCTATGGTTGCACAAGCCGTATATTTGCTGTTTGTAATGCCAAGTTTTCTATGTTGCAAAAGGATGTCACTATGCTATAGTGGATGACGAATGCAAACTGTATATAGATGTAGAGAAAAGTTGGGAGCGACGATATGTTATCCTTCTTGAAGAATTTAATGGGGAATAAACCAACAGCGAAAGAGGTACAAGAGCAGGTTCAGGAGGAATCGATCTTGTCCGCTTCTGATACCGCACAGTCACATCAAGAAGAAAGCCAGGTACAGGATGCATCTTCTGGCGTCATCACAACGCTCTCCTTGCACGAATCATGGGAAGATAAGCTTAGTCAACAGGAGAAGTATTCGCTCTCCTTTATGGCTCAAGAACTGACTCCATTGCAGGCGGGAAATATCTCTCTGGCAGGGACTGCTCTTGTTCCGCATGATGAAGGGATTGAAGTGACAGCGTTCATCCGGAACAGTTCTGATGAACCTGTGCAGCTGAATGAGACGACACTGGTGGTACTGTTCGGTGATCAGGAGTTGTTTACCCGCCAGACATTTGATCTGAGCGAGATCGGGGAAATTCCACCACGTTCCGCAAGACCGTGGTCGTTTGTATTTGATAGAGAACACTTCCTGAAAGTGGATGTTCTTCTGGCAAATTGGAAAATTGCTTTTGAATTGGCCGAGAAGAAAATGGTTCTGCCACACCAATTGGAGCTAGAGGAATCCTGGATTAAGGCGCTATCTGAAGAACAGAAAACTTACTTGATTCAGTTAGCCAAGAATCTTCCTACATTAAAAGAGGGAGAGGTCAATATCCAGAGTGTACAGCTTGGGCGTTCGTCAGAAGGCGATATTCATGTCATGCTTCTGATACGCAATGGTTCTGCGCAGCAGACCCTTTCCCTGGAAAAATTGCCGTTGGCGCTGTTTGATGCCAGTGGAGATAAAGTGGCAGAAGGCTTATTTGAACTGGACGGCTTGACTGTAAATGCAAATACCAGCAAGCCATGGGTGTTTATTTTTCCGCCGTCAAGCATCCTAAAGGAAGCACCAGATTTGTCGCGTTGGAAAGTGAGCGTACCCCAAGGAGCTTGATTTTTTGAGTGGCCAATTTGCATGGGCTAGTCTAAAAAGTTTATGATGATAAGAGAAGCTTCGTTCGTGCCCGGACGTGTGAGGAGGTATCATATGTTTTCTTTTATGAAGAATTTGTTAGGTAAAGATCAACAGAAGCGCTCCCTGGAGGATCTGAAAAAGGAGATTCAGGAAGAGTCGACAATTGATTTAGCTTCCATGACTAGCAACGAAGTCGAAATGGATAGCAATGGTGGACCAGAAAAGTCTGCTACGAAGGCTGAGAAAATTCGAACTGAGCTATCGTTGAGCCCGATATGGGAAAGTGAGCTGGATTCGGAGAAAAAGTATACCCTCCGCTTTTTGCAAGCAGAATTGCCTGAGATGGTACCAGGCATGATTAGCGTAACAGGTTTCAGTATGATTCCACAGCCAAACGGAATGACTGTCGCTATGTTTTTCCGCAACGCCACAAATAAACCTGTGCGTATTAAAAACGTAGGATTAGCGATTTATCTGGACGACAAGCCTTTTGCGCGGATGAGAGTGGATTTGTCAGATATGGAGGCTATTCCACCGCATTCCAGCCGTCCATGGGAGGTTTTGTTCCCGGAAGAAAGCTATTTGCATGACAATTTCACCTTTAGCCGTTGGAAAGTGGTAATGAAGGCTGGTAGAAATTCACATGTTTGGCCTCGTACACTGGAGCTTGATCCTGAAATGGAGAAGCGCATGACTGATCGTCAAAAGGATCGTCTGGAAGCATTGACACAGTCTTTGCCGTTAGTTCCTATTAATACGGTGGAAGTAACGGGTTTTGACATCCGAAAGACCGAGGAAGGGAACCTGGTAGTAGCCATGCTTTTCCGAAATGGTCTCAACCATGATTACCGTCCGGAAAAACTCAAATTTACGATTTCGGATTCGGATGGAGATGTAGTTGCGACAGGTTCTCTGGATGCAAGCTCCATTCGTGTAAAGCCTGGAAACAGCCGTCCGTGGCTGATTGTATTCCCACCTAAATTTGTGAAAAAGCCTGATGCCGACCTGAAAAGATGGGCGCTTTCTGTAGAGTAGATCGCACATTTTTTAGGGATGGGAAAGAGGAGGTTGCTATATGAGTTGGTTATTGGAAAATTGGTTTGGTTCCAAAGAGAGCTTGGAGCAAGTACGCGAAGATATTCATGAGAATCTTCATAGAGAGTTTTATCTGGGTGTATCTGGACTGGATAATCCGCAACAATCTGCGAACCGTGTGGACTCGAAGGAACTGTTTTTGGTGATGAATGGTCCTTGGGAAAATCAATTGGATGACGCTGAGCAGGAGCTATTGCAATACGCGCATGATGAAATGCCTCCGGTTGTTCGTAACGAAGTCGGTATTATTCCGTTCTTTACGCAGGTTACCAATGATGGTTATCTGGTTCTTGTCTACATTCGCAATGCAACAGACCGCAGTGTTTTGCTACAAAAGCTTCCGTTGACTTTGGTTACGGAGGACGGAGAAGAGGTCGCGAAAAAAACGTTTGACCTGATTGCCTCAGGACCAGTAGGAGAAATGTCCAGTCGCCCGATGGAATTTATGTTCCGCTGGGATGAGTTCGACCGTATCCCTGAAAAAGAAATACCCCTGATGCTGACTTTTATCAAGCCTAAAAAGCACGGAGTAGAGGATAACCAAAATTATAACTGGGGTCTGAGTGCAGATGAGTCGGAGCAGTATTTGCAACAGGCTGAAGAGAAGAACCCCATTGCAGAGGGCGAAGTAGATTTGCAAGTCCTCGATATCAAGCCTGGTGAAGATAACGGCTTGAAAGTTATCGTTGCTTTCCGTAACGGATTAGGAAAGCGTCTGGAGTTTACCGAAGTGCCAATTATTGTTCATGATAAGGCTGGCGATACGGTAGCACGCGTACACTTCACGTTGGAAAACATGAAGGTAGAAGCGAATAGCCATCGCGTGTGGGCGTTCGATATTCCTTCCTCTTCCTTTAAAAAAGAAGCGGTAAATATTGCGGAACTGACTGCCTTTATTCCGAAAGCGCAACAACGAAAAAAAGAAAAAGCTCAGGTAGCACCTGAAGTAGAAGACAATAAAGGTTTGTTACAGTAAGGAGAAAACCCTTTTTGCCGATGGTGAAAAGGGTTTTCTTCTGTGAGAATGTCCCAAATATTGGAGGATGAGGGTTGCATGTCCCCCTTTTCATCCGCTATGCTAAAGACCAGATTACAAATACCTGAATTCCTTTTAGACTGCTACTTTTGCAGGGGAGAGAAGGAAGGACTGTTTTACATGAAAAGATCAGTGAACATGTCAGTGACTGTTACATTAATGGTCACGCTCATTATGGCAAACAACCAATCAGTCTTCGCAGCAGCACCTCCGGCATCCAATGACTACTATTTGACCAACCAGCTACATCTAAGTCAAATTAAAGCAGATAAAGCTTGGCCAACGGTAAATAGCAATGAGCAGATTATTATTGCTGTATTGGATACTGGGGCAGATTATAAACACCCTGATTTAAAGGGCAACCTTTTACCTGGTGTGAATCTCGTCAATGCTGGGAAGTCAGCACAGGATGACAACGGGCACGGCACAGAAGTAGCCGGTGTTCTTGCTGCTAGTGGAAATAATAATATCGGTGTTTCAGGTGTTCTTTGGAATGCCAAGATTTTACCGATTAAAATCTTGAATAGCAAGGCGTCATCGGATGAAGAACTGATTGCAAAAGGTATCAATGTAGCTTTGGATCGTGGTGCCAAAGTTATTGTGATGTCCTTTAGCAGTATGGCTTACTCCAAGTCGTTGGCAGCTGCTGTACAACGAGCGGAGAGAAGTGGAGCCGTTTTGGTTGCAGCAAGTGGTAATGAAAGTAGCCGTGTGGCGTATCCAGCTGCCTATCCAACAGTCGTAGCGGTAGGGGCTGTGAGGAGTAACAATGAAGTCTTGTCTCAGGCAAATACGGGGCCGGAACTGAATTTGGTGGCTCCTGGGTTGAACGTATACACGACGAAGCTAGGGGGAAAATACGGCTCGTTTAGTGGTACTTCAGCAGCGGCACCGCAAGTAGCTGGCGCAGCTGCGCTCATTCTCGCTCGGCACCCTAATCTCAGTCCGTTTGATGTGAGGCAATTGCTTTATCAAACGGCTACTGACTTGGGGGAGAAAGGATGGGATCGGAAGACTGGATACGGCTTGTTAGATGTCAACAAAGCAGTGAAAACGGCACTTTCTTACGACTTTTTAGAACCGAATGATTCTCCTTCCAAAGCGAAGGCGTTTCCGATTGAGTCACAAATACGCGGCAATTTGGGTCCAAAAGATACCGTAGATTGGCTGAAGATGGACATCCCTTACGATGGAAAGGTCAGCTTTACGGCTACAGTAACATCGGGTATTTCTTCGGCGGTGGCTGCTACCTTTTACCCTGAGAATCGTCAACCGATTACACAGTACTTCGGGAATGGCGATACGATAACGGTCCCGGTCAAGGCAGGAAGTATGAACATCCGCTTAATGCGCAATGGAGGCGTCAACAATGCTTTTAACTACGTGTTGACGAGTAAATTTACGATCAACCCTGACCGAAATGAACCGAACGATACACAAGAAACGGCCAGACCGCTTGTAGGGAACCAAATCAGTGTAACAGGCAATTTTCATGATGAAGGCGATCAGGATTGGTTCTCTTACTATGTTCGCGAGTACGGGCATTTAGATGTCACTGTAAGCCCTGACAACAAGAGAGTGGATCTGTTGCTGGGTCTTGGCAAACAAGCACCTGGTCAAAAAGCAGTAGTCTGGGATCCTCTATACGATAATGGGACAAGGGACAATCCGACAGAGCGGGTCAGTAAAGAGGTGTCCCCGGGTAAATATTACATCCGTGTGAGCGAGTATTCGCGGAATGCAGTCAATGGCGAATACCAGCTGGATTTGGGGTACACGCCAGTTAAAAAAGATTTCAATGAGCCGAATGATACCTATCAAAAAGCGTCTCCGTTAAGCGGTGGGACAGTGATGTCAGGAACAATTCCGACAGCAGCTGATCCCGACTGGTTCCAATTTACTGTCAATAGCGAATCATATGTGACATTCCGAGCGCCGTATATTCCTGTGGATAGTGGCTTTCGTTTCGCACTCTACAGCGATCGAAACATGAACTATGCGCTTGCTTCGACGAACGAGGTAGCCGAGCTTTCCAATAGTGGGAATGAAGTTATCGGTTTGCGCTTGCAGCCAGGAAAATACTATGTACGTCTCAATAGTGGTACTTCGTTCAAATATGATTCGTACCGACTCACGGTGACGCAGCAGAAATTGATAGCGGGCTATCGCGATATTTCGGACCACTGGGCGCGCTCAGAGATCGTCAGACTTAGCTCTCGCGATATTGTAAATGGATTCAATGATGCTTCGTTCAAGCCGAATCAGGCAGTGACCCGTGCAGAGTTTGCGACGATGCTGCTTAAATCGATGCGTGCGACCGGTTCCAAGGTAGCGACTACCTATACAGGAAACACGACCTTCCGGGATATGAAAAAGCGGCACTGGGCGTATCACAACCTAGGTGTAGCCTATCAATTAGGAATTTTGAAAGGGTACCCGAAGAATGAAATGAAGCCGGATCAGCCGATATCGCGTGCAGAGATGGCGGTCATGATCGCGCGGGCACGTGATGTTTTAATGTATAACCGTGGTACCTCGAATTATCAGGATGTGCCAACGAGTCATTGGGCTTCTCCTGCCATTGAGGCTTTGACATCTAGAAATTGGCTCAGTGGTTACGGTTCTTCCTTTAAACCGAATGGAAGGGCAACTCGCGCAGAGGTAGTAGTGGTACTTTCCAAGGCCTATCAAATATAAGTAAAATTTTTCCTATTGACATCTCTGAAAAAAACAATTATTCTATTATCCGTAATGGATACTCTTATCCAGAGCAGGCGGAGGGACTGGCCCTATGAAGCCCGGCAACCGATCTAGAGCGGTGCTAACCAGCAGAACGGACATCTGTTCTGGCCGATAAGAGGATGAAGGAAGCAAAAAACGCTCAAACCTTTTCCTCCTAAAAATGGAAAGGGTTTTTTATTTGCGTTTACGTAGATAAAATCCTGACTCGGCTACCACACTATTTGTATGAGGTCAAAGGAGGTATTTTCTCATGGCTTTGCAAAAAGGTCGTCGTCTGTTTACATCCGAATCTGTAACCGAAGGACATCCGGATAAAATTTGTGACCAAATTTCCGACTCCATCTTGGATGCGATCCTGTCCAAAGATCCAAACGCTCGCGTAGCTTGCGAAACTTCCGTAACTACTGGTTTGGTTCTCGTAGCAGGAGAAATCACTACAAACACTTATGTAGATATCCAAAAGCTCGTTCGTGAAACCATTCGTGAAATCGGTTATGACCGTGCGAAATTCGGTTTTGACGCTGACACTTGCGGTGTTATTACTGCAATTGGCGAGCAGTCCGCTGACATTGCACTTGGTGTAGACCAAGCATTGGAAGCACGCGAAGGCAAAATGACTGACGCTGAGATCGAAGCAATTGGTGCTGGTGACCAAGGTTTGATGTTTGGTTTTGCTTGCAATGAAACACCTGAGCTGATGCCACTTCCAATCAGCATGTCCCACCAATTGGCTCGTCGTCTGACTGAAGTACGTAAAAACGGAACACTTGCTTACCTCCGTCCTGACGGAAAAACACAAGTAACCGTTGAGTACGATGGCGACAAACCAGTTCGTATCGATACAATCGTTATTTCTACCCAACATGCTCCTGAAACAACTCTGGAGCAAATCAAGCAAGATCTGGTTGAACACGTAATCAAACCAGTTGTTCCAGCTGAACTGTTGGACGCTGAAACCAAATACTTCATCAACCCAACTGGCCGTTTCGTAATTGGCGGACCACAAGGGGATGCTGGCTTGACTGGCCGCAAAATCATCGTAGATACTTACGGCGGTTATGCTCGTCATGGCGGCGGTGCGTTCTCCGGTAAAGATCCGACAAAAGTTGACCGTTCCGGTGCATACGCAGCTCGTTATGTAGCGAAAAACATCGTGGCTGCTGGCCTCGCAGACAAATGCGAAGTACAAGTTGCTTACGCAATTGGTGTAGCGCAACCAGTTTCTATTGCAGTAGATACATTCGGCACAGGTACGATTTCCGAAGAAGCTCTGGTGAAATTGGTTCGCAAACACTTCGACCTGCGTCCTGCTGGTATCATCAAGCAGCTCGACCTGCGTCGTCCTATCTACAAACAAACAGCTGCATATGGCCACTTCGGACGCAATGACCTGAATGTTCCTTGGGAGCAAACAGACAAGGCAGAAATCCTGAAGCAAGAGGCTGCTCAACTGTAATATCATGAATGACATAAAAAGAGCCTGGTGTTGCTACTGGGCTCTTTTTCATTTTAGGAGCAAAGTCATCCAATTATTGGGCCAATTGTTGCACAGGAATTTGTAGGACTGTGTCGAATCTCCTAGTGAGGAAGTAGAGGAGGGGTTTTTTTGCCGAACAGAAGGCTCTTCCTGATCGTGTTTCTTACTTTTTTGTTTTTTGCAGTGGCTATTGGGTTGTTAGGCGAATCTTTTCTGGAAAAAAAGAATAAACAAGAAGTGCAACCTTTTCCCCAAGTGGATACGTCTATAAGCATAAGTGAGACAAAAAATGCTGAGCCAAACGTCACACTAATTGAAGAAGCAGCGGTTCAAACGAAAAAGTGGTATAACAATCAGGTTGTGGTTTTGACGTACCATCATGTCACGGATCAATCGAATCAGCGGTATGTCATAGCTCCTGATCAATTTGCCCGACACATGAAATTTTTGCATGATAACGACCTGAATCCGATTTCGTTGGATGAGTTCCTGCGATTTATGGAGACGGGTACCTTACCGACTGAGAATGCTGTTTTGATTACGTTTGACGATGGGTATGAGAGTTACTACACAGAAGCATTTCCGATCTTACGTACATACGGCTACCCTTCAGTGAACTTCGCGATTGCGGGGCGCTTAAGAGATGTAGCTGATCGAAAACGGGAGAATATGACGCCACCACTTACGCGTCAACAGGTTAACGAAATGATTCATTCGGGGCTGGTTACAATCGGTTCCCATACGTACAGTCTGCATGAAGAGGAAGAACGAAATAAGTGGGGCGATCTTGGCCCAGAAACAGCTCCGGTCTATCTGAAAGACTTGCAGCGTTTAGAGGAAGAAAAAGAGTACAGGGACCGACTCTATGTGGATTTCAGTATATCTCGCGTTAGTTTAAGCGAATGGATGAAGCAAGAGATCCAAGTCATCTCGTTGCCATTCGGCTACACAAGTCCAGTCGTACTGGAGACAGCTCGTCAAGCTGGCTACCGCTATGTATTTACATCCAATCGTGGATTCGTAAAACAGGGAACAGATCCGTTTGCCATTCCACGCAATGACATGGGACTGCGAGATGTTGAAGAAGAGCACCTCCAACAGTTGTTCACGAAGGCTAAAAATGAGTTTGAAGGAGAGCAATCATGAACAAAGCGATAGACATCAGCGTGCTGGACGGGGTGATCAAGCGAACGATTGAAACCGTAGAAACGAGTAAAACCCAAATATTTGATATAGCTGAAAACGCCAGACAGCATGGCAACTCATTGAAGTTTGATTTACATGAACTTCGACAAGAAATTTCCAAAGTGATTCAAAAAGTCGATGCACTTGAACTGGCGTATCGCAAATCGCGCAACAAGCTCGTGTTGGTCAGTCGTAATTTTCATATGTACACGGAGGAAGATATCCGGGTTGCGTATGAAGAGGCGAGCCGTATTCAGGTAGAGCTGTCCATTTACCGCGAACGGGAAAATAATTTGAAGCGCAGAAGAAATGATTTGGAGCGTCAACTGCGTACCTTGGAAGAAACCATCGTCCGTGCAGAAAAGCTGGTTTCTCAAATGGGCGTTGTGCTAGGTTACTTGACGGGTGACTTAAGCAAGATAGGCGAGGCGCTGGAATCGGCTAAGCAGCATCAGTTGATGGGCTTAAAGGTAATCCAGGCTCAGGAAGAAGAGCGCAAGCGTGTCGCACGCGAAATTCACGACGGTCCAGCTCAATCGATGGCGAATGTCGTGCTGCGTTCGGAAATTGTAGAGCGCATGTTGAAGAACGAGCGCATTTTGGAAGCGCAAATGGAACTGCACGAGCTGAAGGAAATGGTACGCTTGAGCTTGGCGGATGTTCGACGTATTATTTTTGATTTGCGTCCAATGGCATTAGATGACTTAGGGCTAGTACCTACCTTGCAAAAATATATTCAAACGTGCGAAGAGCGTATTCAGTCTTCCATCGATCTGGTAGTATTTGGTGTGGAGCCTCCTTTGCGCAGTTCGGTAAAGGCTGCGATCTTCCGTTTGGTTCAGGAATGTCTGAACAATGTGGAGAAGCACGCAGGCGCTACGACAGTTCAAGTGAAGCTTGAATTTGTACAAGATTCGTTAAGTCTTATCGTCAAAGACGATGGGGTTGGGTTCGATCTGGAAAAACGCATGGCGAATGGCAACTCTTTTGGACTCTTGGGAATGCGTGAGCGTGTACAGCTCTTAGAGGGCAGTGTTGAGCTGCAATCCGCTCCGGGAGAGGGAACCAAGGTTATATTCCAAATACCGATAAAATTGTGACATGATACGTAAATAAGTACTGGGGGATGAACCATGGATAAGAGACAGCAAGAACTCCGCATCGTGATTGTAGATGACCATCAATTATTTCGCGAAGGCGTAAAGCGAATATTGGAAATGGAAGAAGATTTCAAGGTCGTCGGGGAAGGTGCGGACGGAGGAGAAGCCACAGTATTGGCGGAAGAGCACAAGCCGGATGTCTTGTTGATGGATATTAACATGCCGAACATAAATGGCGTTTCTGCTGCAGAAAATGTGATTTCGGTAAGCCCTTCTACTCGTGTGATTATGCTCTCGATTCATGATGATGAGGGATATGTGTATCGTACACTCCGCGCTGGAGCGTCTGGCTACTTGCTGAAGGAAATGGGAACGACAGACCTCGTTGATGCTGTGCGTGTAGTGGCGAGTGGTGGTGCATACATACATCCAAAGGTGACGGGCAAGCTGATTGAAGAATTCCGTCGTCTGAGCGAGCAGGAAGGGACGGCAGAGCGTAGCTTCTCCGTAGATGAATCGCAAGCCATCGATCCAAAAGTGATCGAGTCGCTTACCCGTCGCGAGCGGGAAGTATTGCAGCTGATGGCAGAAGGGAAAAGCAATCGTGCCATTGGGGAATTCTTGTTTATTAGTGAAAAGACGGTTAAAAATCACGTTAGTAGCATTTTGCAAAAGCTCAATGTGCAAGACCGGACACAAGCTGTTGTCATCTCCATTAAAAATGGCTGGGTGAAACTGTAGGAAGCGCTTCCTATTTGCACGCTGTTCAAGCCGTGCGGCATACCTTGGTATAGGAGGAGGTATGACCGTGATGGAAGAGCTGATTGTATGGCTTTTGGCAGCATTTGGCTGCTCCTCTTTGTTGGTAATGATCGCGGAGCGCTGGACCAATCGGACGGATAGCGCGAGCGAGCTCCCGCATGAGCATTATCGGTTGCTGGTGCGCAATTCGGAACAGGTGCTGGAACGTGTAGTGCGGAGTCTGCTGTTTCGCTCGTATTGGAGTGGCAGACCTATCCGAATTACCTTGATAGATGATGGATCAGACGATGATACGAAACAGATGACAGCTGTCTTGAATCGTTATCCGTACGGACAATGTTTGGGAGACGGACAGGAGGATATGGCGGCTGGAACCATCGTCATTGATCTGCGGGAGAAAAAAGAGGGAGCATAAAAGTTTGTTAAGCGTAAATATTACGAGCTGTCGACAATAGATCGGCGGCTTTTTTATTTTTCTACGGCCTTATTTTGGTTCCGAAATTTATTTGCCGGACCTGTCTGTCTTTTTGCACACTAAGGGCAAGAGGGCGGGGGAGTGAGCGTATGCGTGAGTATTTGCTGTATATCAAAGCTTGCGGCGGATCAATACCACAGGTGCAGACTTATGTTACGCCGAGCTTTTCTGTAGATCGTTCTTTTTGGCAGGAGAGAGAAGGGTGTGTCCTGCATGTCATCGGGAAGACATCGTCGCTTGCTCTGGCCTTTTCCTTGCGTGCAAAGGTGAACGGGTATTTGATGGAACAAGTCGGCAAAGGACGGATGCTGACTGATGGATATGTAAAAGAGTTGAGAGCACTGGCGGTAAGTAGCGTGTGCGAAGCGAGCAACTTATATGGAAGGGAAGTAGCGAGTGTACAGGACCGCCGAGAGCAGAGGTGGTTTTCTTGGGAGTCAATCGAGGAGAGTGTGGAAGTTTCTTATCTAGGTAACAAAGAAACAGGGAAATTTCCGGGGGCTCGGTTGGGCTTTTTGGGTGGTCACGCGCTTCTTCGAAGGAGCTCATCTCGGGTGAATATACAAGAAGCTGTTTTGAGAGAGATTTTGGACGGGCGTGCGCTCCTTTGGGATGAAGTGGAGTCCTTGCTGAAAAAGCGAGGGGTGGACGTGCATGATTTGTCAGCCATTTTGCATGCATTCGTGCTTGCAAACAAAGCGGAGTGGCGACCTGGTATTCGTTTTACGGTCATAAATGAATGGTGGCGCAATCGGTTGGAGTTGGTCTGTGAACGCTGCGGAAGCGCAGGAGAGAAGGTGGAGTTTACTTATTGTCATACGTGTGAGCAAGGGTGCGCTTACTGCACAGCTTGTTTAGGAATGGGCAGGAGTAAGTGTTGCACTCCGTATTTTTTAATGGATGTAGGAGAATCTCTTATCCGTAGCGCAGACCACTTGCAGAACGTGGCGAGATTGGAGTGGGCGGGGAAGTATTCGGCAGATCAATCGCGGGCAGCTGAGCGAGCGCGTTGCTTTGTTGCCAATCCGAGGCCAGGGCTATCGGAGTTTTTGATCTGGGCAGTTTGTGGAGCGGGCAAAACAGAGTTGTTATTCCCTTCGGTTACAGAGGCACTTGCTGCTGGCGGTCGCGTTTTGATTGCGACACCTCGAAAAGACGTCGTACTAGAGTTAGCCCCGCGTATTAAGCGAGTCTTTCCCGGGGCTAAAGTGATTGCCGTCCACGGTTCGAGCTCAGAGAAGTGGGAAGAGAGCGATATCACGATTGCGACCACGCATCAGGTCATGCGCTTCCATCGGCGTTTTTTGCTGGTCGTTCTCGACGAGGCCGACGCGTTCCCTTATCATAATGATCCTGTTTTGTATCGCGCTCTATCCAGAGCGGTGAAAAAGAGTGGGAAGCTCCTCTATTTAAGTGCAACACCTCCGGGATATTTGCAAAAGCGGCTCGTTAGAAAAGGATTCTCAACCCTAGGCTCGTCTGGGGCGATACCGCTATTCTCAGATACACATGTTCTGTTACCTGGACGCTACCACGGTGCTACGCTTCCTGTCCCCAAGATTCTCACGGTACAAGGCTTACATAAGCGCGTTCAGACGAATCGAATTGTGGCACCGTTTATAGAAGCGGTGAGTAGTTCTCTGAATGAAGGCCGACAAGTTTTTGTTTTTGTCCCGCGAGTTGATGAAATTGACAGGGTGCTATCATACCTTCAAAAGTGGCTTCCTGCTCACGCGGGGGAGATGGCCGGTGTTCATGCGGCAGACCCTATACGGGAGGAAAAGGTACTCGCATTTCGAGAAAAATGTTATACCGTCATGGTGACGACTACGATTCTAGAGCGAGGTGTGACCATACCGAAGAGTGACGTAGTAGTGGTAGGCGCGGAGGCACCTATATTTGACGAGGCGTCATTGGTGCAAATAGCAGGACGAGTAGGACGATCCGTTGATGATACGTCGGGTAGTGTTATATTTTTGCAAGCAGAACGCGCTACTTCTCCAAAGCGGGCCGTCAGACAGATATTACAGATGAACAGCTTGGCTCAAAGGCTCGCGGAACAAAGAGGCCTTTCGTGATTAGTGGGATGTGTGTCCGTTGTGGTGGGCGTATCGCAGCTCTCCAAAAGGAATCGGTCGTTCGTGAAAAGGCACGACAGCTATCCGATCAGGCGAGCTATCCGGTCATCTACCGCATGTTAAAAGGGATTGTGTTGTGTGGAGTCTGTCTTGATGCTTTGTCGTTGATTGGGGATGATATTTGCCAGCGGTGCGGGCGTGACAGGGAGTTGCAGGCTAGTATCGGCAACGAAGGGCTATGCCGGGATTGTGTTCATGGAGAAGATGATCAGATATTGGTGGCAAATCGGAGTTTGCTTCGCTATGAAAAGGGAGAGAAGGATTTGCTCGGATTGTTTAAATACCGCGGTGATGAGCGGCTAGCTTTATACTACGGTACGCTTCTCGCCATTACGGTTCAGCGTTATTACAGGTCTTTGGGGTTTACCTGTATCACGATGGTTCCTTTACATCCACAACGATTGCGGGAACGCGGCTTCAATCAGGTTGACCTGCTGGCCCAGCATTTAGGAGCGGCAATCAAAATTCCTGTCAAACCGTTGCTTCTCAGGACGAAGGATACCCCAAAGCTGAGCAAGCAAAAAGGGCGCGCAGCTCGTCACGAAAGCATGCGCGAAGCTTTTGTGTGGGATGGGGTGAATGTGCCTGTGCCCTCTACTGCTAAAATCCTGCTTCTTGACGATATTTATACAACTGGTTCGACGTTGCGTTCGTGTGCGAAAACAATCAGAGAACATTTGGGGCCAAGCTGTGAAGTATATTCCTTGACAATATACCGATAGCCAGTTTGGAAAAATTAAGCTATGATGTAGGCATATAACGGATGTGGAACCGTATGAACTTTCTGAACGGAAAAGGGGTTGTCCGATATGTCTATGGGCAAGTTGGCAAACTGCTCGCGGTGTGATGCTGTATTTGTACAAGCAGTCCGTGACATTTGCCCCAAATGCTATAAAGAAGTGGAACAAGAATATGAAGCATGCGCCCAATTTTTGCGCAAGCGAGAAAATCGCGGATCGAATATTCACCAGGTGAGCGAAGCCACTGGCGTGAGCGTGAAGCAAATTACGAAGTTTATCAAAGAAGGGCGCATTTCGGTTGCCGGAAATCCCAACCTTGGCTATCCATGTGAGCGCTGCGGTTTTTTGATTCGAGCAGGCAACATTTGCGAATCTTGTCTAAAAGGCTTGAAGCACGAAATCACGCAACAACTCGAGGTAGAGCAACGATTGGACGAATTCCAACGCGCCGATCTGGCTCAGGCAGCTTATCGAAGAAAGCAGAATAGTGACGAATAGTTTTGTGCAAAAAAACTAATCGTACATGATGAAATTGCCGATGATACTACTAAGAGGTGTCATCGGTTTTTTCTATGAAAAGACTGGTGGTATGAGAGGATGGTAATCAGATGCGGATTAATGAACCTAACCGTGTCGGGATGATCAATGCTTACAACAAGACAGGCAACAACCAAGTAGGCAAAAGCGGCAAAATCCCGATGGGCAAGGATGAAGTAAACATTTCCACAGAAGCGCTTGAAATGCAGAAGCAAGTAGAAGATGTCAACTCTCCACAACGTCGGGAAAAAGTGGAGCAGTTGAAGAAGCAAGTGGAGGAAGGAAAATATCACGTCTCAAGTGAGCGGATCGCTGATAAGCTCCTGTCCTTTTGGAAAAAGCTGTAACACAGATCTGAAGAGGACCTTTTGAACAGCCTCTTTAAATAGTTTTCGATGGAAGATGAGGAGAAGCAAGGAATGAATAGACTCTACGATCTGCTCGACAACTTGATCCAGTTGCACAAAGCCTTGTACACCCTAGCCTCGCACAAGAAAGAAGTGCTGGTAAAAGGGAGTGTGGATGAACTGGTAGCCATTACACGCCAGGAGCAAAAACTGATCAAGGGCGTCACAGAAGCTGAAGCAGCCCGCCAGCAAGTCGTAAAAGAACTGACAGCACAGAAGGGGTTTGCGCTGCAAGAAGGCACACTGGCTGAATTGATCAAGTTGACGACCAGTGCGGAAGAGAAGATGCGACTCACTTCCTGTCGTAATGAGCTAAGCCGGATTGTGACCGAACTGCGCGATGCTAACGACCTGAATCAGCAGTTACTGGAGCAATCCCTTTCTTTTGTAAACATGACGCTCGACCTGATCACGGATACGCCCGAGGACGACTTCATCTACGGAAAGCCGACCTCGGATACGTATCGTCAGGCTAATCGAACTTTTTTCAACAAAAAAGCGTAAAGAGGTGTCGAAATGCGCTCTACTTTTCATGGAATTGAAGTCAGCAAACGCGGCTTGTTCGCTCAACAATCCGCGCTAAATACAACGGGACATAATATCTCCAATGCGAATACGGAAGGATACAGTCGCCAGCGCGTGAATATGCAGGCTACGACTGGTTTGCCTTATGTAGGGATGCAAGCAAGTATAGAGCCGGGCTTGCTCGGTACGGGTGTGCAAGCGACTAGTATTCAGCGTCTGCGAGAAGAGTTTTTGGATATTCAGTATCGGAACGAATACAAACGCCAAGGCTACTGGGATGGTCGTTTGGAAACGTTGGAGAAATTAGAAGGGATCATGAACGAGCCTTCTGACACTGGTTTGCAAAAGGTTATGGACCAGATGTGGCAAGCATGGCAGGACTTGGCCAAAGATCCGACGGATACATCGGCCCGCGCAGTTGTTCGGGAACGAAGCAAGGCAGTAGCGGATACGTTTAATACGCTTACGAAACATATTCAAGAAGTACAAACAGATCTCAACAATGTGGTAAACGTAAAATCGATGGAAATAAACTCCTTGGGCCAACAGATTGCCAGCTTGAACAATCAGATTGCAAACGTTGTACCACACGGCTATCAGCCAAACGATCTCTATGACCAACGTGACGTGCTTTTGGACAAGCTCTCCAAGCTGGTGGAGGTCCGTGCAACTCAGTCAACAGCTGGTATGGTAAACGTGACCATTGAAGGTCGTGAATTTGTTACTGGAATTACATCGCAGCCAGTAGCTACTGTACAGAATCCAGCTACGGGCATGAGTGACATGACGCTGGGGGGAGCGGCGTTTGTGCCGACAACCGGTTATATGGCAGGAACGTTCCAATCTCGTGATCAAATCGTGCCGAATATGCTGAAACGCCTGGATGTTTTGGCTGTGAATTTGACGAAGGAAATCAACGACCTGCATCGGGCGGGACGAAGCTTGAGTGATATTAACAATGGGACTGTACAGGATCTGCCATTCTTTGTAGATGCGAATTCACTGGCCGCTAATCCAGCGACAAAGGATTATCCGAAAGGTGCATCCAGCCTCGTTATTAACCCAGAGATCATGAAGAGCCTAGATGCGATCGCGGCAGCACAAGAAGAAGCAGGTACTACTCCTGTAGGGAATAACAAGAGCGCTCTCGCTATTGCTTCGATCAAGTTCAAGGTATTGGCTGCGGGTGCAGGTCCGAATGACTTGGCAGAAAGCTCTACGTTGGATAACTATTATCGCTACACCATTAGCCAATTGGGTGTGGATGCTCAAGAAGCCGAGCGTAACCAACTGAACTCCGAAATGCTCGTCGGTACCGTAGATAGCCAGCGTCAATCTGTATCTGGCGTATCGATTGATGACGAAATGGCAGAAATGGTGAAATACCAGCATGCATACAGTGCCTCTGCTCGCGTCATGACAAGCATGGACGAAATTTTAGACAAAGTCATCAACGGCATGGGCCGAGTGGGCCTCTAATTAGGAGGGAATAGATTATGGCAGTACGTGTAACGCAGAACATGCTGAATAGTAACATGCTGCGGAATTTGCATAAATCGATGCGGAATATGGATAGTTTGCAGGATCAATTGGCATCTGGGAAGAAGATTGCTAAGCCTTCTGATGATCCTGTTGTGGCAGCACGTGGTATGTTTTATCGTTCTTCCTTGATGGAGAATGATCAGTATAAACGGAATGTGGATGAGGCACAATCTTGGTTAGATATGACCGATAGTACTATGGATGAAGTTGGTAGCGTCTTGAAGCGAATTAATGAACTCTTGGTGTATTCTGGGGATGGAGCCGTTTCCCCTGATGATTTGAAAACGATGGGGTCAGAGGTTCTGGAATTGAAGAATCATTTGGGAACGCTTGCTAACCAGCAAATTAACGGGAAGTATATATTTGCAGGAACAGATACGAACAAAGCCCCATATGATTCAAGTGCCAATGCTGGTAAAGGAGACTTTGTCAGTACGAACAATTCGCCAATAAATCTAGAAGTGAGCCAAAATGTTTTTGTTACTTCGAACATCAATGCTCAAAACATCTTTAATTTTCCTGACAATGCAAATAACATGTTTAAAGTGATTGATAATGTCATCAATGAGTTAAATAACGGGAGAAGTGCTTCGCAATTTATAACGGTATTGGATCAGCAGTATGACAAACTGTTGGCAGAGCGTGCTTCTTTAGGAGCATCTGTAAATCGTGTAGATTTAATTGCGGAAAGACTAAATACTCAAGAAGTAAGCATCACCGGGCTAATGGCGAAGAATGAAGATGCTGACATGGCAGAAGTAATGACAGATTTAAAGACACAAGAGAGTGTACACTCAGCGGCACTGGGATCCGGAGCCCGTATTATTCAACCAACACTGCTAGACTTTTTGAGGTAGAGAGCTAGGAGGGTGATGACGTGATGCGGATTCCACAGTTACGTATGGAAAGTACTTTTGCCCAACTCGGCCTAAATGTCAGAAAACCTGTTCAAGAAATCAAGCAGCCTCAGGCAGAGATGAATCTGAGTCAGAAGCCCGCGGAACTTACTATCGAGCAGGCAAAGACCGAACTAATGATCGATTCAAGCCAAGCACGATCAAATATCGGGATTATGACCCCCATGCAGTTTAGCGACAGTAATGCTGCGTATGGGCGCGAAAAATGGTTACAGGCGATCGCAGAAAAGAGTCAAGAGGGCGATCGAATGATGAGAGTATACACGAGAGAGAATGCCATAGCTGAAATTGGTAGGGAGAAAGGCATGAGGGTGTTTGAAGGCGGATACAGACCGCCCTCAACATCCAATGATGAGGGCGTCGATATAAGTATCCAAGCAAGACCAGTTTCGATCAACGTTAAGCGAAACGGCATGAGTATTGATCCAGTAACAAGACCCCCAGAGCTTTCCTATACACCCGGTAAGGTAGAACCGTATGTGATACAATATAATAGTCTGAAGATTGATGTGTCAGGAAGTCAACTGGATCAAATGATGTGAGTGAGGGGAAAACATGAATAAGAGCCAACGAGTGGAATTGGGTAAGCTATTTTTTGAAGATGGCATTCCTGGGTTTTCTCATTTGCAATTTTTTCAGTTGATGCAGGAAGAGGAGAGTCCGTTTTTTTTAATGCAGTCTACTGAAGAGGTAGAAATTGGTTTTTGGGTTGTCAATCCGTTCGCCTTTTTTAGTGATTACGAATTCGTTCTTCCAGATATATCGAAGGTAGCTCTTAGTATACAGGAGGATACACCCAAAGCGGTTTTCACAATAGTTTCTATTCGAGAGAGTCAGCAGGTATCAGTGAATCTTAAGGCGCCAATTGTCATCAATTTGTCTAACCGTATGGCCAAACAAGTAATTTTGCAGGATGAAAGATACTCTATTCATCAGCCGTTGTTTGTCGAGAGAACTTGACAAGAGAGTAGGGGGGATCCTCATGCTGGTACTATCCAGAAAAAAAAATGAGTCTATTATAGTAAGTCATGACATAGAGATTAAAGTTATTTCGATTGAAGGAGAAACCGTTCGTCTAGGCATTGAGGCTCCCCGTGATGTTGAAATCTATAGAAAAGAATTATACATGACTATACAAGAAGAGAATCGATTAGCCTCTGAAAGTGCTATCACATGGGCTTCCATGAAGGCTATATTGATGAATCAGCAGAGTAATAGAGATGAATTACAGAGTAAGAAAGAGGATGATGAGAAGTGAGTTTTTACAAACAAGAGTGGGAGACTTCATACAAAAACAAAGATAACTTTGTTTATTATCCTCATGAAGAAATTATTAGATTCACTTCAAAATATATTCGGAAACGGACAGGGCAGTTTGAGTTTATTGATAGACATCCACACTTGGAAAATCACAAATTATTAGATGTAGGGTGCGGTATTGGGAGACATGTTATTTATGCACATCAAATGGGATTAGATGCGCATGGTATTGATCTTTCTGAAACGGCTGTCCAATTAGCAATTGATTGGGCAAAAATGGAAGGGATCAACAGCCCTGAAAATAAAATAAAGCAGGGGTACACGCAGAATCTCCCGTGGGAAAATGATTATTTTCAATTTGCTGTTAGTCATGGAGTACTAGATAGTATGAACTTTTCTGTAGCACTTCAGTCTATGGAAGAGATTAGTAGAGTTTTGGTGAAGGATGGGCTCTTTTATTGTGATCTGATTTCAGGAGACGACTCTAGCCACTCTCGGGAATACGATGGTGAAGTGGAAGTTGAAACTGCTCATGAAAAAGGGACGATTCAGTCCTATTTTAATTTTGGTAAAATCGAGAAGTTAATTGGAAGATCGTTTGAAATTCTTGAATGTGTCTTAATAAAAAGAGAAGATATTTTGAGTGGAACTTTTCACTCTAGGTATCATATTATTCTGCGAAATATCAAGTAATAGGGTCAGTGAAACGTTACATCAATATATACTTAGAAAAAATTTTTAAAAAAACTTTCTAAACTAGTTAAAGATGCTCAAGGTTTTACCGATATAAGATATGTAGGGACAAAGTTACAAGCGCGCGATTGTAAATAGTCCTAAAAATTCCTAGTCACATGGACGTGACGGGCAAAAATCAAGGAGGAAAATACTCATGATTATCAATCACAATATTTCCGCAATGAACACACACCGTCAACTGGGTGTAAACACAGGCAGCTTGGCAAAAAACGTTGAGAAACTGTCTTCCGGCTACCGTATCAACCGTGCTGCTGACGATGCTGCTGGTCTCTCTATCTCCGAGCGTATGCGTGCACAAATCCGCGGTATGGAACAAGCTTCCCGCAACTCTCAAGACGGTATTTCCCTCGTTCAAACTGCAGAGGGTGCATTGCAAACTGTGAATAATATCTTGGTTCGTGTTAAAGAACTGGCTACTCAATCTGCAAACGGAACTTATGACTCTGCTGCTGACCGTAACCGTCTGCAAGAAGAACTGTCTGAGTTGTCTAAAGAGGTTACAAATATTAAAGATAACACTAAATTCAACGGAATCAGCTTGTTGGATGGAAACGCCAACAAAGATATTGACCTGCAAATCGGTCAAGAAGCTTCACAAGTTTTGACTTTGGATACTTCCAAATTCAACCTGACCAGTGTTGCAACTAAAGTTGGTAACTGGAAAATCGATACACAAAGCGCTGCGAAAAGCGTGCTGAAAAGCATCGATGCTTTCATTAACAAAGTATCTGCAGCTCGTTCCTACTTGGGTGCTAACCAAAACCGTTTGGAAAACACAATCAACAACCTGAACATCACTGCTGAGAACCTGACTGCTGCTGAATCCCGTATCCGCGATGTAGATATGGCGAAAGAGCAAATGGCTTTCACGAAAAACAACATTCTTACTCAAGCTTCCCAAGCAATGCTTGCACAAGCAAACCAATTGCCACAAGGTGTACTGCAATTGCTCCGTTAATACACCTTTTCACAAAAAAAGCATGGGTTTCTATCCAGAAGCCCATGCTTTTTTATTTTTTCCATGTATATCATATAATTGAATGTTAAAAAGGAACCGATATACTAAAAAGAACAGTGAAAGGGATGAAGAACATGAAGATACTAGCACTGGGGCAAGAATACCATGTGGATAAAACCCAAGATAATGTTGTTGAATACATACTTTCTATTATTAAAGCGATTATGGCAGAAAAAAATATGATCTTTTGCGGAATGCGAATAGATGGAAGAGAGATTTATTCAGACTTTGAGGAGGAAATAGAAGAGGAAATTGAAAGTATTGAAATGATCGAACCCATTCTTTTGACAGAAGAACAGTTATCCAAAGATACTTTAATATCTATTCACGAATACGTGACGAGATCACTTGTACACCTTCCGCAGTTGGCTGAAAGGTTTCATTCAGAGATGATATCGACTGACACCTGGGAAGAGCTGGGGCAATTGGTGGAAGGGCTGCTCTGGATTCAGAATACAGTGCAATATTACCCAATCTATAATGATATCTTTACTTTTAGCAATGAATTAGAAACGATAAATACTGCGGTTAATCAACAAGATACATATATGATTGGTGATGTAGTTGAGTATGAAATCATCCCCCGTTATAAAATGATTGAAAAACAACTAGAGGATATTTGCATTCACGAGGTGGACAGCAATGGTACTAACTGATAACATTACCTCTTTAAAAAAACATTACCCTGACATTTGGGAAAAGCTCAGAGATCGCAACCCTCAGTTGATGGACCAGGTTAGACTTGAGGAAACTAAATCACAGGATAAGGATCACACTTTAGCTGTATGTCTGGAGTCTGGATGGAATTATATCCATAGTAAATATAACCCTATGCAGGAAGCAGAACGTTTTATTGAATCACTAGAGGACATCGGTGATCGGCATGTGTTATTTTTTGGAGTAGGGTTAGGGTATCATATTGATGAGTTTATCAAGAGTAAACCTAACAATTCCTTTTCCTTATACGAGCCAAATATGGCTGTCTTCCATCAATTAATGGGGCATAAAAAAATAGATGACTGGTCTCCAACGAAAAAGCTGAAACACCTAATGATCGAGGAAAACCCTGAAGATTGTAAGAAGAATCTGATGGAACTTACTAATTTTCTCGAGGATGAGTTATATTTGGTGATCCTCCCTAGTTACAAAAGAATTCTTACTGAACAGACGGAACAGTTCATCAAAACATTTCGGGATGTTGTATATGAGACAAGAGATCGCCTTCTTACGGGTAAGGTTTTCGCGAAAAGAATGGCGATTAACGGATTATTCAATTTACCGACCATAATAAAGACACCAAATATTCTAGAAGCACATAAGGATCAATTTAAGGGAAAACCAGCCATAATAGTAGGGGCTGGACCATCTTTGAATGATGAATTTGAAAACTTGCGCCATATCAAGGAAAACGGATTAGGGTATATCTTTTCAGTTGGTTCTTCTATAAATCAGTTGCTGAACGCTGATATTTTGCCAGATGCGGCTTTTGCCTATGATGGAAGTGCTATGAACTCAAAAGTATTTCAAAAGGTTATCGAGGAGAAGATTGACAGCGTCCCTTTGATTTTCGGAAGTACAATGGGATTTGAAACTGTACAGAATTATTGCGGAGAAAAGGCAAATTTTTTAGTTCGTGATGATTATATTATGGATTTATTCTTGAAAAAAACAGACGATGAGTCATTTCAGTACATCGATAGGTTTGGAAGTATTGCAACGTTGACATTGCAAATTCTTGACTACATGGGTTTCGCACCAATCATTTTTGTTGGCCAAAACCTTGCGTACCGTGGAGATCAGATTTATGCAAAAGGAATTGAGTACACAGGTACTGAATTGGGGCAAGATCGTAGGGAATATGCAGTTGAAGTAAAAGATGTATATGGAAACACCACCTTAAGTGGACGCGGTCATGTGTCGATGCGTGAGGAGCTAGAAGAGCTTATTCAAAAAATATCTAGAACTGATATCATCAATACAACCAAAGGCGGTGCTCATATTGAAGGCACTGTTTTTCTTCCGATGGAGGAGTTAATTACTACACATCTAACTTCGCGTAATGTAGTGAATTCAAACTGGTTAAATTCGTTTGTAGAGAATGATACTGGTAATTATGATATTTCGCATTTTAAACAAATGATCAAGGAGTTAATCGTTTCTCAAGATGAGCTAATCAAGATTATTCGCAGATTCGCTGAGTTACTTGAAGACATGAACAGTTTTATCACCACTAGAAATGATAAACAGTTAGAAGTATGCCTTAACAAATTCGATAAAATGTTTGATCGTCTGCAAGCGAACAAATTAAACCTGCGCATTATTCAACCAATGAATCATCTTGAATTCCAGTTAATTTTAAAAATGTTTGATGAAATTCGTTCTAATCCAGATGCAAAATCAAAATCAAGAAGAGTCGTTGACCAATTCGGGAATTATCTTATTTCTTGTCAGACAGATACAGCACTCGTAAAAAGGTTGCTAGAAAAAATTCATGAAGAAGTTTCAGGGGAAGCCATTTTAGTATAAAAAGAGGGGAAGCAGAATGGAGCTAAGAGGCAAGAAAATTCTCGTCACCGGAGCGGATGGCTTTATCGGTTCTCACTTAACTGAAGAGTTAATAAGACAAGGAAATGATGTAAAGGCTTTTGTCTATTACAACTCATTTAATTCATGGGGATGGCTGGATCAGTCTCCAAAAGACATCAAAAGTAGTTTAGATGTTTTCTCAGGTGATATTCGTGATCCATATGGTGTAATGAATGCAATGAAAGGCTGCGATGTAGTTCTGCACTTAGCAGCCCTTATTGCCATCCCTTATTCGTATCATTCGCCTGAAACCTATGTAGATACAAATATTAAAGGTACTTTAAATATTCTCCAAGCAGCTCGAATGTTAAACGTGGAAAGAGTAGTACATACCTCTACAAGTGAAGTTTATGGTACTGCACGTTTCGTCCCCATTACAGAGGATCATCCGCTCCAAGGGCAATCTCCTTACTCAGCAAGTAAGATTGGCGCTGATCATATGGCACTCTCATTTTACAGTTCATTTGGTCTGCCGGTTTCTATTATTCGACCGTTTAACACATATGGACCTAGACAGTCTGCTCGTGCTGTTATTCCTTCCATTATTTCACAAATCGCGAGTGGTCTTCGTACAATTCGACTAGGGTCACTTCATCCGACTCGGGATTTTAATTATGTTAAAGATACGGTAAGAGGGTTTCTGGCTGTTGCACAATCTAATAGTTCAATAGGTGAAGTAATTAACATTGGTAGTAACTATGAAGTATCCATTGGTGAAACAGTAGAAATTATTACAGAGCTGATGGGTCAACAAATTGATATCCAGACAGATGACCAAAGAATTCGTCCCGAGAAAAGTGAAGTTGAGCGATTGTGGGCAGATAACAACAAAGCAAGAGAATTAGTTGGTTGGGAACCGGCTTATCCCGGAATTGAGGGGCTGAAGCGCGGGCTTGCGGAAACAATAGATTGGTTTACTAATCCAACGAATTTGACCCATTATAAGGCAGGTATCTACAATTTATGATGAAAACAAAATTAGTTGAATCAGTAGTAACCACCTTGAATAACGTAGTTCCTAACGAAAAAGATTATATCGCCCTTCACGAACCTTGTTTTCAAGGAAAGGAATGGGAGTATGTAAAAGAGTGCATTGATACAGGTTGGGTCTCCTCGGTAGGAAAATACGTAGACCAGTTTGAACAAATGCTCCAAGAATATACCGGAGTAAAGCGCGCTGTGGCCGTTGTGAATGGCACGGCTGCTTTGCATATCTGCTTAAAATTAGTTGGGGTCGAGTCGGGTGATGAGGTTCTGATTCCTACCCTAACCTTTATCGCAACAGCGAATGCAGTTGCATACTGTGGTGCTATTCCTCATTTTGTGGACAGTTCTGAAAAAACACTGGGAATTGATCCATATAAGCTAGAGAGATATTTGGAAGAGATTGCAGTTGTAAGAGAGGGCATTTGTTATAACCGAGTTTCGGGGAGAAGAATCAAAGCAGTTGTTCCCATGCATACATTTGGACATCCCGTTGAGTTGGATGAGCTTGTGAATGTGTGTGAACGTTTTCGGTTGGAACTAGTAGAAGATGCTGCTGAATCTTTGGGGTCATTTTACAAAGGAAGGCATACGGGTAATTGGGGAAAAGTATCTGCACTTAGTTTTAATGGGAATAAAATCATTACTACCGGTGGTGGTGGTGCAATTTTGACTAATGATGAGTCTTTAGGGCATCTAGCAAAGCATATTACCACTACGGCTAAGGTACCCCATAAATGGGCCTTTGAGCATGATCAAATTGGTTATAATTATCGAATGCCAAATATTAATGCTGCCTTAGGATGTGCTCAATTAGAGCAACTACCAAATTTTTTAACGAAAAAAAGAAAAATTGCTGAGATATATCAGAATGCTTTTAAACAGATCGAAGGAGTAACATTCTTCTGGGAACAGGATTATGTTTCAAGTAACTTTTGGCTTAATGCGATACTACTTGATGATGAGTATGCAGGTGTTCGTGATACGGTTTTGGAGAAAACGAACACTCAAGGAATTATGACGAGACCAACCTGGACTTTACTACATAAGCTGGACATGTTTAAACAGTGTCCTAGTATGCCAATAGAGACTTCAATGATGATTGAGAGACGCTTGATTAACATTCCAAGCAGTGTTGAGTTGCTATCGTGAAATGGAGGAGTCACTAGTGTCGAGAATTTTTGAAAAAGGATACGGAACAACTGAAAAAAAACTAGATAATTTCGAGAAATATATTCGTCGACAAATTATGACCAGATTCTTAGCTAGATATGAACTATTTAAAATGCAAGTAAATATAAAGGGAAATATTATAGAGTGCGGTGTTCATCATGGTGGTGGATTGATGGCGTGGGCAAAGTTATCTGCTGGTTTAGAACCATATGCATTTGATCGGAGAATTATAGGGTTCGATACATTTAACGGTTTTCCTTCCATTCATGAGAATGACCAAGGAAGTGTAAGTAGCGAGAACGGCGAAATGCGTCTCGGAGGACTGGATACTGGTTATGATGTTTTTGAAGAGTTAACAGATGTTATCGACGAATTTGATCAGAATAGATTTCTAAACCAGTTTCAAAAAGTTGAGTTGGTAAGAGGTGATGCAACTGTTACAATTCCACAATATGTGAAAGATAATCCCCACTTACTAGTAAGCTTGTTATTTTTAGATTTTGATTTATATGAGCCTACTAAAGTAGCGTTGGAACAGTTGCTCTCACGTATGCCAAAGGGCGCAATTTTAGCTTTTGACGAAATTAACAACCCATGGTGGCCGGGAGAAACTCAAGCTCTGCTAGAGATGCTTGACTTACGAAAGTATGAAATCAATCGTTTTTCATTTGAACCCAATATTTCTTATATAGTTTTATAGTGAATAGATGATTGATAGGGTGGGACTTGTTATGTTAAAGATATTGACCGAAGCGTCTGGAAGTATGTCAGCTGCTTATCTCATTAAAGCAATCCAAGAAGCTGGTCACGTTGCAGTTGCATCCGATATCGATCCTGATTGTGTTGGTCGCTATCTCACATCACAGTTTATTCAGATGCCCTCGAAGAATGCACCTGATCTATGGGAACAAACAATTGAATTACTTAAAAAACACGATATTAATATAGTCATCCCATCGTTAGATGAAACATTAATTGGATGGGCTAAGAGACAGAAAGAATTACTTGAAAAAGGAATTCATGTAATCTTATCCGAGGAAGAAACGATAAAAACATTTCAGGATAAGTACCTCACTTACCAGTTTTTTGTAAGAGCAGGTATTCCTACACCAAGCACTAGCCTCGAGCAAGAATTCCCCTTGGTTAAACCGAGAAATGGAAGGGGTGCAGTTGGAGTACGAATAGAGAATACAGCTATTAATATGGAAGGGATGATTTCTCAGGAGCTTGTTGAAGGGACAGAGTATACGGTGGATGTTTTTTGCGATCGTAATTCCGATCCAGTCTACATTGTTCCACGCTTGAGAGAAGGGGTAGCACAAGGGAAATCTACTTCAGGAATAGTGGTAAATCACCCTGATATAGAAGAATGGGTACGGAAAATATGTCGAGCTATTCCTTTTGTTGGACCAGTAAATATGCAGTGTTTTGTACAAGAGAACGGAGAAATAAAATTTATTGAAATTAATCCAAGAATTGCAGGCGGGATGGCGCTGGGCTTTGCAGCAACTGAAAATTGGATAAATGTGATAATCGATCACTTTATTGAAGGAAAGCCGATAATTACTAAACCTATAAAATATGGATTAATGATGAAGAGGTATTATGCTGAAGTCTTTGTTCCCAAATGTTGATTGGGATATTGTAGAAATTGTAGGGTTTGATATGGATGGGACACTGTATGATGAATTTAATTTTATGATTCAAGTATACATACCTATAGCCAAAAGGATTGCACTATCAACTAAAACTACAGAACAAGAAATATATAATCAATTACTGCGGCGATGGATGGAAAAAGGTAGTTCATATAATAAAATATTTGACGAAATACTAATACAGCACGATGTTGTAGAGAGCGAACGAGAAACAACTATTAATGAGTGTCTAAGGATCTTTAGAAAACATACTCCGATCCTTACATTATCTGATAGAGTTTCGTTTGTCTTGGATTATGTACAGAATAAATATGGCTTGTTTTTAATTACAGATGGTGGAGTTCAATTGCAAAAAGCAAAATTTCATTCCTTAGGACTGTCTTCGTGGTTTGAGGAAGAAAATATTGGATTTACAGGATTGTATGGAAGTGAGTACAGTAAACCTTCACCTCTAATTACAAAAAAAATCAAGATTTTAGAAGGAATCACGAATTCGAAGAAGGTCGTCTTTTTTGGCGATAGGGAAGTAGATAGAAAGTTTGCAGAAGTACTCGGTTTTCAATTTGTACAAACATATTGCCTTCAAAAAGAGGGATAACCTTATGAATAAACGTAAAGTTTTAGGAGTTACCGGTATTCGATCGGAATATGACATTATGTCATCGGTATTTAGGGCGATAGATTCTCACCCCATGTTAGATTTAGAGCTTATTGTGACAGGTGCACATTTAAGTGACGCATACGGCTTAACAGTAAATGAAATAAAACAGGATGGTTTTACAATTGCAGACGAAATTGAAAGTCTTTTAAACAGTGATCAGGCATCTTCACGAGTAAAAGGTTTGGCTATCCAACTTCAAGGGCTAGTTCAAGCTGTAAAAAGAGTAGAACCAGAATTTTTACTAGTCTTGGGAGATCGTGAAGAATCCATGACTACAGCTCTAGTTGGAGCGTATATGAATATTCCTGTAGCCCATATTGCTGGTGGTGATCGCGTAGTAGGTAACGTTGATGACCAGATTAGACATGCTGTTTCTAAACTTGCACATTTGCATTTTGTAACAAACCAAGACAGTGCTGACCGTTTAATCAAAATGGGTGAACAATCATTTCGAGTATATAATACTGGGAATCCAGGGTTGGATCGAATTAGAGAGGTTCCTCTTCTTTCAAGAGAAGAACTATCCGAAAGGCTTGGCTTTAAGATTGAAGACCAAGAACCACTTATCTTGTTAATTCAACATGTAATTTCTACAGAAATTGATGAGGCTTACTTTCAAATGAAGCAAACTTTGGAGGCCGTTAGAAAGCTAGGAATAAAGACTATTATAAGCTATCCAAACTCAGATGCAGGTAGCCAGCAACTAATTAATGCATTACAAGAATACAAAGATCTTTCTTTTATATATATGGCAAAAAATATACCGAGGTTAGAATTTATAAACATTATGAGACAAGCCGATTGCTTACTGGGTAATTCAAGCTCAGGCATTTTAGAAGCACCATTGTTAAAATTACCAGTCATTAATGTTGGAAATAGACAAAAAGGTCGATTGCATGCTGAGAATGTTCAATTTGTTCCTCATGATGTCGAGGCAATCATGGGGGCAGTTAGGAAAGCAATTCATGATACTGATTACAAAAGTTCAGTGATGAATTGTGTGAATCCGTATGGCGATGGATTCTCTTCACAAAAGATAGCAAGTATTTTAGCTGAAATTGAAATTGATGAAAAATTATTAGTAAAGGATATTACATACTGATGAGTAAAAACGTTCTGTTTATCGCTCCACATCCCGATGATGAGACTCTTGGCTGTGGTGGAACCATTTATCGTCACTTAGAACAAGGTGACCGAGTTCATTGGTTAATTGTTACAGGAATGAGTGTGGACGGAGGGTTTTCCCTTGACCGGATTGCTTCAAGGGCGAGAGAAATTGAAATTGCTGCTAGACAATATTCGTTTACATCTGTTCATAAGTTAGATCTTCCAACTACCAAACTCGATGAAATAGGTATGAGCAAAATAGTAGAGAAGATGAGCGCTGCGATGCTTTCTGTTCAGCCAGAGGTAATTTACGCTCCGTATCCTGGGGATGTCCACACGGATCACAAATTTGTTTTTGATGCAATTATTTCTTGTACAAAATGGTTTCGATATTCTTTTGTGAAGAGAATACTAGCATATGAAACTCTGTCCGAAACTGAATTTGGTTTAAATCCTGATACGAATGGTTTTAGACCTAATGTTTATGTGGATATTTCGAAATATCTGGAGAGAAAACTAGAAGTTATGCGTATTTTTGAAAGTGAAGTAGGCTCTTTTCCATTTCCAAGGAGTGAACAAACAATAAGATCTCTGGCTTACGTACGTGGTTCAACGGCAGGTGTGGAAGCTGCGGAAGCGTTTATGCTATTAAAAGAGGTCTTGTGAAGAAAGGGGAGATCTTTGTGAATAGTAATAGAACATACATTATCGCTGAAGCAGGAGTTAATCATAATGGCTCCATATCGATGGCAAAGGAACTGGTTTTTCGAGCTGCTGAAGCTGGAGCTGATGCAGTTAAGTTTCAGACATTTAAAGCAAAAAATATTATCACCAATCATGCCGAAAAAGCCGATTATCAAAAGAAGACAACAAATTCGCAAGAGACCCAACTGGAAATGGTACAAAAACTAGAATTAACTTTGGAAATGCATGAAGAGCTGTTGGGCTATTGTAAGGAATTAAATATAGAATTCTTGTCTACACCATTTGATCTAGATAGTGTAGATTTACTTACACAACACATCAGGGTTGATAAGCTTAAAATGTCGTCTGGTGAAATTACGAATGCACCACTCTTACTAAAAGCAGCGCAATCTGGGCTGCCGGTGATTCTTTCCACGGGAATGTCTCTGCTTGGAGAGATAGAAGAAGCACTTGGTGTCTTGGCTTTTGGATACGTCCAGTCGGGCAGTGCTCCTTCTTTTCAAGCATTCGAGGAGGCATATACAAGTATGGAGGGACAGCAGGCTCTCCAAAATAAAGTAACACTATTGCATTGTACAACAGAATACCCTGCTCCTCTAACCGACGTAAACTTAAGAGCGATGGACACTATGTTCGAGGCATTTGGTCTTCCTGTGGGTTTTTCCGATCACACTGAGGGTATTTCTATTCCCATTGCTGCAGTTGCTCGGGGAGCAAAAGTCATTGAGAAACATTTTACTTTGGACAAGAATTTACCTGGGCCAGACCACAAGGCTTCTATCGAACCAGATGAATTAAAGCAAATGATAGAATCGATTCGTCAAGTGGAGGAAGCATTAGGAACGAAAATTAAGAAGATGACGCAATCTGAACAAAAAAATAAACATATTGCCCGCAAGAGTTTGGTCGCAGCGTGCAGTATTCGTAAAGGGGAGACCTTTACCCCTAACAATTTAACTTCGAAACGCCCAGCGACAGGAATTTCTCCAATGTACTACTGGGATATAATTGGGAAGCAGGCAGATAAGGACTATCAGGCGGATGAAGCGATCCAATTATGAGAGGGATAATTGTTATTGGAGGCGGAGGACACGCTAAAGTTCTTATTGAGATTTTGTTATCACAGGCTAGAGAAGTAATCGGTTATACAGATTTCATTGATCATGGGGACATTTATGGGGTTCCATGTTTAGGAAATGATTCGAAGATTGAACATTATTTAGCTGAAAATATTGTACTTGTAAACGGATTAGGATCAACAGGTGACAATACGAGAAGAAAGCATTTGTATGATCTTTATAAAGAAAAAGGATACAAATTTACTAGTGTCATTCATCCAAGCGCTATTATTTCACCAAGTGTTGTAATTGATGAGGGCGTACAGATAATGGCTGGTGTTATTATTCAAGCAGATTGTTATATCGGAAGTAATTCTATAATCAATACGCGGGCTTCTGTAGACCACGATAGTAAGATAGGGAAGCACGTTCATATAGCACCCGGGGTTATTTTGTCCGGAGGGGTAGAAGTTCAAGAAGGGACGCATTTGGGAACTGGTTCCGTAGTGATACAGGGTATCCTAGTAGGGAAAGAGAGCCTGGTTGGTGCTGGTGCTGTTGTAATTAAAAACATTCCAGACAGAGTAAAGGTGGCGGGAGTTCCTGCAAAGGTTATTACAACGAGCAGCTAGAAAGGTGTGAGGACTGTTGAACTGGAGAGACCTTTTGGTATCGCCTCAAACTCCTATCATCAACACGTTGGAAATTATTGATAAAAACGCTAGGCAAATTGCACTTGTAGTAGACAATAAGGATCGGTTGCTAGGAACTGTTACAGATGGTGATATTCGGAGGGGCCTTTTAAAAGGTAGAGATCTTCAAGAGGAAATCTCAACGGTTATGAACCCTTATCCTACTGTTGCATCACCTTATGATAATCGTGAAAACATACTGGCTCTAATGAGAATTAAGCAAATTCACCAGATTCCTATTGTGGATGAAGACGGTCGAATTATACATGTGGAAATTTTAGATGAGTTACTTCGCCCAAAGAAAAAGGATAATTGGATCGTCCTTATGGCAGGTGGGTTGGGGACACGACTTCATCCATTAACATACGATTGCCCGAAGCCATTGCTGAAAGTGGGCAATAAACCAATACTTGAAACAATTTTACAAAGTTTTATTGACCAAGGCTTTCATAAGTTTTACATCTCAGTTAAATATAAAGCGGAGATGATTCAAGGGTATTTTGGTAACGGTGACCGTTGGGGTGTGACAATACGATATTTACATGAACAAGAGACTCTTGGTACTGCTGGAGCTTTAAGTTTGATACCTGAACGACCCAAGCATCCATTTATTGTTATGAACGGAGATTTGCTTACAAAAGTGCATTTTGAACAGTTGCTAGATTTTCACAAGACTTATCGAGCCTATGCAACGATGTGTGTGCGAGAGTATGATCATCAAATCCCCTATGGTGTAGTTAGACTCGATAAACAACGATTAACGAGCATTGAGGAGAAACCGATGCAACGTTTTTTTGTTAATGCTGGGATATATGTACTCGACCCTAATGTTCTAGACTACATCAAGCATAATCAGTATTTAGACATGCCAAGTCTGTTTGAAGAACTAATGCAGGAAGAGAAAAATACAATTGCATTCCCTATTCGAGAATACTGGTTAGATATTGGACGTATGACTGACTACGAAAAGGCCAACAAAGAATACATGGAGGTATTCAGTTGAAAGCGATTGTCATTGGGTTTGGATCTATCGGGATGAGACACGCTAGATTACTTGATAAACTCGGGTGCAAAGTTGCAGTTGTGAGTAGCCGTATTATCGAATGGGATTGTCACTATTTTTCACTCACGGAAGCACTACAAATAGAAGAGCCTGATTATGTAATTGTTGCCAATCGTACTTCTGAACACTATAAAACTTTACTTGAATTAAGCAGAAATGGGTTCAAGGGGACAGTTTTAGTCGAAAAACCACTATTTGATCAAGAAAATGAAGTTCCCCCTAATGATTTTCAAAATCTTTTTGTAGGGTATAATCTTCGTTTTCACCCAGGAATAAAAAAACTAAAGAGTTATTTAGAGAATGAAAAAATATTATCGTTTCACGTTTATACTGGTCAATATCTACCTCAATGGAGACCACAAATCGACTATAGGACCGCCTACTCTTCCAGGAAGGAAGATGGGGGTGGCGTTCTAAGAGATTTAAGCCACGAACTTGATTACGTAAATTGGCTCGTCGGTGGATGGGAGAGGTTAACAGCCCTAGGAGGACAGTTCAGTAGTTTAGAAATTAATAGTGATGATATATTCTCTATCTTATTGCAGACAAAGAAATGTCCTGTGGTCACAATCAATATAAATTATATGGATAGGCTTGCAAAACGATTTGTAATAGTGAATACAGAAAAAAATACGATTAAATTAGATATGATTAATAATGAAATAGTAGTTAACGATGAAAAAGAGACATTCGAAGTATCACGAGATTTTACATATATCGAACAGCATACTGCAGTTTTGAATGGGAATATGCAGGACTTATGTAGTCTAAGTGAAGCAAGTGAAGTAATGGGTATGATCAAAGCTGTCGAAGAGGCCAACATGGAGCAAAGGTGGATTAGAAAATGAAAAGAATATGTACAATTTGTGCTAGAGGAGGATCGAAAGGGGTAAAAAATAAAAACGTACGCCTTTTACTGGGTCATCCTCTTATAGCATTTAGTATCAGACAAGCGAAATTATCGGGTTTATTTGACTGTGTGGCTGTAAGTAGTGATTCAAAAGATATTTTAGAAGCTGCAAGAACATATGGAGCTGACGTCTTAATCGAACGACCGACTGAAATGGCCACTGATGAATCTGCAAAACTGCCTGCAATTCAGCATTGCGTAAAAGAAGCAGAGGCTAGATTGGGAGTATCTTTTGACATTATTGTTGATTTAGATGCAACATCACCGTTACGAGATGTTAAGGATTTAAATTCGGCAGTAGAATTATTTGAAAAGAAGAAAGGATCTAATCTTATTACCGCAGCTCCCGCAAGAAGATCTCCTTACTTCAATTTAGTAGAATTGAATTCAGAAGGTTATGTATACCTATCTAAAAAGCTTGAAAAACCTATTGTGAGAAGGCAGGACTCTCCAAAATGTTTTGACATGAATGCTTCTATATATGTATGGACCCGCAATGCTTTCTTTGAAAAACATACTGTATTTAATGATGATACATTACTGTATGAAATGCCAGAGGATCGCTCTATTGATATTGATTCAGAGATAGATTTCAAATTTGTTGAATTCTTAATGAGCCAAAAGAGGGATAGTTATGAAGCCTTATTTGTTTAAGAATTTGTTTGATTTACAGGGGAAAACTGCGGTTGTAACAGGTGGACTTGGAATTCTAGGTAAGAGAATTTGTCAAGGTTTAGCGGAATTCGGCGCAAATGTTGTTGTTGTGGATTTACATGAGAATGGTGCAATTGCGTTTGCCGAGGAGCTTACCGATGTCTACGGAGTTAAATGCTTGGGTGTTCAATGTGATGTTTCTTCGACAGAATCAGTTAAAGAGATGGTTGAGAAGACGGTTAGGACTTTTGGCGAAATTCATATTCTCCATAATAATGCCGCGAGTAAATCAAGTGATCTCGATGCTTTCTTTGCCCCGTTTGAAGAATACACATTAGATCAATGGCGAGAAATCATGGCAGTGAACATTGATGGTATGTTTTTAGTAGCGCAATCGATAGGAAAACAAATGGTTCTTCAAGGAAAAGGCGGTTCAATTATTCAAACTGCTTCAATTTATGGGATTGTTGCTCCAGATAATAGGATTTATGAAGGGTCTTATTATTTGGGCAAACAGATCAATACCCCAGCTGTTTATTCTGCATCAAAAGCCTCTGTAGTTGGTTTGACAAAGTATTTATCCAGTTATTGGGCTTCTCATGGAATTAGAGTTAATACCCTTATTCCTGGGGGAATTCAAAGTGGGCAGAATGAAACGTTTATTACAAAATATTCAAATCGCGTACCCATGGGAAGAATGGGAAGGCCAGAAGAAATTGTTGGAGCAGTGATTTACTTGGCATCTGATGCATCTAGTTATGTAACTGGACAACAATTCGTAATAGACGGTGGTTTATCGGTCTGGTAAAACTATCGGATAGAAAACTGAAAAGACTGGTGAATTCATATGAATATCCTTATTCTTGGCGATTCCCTTGCACTACCACGTCCTCATAGAATTAATAATTTTGATCCGATTCAAGATAAAGAATTAGCGGTTCATTTTAATGAGACTTACGGGTTTTTATTAGAGCAAGAATTACGATCTCAATTTACTGAAATGAATTTTTCTGTCACCAATCGTGCTCAACGATTCTCTACTATAAAAAATATTTGTGAACAATTTGGTGACCACCTTTTTTTCTTTCAACCAGATGTCATTGTTATGCAAGTAGGTATTGTTGATTGCTGGTTTAGAGAGGAACTGGGTGGAAAGCAAATAGTTGAAATTGAAGATTTTGAGCAATACTACAGGAAAATTATCTCATTAGTAGAATTGCGCCCTCAAACGAAACTAATTGTAATAGGGATCTGTAAAACTTCCTTGAAGATGGAACAACGTTATCCCGGAACATTAACACAAATATCGTTGTACAATGATATTTTAAAAACCGGCGAAAACCATAGCCAAGTATTCTTTATAGATATGGAGTCACATATTGAACCAAGCGATCCCCATGTTTACCTACTGCCAGATGACCATCATTTGAACAAGCAAGGTAATTTGTTGGTCAGCACTTTTTTACTCGATATAATCAAAGCATTCTATGAGAATATAGCAGGTTGTAACGCCTTTGAAACAGAGATAGATACAAGTTATAAGCATTTTACTCGATCTTTTGGGTATTACCCATATTATGGAGACAACCTTTATAATCTTATATACCTTTCATTTCAGATGCAAGACTTGAGAAAGACAACTGAGTATATCAAATTTGTGAGAGAAAATAAAATTAAGCATTCGCTTTTACCTCAACTTGTGGACATGATTAAGGAGCAAATTAATTGATGAAAACGATCGGGATTATTGGGCTAGGGCCGATGGGACAAAGATATGTAAATGCTGTTCAAAACATGGAAGAAATTAGAATAGCTGTAGCTGATGTGAGAGCAGACGCAGTTAAGAAAATTGAAGATTTTCAGCTAAAACAAGAGGTATCCATATATTCTAATCATTTGGACATGCTGCAAAATGAGCGGGTTGACATTTTAATCATAGCCACTAATGGGCCAAGCCATTATCCTCTTTTTTTAGATGCAAGGAAGTATGGTGTGAAGAAAGTCATTTGTGAAAAACCAATTGCAATATCAATATCCCAGGCTAAAGATATGGTAAACAAATCTGAGGCAGAGGGGATGATGCTTGCAGTAAATCATGGGAGAAGATGGTCCAAAGATTATATTGCGTTACGGGATAAAATAAGAAACGAAGTTATTGGTCCAGTAGAAAGCGTGATGTTTTCAATGGGCGGCGGTCAATTGGGATGCAATGGTACTCATTTTATTGATCTGGTGAGCTTTTTATTAGATCAGAAAGTGGTACAAGTATGCGGCTTCCTAAATGATGAAAACATACCCAATCCACGAGGAGCACAATTTAAAGATCCTGGCGGTTATGCGATCTTCCATCTTAGTTCAGGAACACGCATGTTCTTTGAAATGACTGATGATTTGGGAATTCCCCCGTTACTTATAATAAATGGTAAATACGGGCGAATTATTATTAATGAATTAAAACGGTTATACACGATTGAAGCGAGAGAAAAGCAAGATCAAGAGTTATCAGTGACTAGGTATGGAACTCCATTAAAATTAATGGAAGAATGTAATCTTGAGCTTGATATTATTACCTTAAGTCGTGATCTAGTAATGAGCTTACTAAGGGACGAGCTTCCTGCTAATCCGCTACATGCTGTTGAGGCATTAGAGGTGGTTATTGGAATACATTTCTCCCACGAAACGGGAAATAAAATGATTGAGCTTCCTCTTACTGATAAAGAATACTCAAACAAAATGTTTTCGTTTACTTAAGGGAGGTTCTCATGATATCTCTGGGGATAGTTGGAACTGGTACAATCGCTCCTTTCTATATATCAGCCATTAATTGGCTAAATGAAAATAATGACTCGAATATACGAGTAAGTGCGGCCGTAAATCGTACCAGAGAAAGTAACGAGAGAGCGAAGCATGAACTAAAGATACCAAGGACGTATACTACTATTATCGACATGCTTGAAAATGAGAAATTAGATGGAGTGATTATAGCAGTATCTGCTAGCCAAATTTATGATGTCACGTCAGCATTGATCCCATATCAAGTTCCTTTACTGATTGAAAAGCCACCCGGTTTAACAGCAGAACAAACGAAATCTTTAGAGGTATTGTCCAAGCAGCACGGTACAAGCATAATGGTAGGTTTTAACCGTCGATTTTACAGTGTAGTTAGTCAGGCAAAAAATGTCATTGAGGAAGCTGGCGGTCTGCTCGGAATGCGCATGGATGTATTTGAGAGGTATCGATCGCTTCGAGAAAATAATTATCCCCCCGAAAAGCTAGAGATGTTATTTACAGGAAATAGCATCCATTGTATTGACTTGATTCGCTATTACTGTGGTGATCCCAAAACGGTGAATGCGTTTCATAATTCACAGGATGTAGAACCTTTTAATCATCGATATGCTGCTCTTATTGTTTCAGAATCAAATATACCAGTTACATTTCAGGCATACTGGCATGCCCTTGGAAATTGGAATTACGAATTATACATCCCAGATGGAAAAATACAGTTCACTAATTTGGAAGAAGCCCATGTTTTTCTAAGAAATAAGGAGCCTTACCGGTTACTTCCTGAAGCAGCAGATGTTAATGCTAAACCTGGTTTTGCAAATCAAATCTTGTATTTTATTAACAATGTAGTAACACAGAGTCAAAGTGCAGTATATGAGGGAAGTATGTCCATTCAAGATGCTGTTCGAACGATGCAATTAGTAGAGTCACTTAGCCCATCAACAGAGGAATGTATAATCTAAAAGTTTTAGTAAAAAAAACCGATAACTATCTTAAGAAAATATTTCTTAAGGAGGATTGTAATGGAAGTCGGTTCATTAAATAACTTCGGAAAAGCGAAACCGTACACTGAGTTAGTTCAGAATAACAACCAGTCGCAAGAAAAGCCAGCGCCTATAGAGCATTCGCAGCAGAGCAAACGTGATTTAGAACATGAAATATCTGGCATAAACAAGTGGTTGCAATCAAGTAGTTCCCACATTAAGTTTACCCTTCATGAGGATCTCAATGAGTATTATGTTCAGGTTATTAATGACCAGACAAACGAGGTGATACGTGAGATCCCTTCAAAAAAAATGATGGATATGGTAGCGAAAATGCATGAAATGATCGGATTGCTTGTTGACGAAAAGAGATAGGAGGCTACACTCATGGGAATTAGAATTAGTGGTATGGCATCAGGATTGAACACTGAAAATATGATCAAAGATTTGATGAAAGCCCAACGTGAACCAGTCAATCGTTTACAAAGAAGCAAGTATAGTGTGGAATGGAAGCGCGATGCTTACCGAGATATGAATACGATTCTGGCAGACTTGCAGAATTCAATGAAAAGTCTAAGGATGTCAGGGAGTTTTAATAAAAAGATTGCTTCCTCCGAGAATGACACAATTGCATCTGCTAAGGTAGCAGGTAAACCTAGTCTATCTTCATATTCTATAGAGGTAGAGAGCTTGGCTAAAGCAGGTACACCTCCAAAAGCTGAGTTCAACCTAGCGGTGACAGATCCCAAAATTCCAATTGGTGGATCGGATTTTACTATCACAATTAGTAAGGATTCGAACGGTGACGGCACAATTGATTCAAATGACACGGTTGGTGTACCTATAACTGTTTCAGGAGCGAATGACTCTTTGGATAGCATTATCCAAAATATCAATAATGCAAAAGCCGGAGTCAAAGCAAGTTATTTTAATAATAAGCTTGTACTGACATCAGAGGATGGCAAACAGTTTAAAGTAGATACTTCGAATTCAAATAACCTAAACATAGGTTCTACTACCTCTACTGCCGGTACCGTTGGAACTCCTGCAAAATTTAAGATTAATGGCGTAGAATATACATCGGCAACAAACTCTTTTTCATTTGACGGCATCGACCTTACCTTAAAACAAGCTAATGTTGGCGCACCCGTAGTAGTTAGTACTAAGACTGACGAAGATGCTGTTTTTAATATGGTAAAAGACTTTGTCGACAAGTATAACGCAGTTCTTGAGACAATTAATAAGAAGATAGCTGAACCCAAATACAAGAGCTATCAGCCTTTATTAGAAGAAGAAAAGGAAGCTCTGCCTGAAAAAACGGCTGAAAAATTGGAGAACATGGCAAAAAGTGGTGTTCTTTTGAGGGATCCTATTCTTACGAGCGGATTGAATGAACTACGACGTGCGATCAGCACACCATTGCAGGTTGCGGGTACTAATCCAGCATTTGATACACTTTCTGAGATTGGGATTGGTGGCGCTCCAAGTGGTAAAAATGCCTATCTCGAAAACGGAAAGCTGTATATTGATGAAACGAAGCTTCGTGAATCTATCCGTAATAATGGTGATGATGTACTGAAGCTGTTTACAAACTATAGTAGTAGTAGCAATGCTTCGACAAAGTATAATGAAAGTGGAGTAGCGGAGCGTTTATATAATCAATTAAATCAGGTCATAGACAAGATTACAAAGGAAGCAGGAGCAGTAGGAACAATTGCAGATGATAGCAATTTAAGCAAGAAAATTAAGCAGACTGATGATGATATTGATCGTTGGGAAGATCGTCTTAAAATGATTGAAGACCGTTACTGGAAACAATTCAGTGCTATGGAAAAAGCAATGTCGAAAGCTCAATCCCAAGGCTCTTGGTTTGCGCAAATGTTAGGACAGAAATAACAGGGAGAGATGCAGATGTTACAGAATGCTGCACAGACATACCAGTCCAATCAGGTAACTACCGCTACCCCTGCTGATTTGACACTGATGCTGTACAACGGGGCACTCAAGTTCATTAAACAGGCAAAGGCAGCTCTAGAGGAAAAAGACGTAATAAAAGCCCATGAAGCCTCTTTGAAAGTACAGAATATCCTTTACGAGTTGATGTCTACCTTAAACAGCGATTATGGTATATCCAAGGAATTCTCCAAACTCTATGAATATATGCTTCAACGTACAATTGAGGCTAATATGCGTAAAGATGTACGCATTCTTCTGGAAGTAGAAGAACTTTTTGTTCAATTCCGTGACACTTGGAAAGAAGCCATGCTATTGGCGAAAAGACAAGGGTAGGGTATTAGGACATGGAAAAAACAGTTGATGTTCTTCTTGGTAGCCTATTAGAAACAACATTACGCTTAGAACAAGTAGTAGGTGTAAAGGATTCTGAACCCGATGAATGGTTGTCCTTATTAGATGAGCGAGAAGATGTGATTTCACAAATTCAGCAGTACGAGTTAAACAGTGAATCTCTATCATCAACTCAAAAGCAACAGCTTGAGCAAATTTACGAGACTAACAAACGCCTTGCTCCTCTGATCGACGGAAGAAAGCAGGGCGTTCAGCAGCAACTAAACAATGTTCAACGCAGTAAGCTCGCAATGAATACGTACAACGAAGCAGGTCCAAACGGCTATGGTGCCTTTTTCGACCGCAAAAAGTAAAAACGGCCGGGGAACCGGCCGTTTTCTTTTCACAACTTATGCACGAATATCGATCGTTTTTCCAAGAGATGGGTGACTTGCCTGAGCCGCTTGAACATTTTGCTGCGTCTTAGCCAAACCCTCCAACATGATGGAAGCCTGCGCTTGCGCAGTCTCCTGCACTTGCTTCGTCAAACTAATAGTAACAGCTTGCTTTAATTGTACGGCATTCACTGATGATCACCTCTTTGTTAGAATTACTTTCTTTATCATTATCGACATTTTCTATACCAAGCTTCACTATAACCATGACTCTATTCTCTCATCTTTTTTCCACCATCTGCTATACTTTAAGAACATCTTGTTGAAAAACTAGGAAGGTGAATCACTTTTGTCCACAAAACGCCGCTCACTCGTCTTAATCGGAGCCGTCCTCCTCATCTTCATACACGCGGTCTACCTAAACGGAACCTTATCGGACCTCCTCAACGTAACCGCCATTGAGCTAGTCGCGCTCTCCGTAGTCATGTCCTATGCAGTGAAACGCAAGCATCTCGACTTGAAAAAAATCTGGCATCTCCTCATCCACGGCCGACAAAGCAACGTCGAAGAAACGATCAAGCGCTTCTACTACTACGCGCTCGTCCAGAAGGAGCAGGGCTATATCGCGCTCGAAAAGGAGCTCCAGCAAGAAACCGATATCTTTGTCCAACGCGGCAGTCTGCTGGCGATCGAGGGTGTTCCCGAAGAAGAGCTACGCCTGATCCTGGAGAACGAGCTCAAGGGAGAGCAGTATCGCTACCAACAGTCAGCAGGGTTCTTCCGCCTCATTAGCTTGTTGGCACCTGGTATGGGGCTGGTTGGTACGCTTCTGGGGATGACGGGTGTACTGAAGTCGCTCGAAGACATGGCCTTGACCGGACACAGTCTGAGCGCAGCGGTCGTAGCGACGTTGTATGGCGCGCTCTTGGCGAATCTGTTCGCGTTGCCATGCTACTACCGTCTGATGGATCTGTACGACCGGGAAATGTTTGAAAAGCGTCTTTTTATCGAAGGGTGTATTGGTCTGCAGCGCATGGAGACACCACGCTTGTTGTTTGAAAAGCTGAACTCATTCTTGCCAGGTGACCAAAAGCTGGTGCTCATTAAAGAAGCAGGCAGCATGAAGGGCACGATTGAAAGGCAGGACCGCTATGCATGACGAACGGTTATACGACGAAAAAGAGCTAGAGAAAAGCTGGCTGCTTAGCTACAGTGACCTGATTACGCTGTTGTTCGTGATCGTGATTATTATCGCGGCGACGCAGACGAAGAGCATTCAGACACAAAAAGAAGAGGTCCAAAAGGAAAAAGCGAGCTTGGAGCAGGTGCATGAGAGTCTCGACCTGCTCAACCTGCAAAAGCTGGAGTTGCAGCGAGAGGTCTACAAATTGGAGGCTCGCCAGAAGGAGCTCAAAGGCGAAAAAGAAGAAGGCTCCGAAGACACCGTAAACGTGCCAAAGCCGCCAATGGGCATGTCTGACTCGAGTGAGCGCGATATGGAGACGGTGCGCAACCAGCTATCCTCCGCTTTGGCTGAGCTGAATCTTGACTACGAGGAGACCGAAGAAGGCCTGCGTATCCGTTTGCCGGAAACGATCTTGTTTACGAGTGGTTCGGCAGAGCTACGGGCCCAAGGAAAGCAAGTCGTCGGGACAGTAGCAGGGGTGTTGAAGCGTTTCGAGCACAAGGTGCGAATCGAGGGCTATACAGATGATGTACCGATATCGCGCAGTTCCTACCAATCCAACTGGGAGCTATCCTCGGCGCGCGCGATCTCTGTCATGCGTGAAATGGTGGATGCTCACTCCTTACCAGCGTCTCGCTTTACAGTGGCAGGCTTGGGTGAATACAAACCGCTTGTGGACAACTCCAACGCGGAGAACCGTGCGAAGAATCGCCGGGTAGAGGTCGTGATTTTGGCAGAAAAAGAATAATTCATTATTTTCAGATAAAAGCAGGATTTTTATATGCAGGATAGAACTATATCCCGTATATATGAATCCTGTTTTTTTGCTGCTATACCTACTTATTCTCCCCGTTCGTTCCCCTTACTTTCGTACTAAAGTGGCAGAATATACAGGAAAATAGTTATACCCAGCTTGTGCACAAGGTCATGTGGATAATGTGGATAACTCTGTGGAGAACGCAAAAAAACCGTGATTTCCATGTGGACATTGCTGGGGACAAAATGGGCAGATAGAGAGACACAAGGGGGATTTCGAAATGCGTATCGGGACAAATTGGTTCAAATCGCTCGCGTTGGTCGTCGGTGTGGGGGTACTCCTCGCAGGCTGTGGATCGGGTGGTCAGCAAACGTCTGGCAGTAGCGGAGCGAGTGGTGGCAAGGTGTACGTAGTCGGTACAGATGCGGCATATCCACCGTTCCAAATGCTTGAGGCTGACAAGATTAGTGGGCATGACATCGATGTGATGAACGCGATCGCGGAAGCTGGCGGATTCAAGATCGAGTGGAAAAACACCGGGTGGGACCCGCTTTTTGATGGACTGGACAAAGGGACGGTTGATATTGGAATCTCGTCCATCACGATCACGGAGAAACGCAAGGAGAAATACGATTTTTCGGACTCATACTTTGAAGCAAACCAACTCATTCTGGTAGCGGAAGATTCTCCAGTGACGAAACTGGCAGATTTGAAAGGCAAGAAGATCGGGGTCCAAGCTGCAACTACGGGTGAAGAAGTGGTCAAAAAAGCGTTTGGAGATACGTACGAAGGCTTGAAAGGCTATGACGACATGCCATCCTCCGTCGATGACTTCTTTAATGGTCGAGTAGATGCAGTGATTGGCGACAATGGCGTTTTGTCCTACTACGTGAATAAAGTTAAAGATAAGAAGTTTAAGCTGATTAAAGATGATTCCTTTGAAAAGGAATTTTACGGAATTATCGTGAAAAAGGGCAATACCGATGCGATGAACAAAATCAACGACGGATTGAAAAAGATAAAAGAAAATGGAAAGCTGCAGGAAATTTACACCCAGTACTTTGGCAATAAGTAGGCAGCAAAATGGCCGGGTGCGTCCCTACGACGTAGCCGGCGTTTGTTCGCAACAGGGCTTGCTGACATGAAGAAGGGAGGATTAGCCATTGGACTGGAGTGTCATCTACGACTATCGTGAACTGTTTATCCGCGGCATTATTAATACAATTTTACTGACCGCAGTGGCTACGGTTTGTGGAACGTTTTTGGGGTTGTTTATCAGCTTGGGGAAAATGTCCTCCAAGCGAATGATACGGTGGACCTGTTCAATTTACGTAGAGCTGTTTCGGGGAACCCCGATGCTGGTCCAAATTTTGCTGATTCATTTTGCGGTGATTCCGTCGATTTGGGGTATTCTGTATCCGGGAGCGAGCAGCCCGGAAGCGATTTATTCAGGCTTCGTGGCGCTTTCGCTCAATGCGGCTGCCTATATGGCGGAAATCTTTCGGGCTGGCATCCAATCCATTGATCCGGGGCAAATGGAAGCGGCACGATCACTTGGCATGAACAAGGGCCTTGCCATGCGCCAAATTATACTTCCACAAGCGTTTACACGAATGCTGCCCGCAATCGGAAATGAGTTTATTGCTCTTTTGAAAGATTCATCCCTTCTGGCAGTAATCGCGACACCGGAATTAAACTACGCAGCCATGAACGTGGCGAAAAGTACATTTGAGCGCTACCCCCCGTATTTAACAGAGGCGGCGGTTTACCTGGTCCTTACGTTGTTCTTGTCCCGTGTAGTCGTGAGAGGACTAGAGAAAAAATATTCCACACGGTGATGACGTATTCGTCCATTTTTCGGCGATTCAGTCGGATGGGTTTCGTTCGTTAGATGAGGGACAGGCCGTAGAATTCGACCTTGTGGAAGGGGACCGCGGTCCACAAGCGGCGAACGTCGTGAAGATATAAACGAAACAATAGCAAAATCCCCCTGGTTCCTTGATAGGACAGGGGGATTCGTTTTTTCCACGTGTTTAACTGATCATTCTTTGAATGCGTAGGGAACGCTGCAGTCTCAGGTCTATAAAATCATTACCTCTTCGAACGAGAGGGCGCATAGGCTCATCAGTATGAATCATAATGATTTCGACGTGGTCGCCATTGCTCAAAAGCGCATGGGAACCAATGTAAAGTAAGATAATGTAATGGATAAAACGAGACACAATCATCGGATTTAATTGGCCTGAACAAGCTAACTCCCACAGAACATTCGCTGCTTCAAAGGGAGAGGTTCCCTTCCGATACACGCGATCTGTGCATATGGCATCAAATACGTCTGCGACACTGATGATTTGGCATTCAAAAGGGATGCCATCTTTTTTTCGTCCGAGGGGATATCCACTTCCATCCCAACGTTCGTGGTGCATCAGAGCGCATTGTGCCAGCAAGTTGTCGGCATCGTCCATGGTGCGCAGGAGCTCGTAGCCATAAACGGTATGCTTTTTCATAATCGTATACTCTTCGTCTGTCAAACGCTCTGGCTTGGACAGCAGCTCATCGGGAATTTTCATCTTGCCGATGTCATGAAGAAGACCTGCCAGGCCCAAAAAATGAACATCACGTTGCGGCAATCCTATGATTTTTCCGATTAAAGCTGCCACGATACCTACATGCAGGGAGTGGCGATACGTATAACTTTCTGTTCCTTCATTCAAATAAATGAAGCGCAGAAATCTCATGTGATGAAGAACTTGATCGAGCATAGGATGAACAGCGTCGCTAAATTGTTGCAGTCGGGGGGTATCCCCATTTGCGAGCTGGTTAAATAAATACTCGGTTTTTTGTGCGGCCACCATATAGGCCTTTGCAGCCTCTGCCTCACTCCAATGAAGGAGAGGAAAAGGCATTTCGGGTGCTTCCGAGTCAGTAGTAACGTGTACGGCTTCCACCTGGTGAGCCTCTAGCAGTCGTATATCAGTTAGATGAAGGGTTGCACCAGCGGGTAATAAAAGCAGGCCGTACTCATTGTAGACGTCTTGAGCGAGCGTTGTTCCGATAAGTGAATGGGAAGGTTTTACCTCGGCCATGAGGATTCCTCCAGTGCGATGTACGACCGCGATATAGGATGGGATGACTACCTCAACTATTATAGCATAGGGAATCTAGTAAGTATTGGTAAAAAAATGTCGGATATTGATGGTTTGTAAAAGATTTGCAAAGATTTTTTTAAGCTGAGTAGAAGGATTATTTACAGAGGCGGCGAATAAGTATGTATAGACGGAAGGAGGTTGGAACCATGAAATTTAACATTCGTGGAGAAAACATTCAAGTCACCGCTGCCCTTAGAGAATATGTCGAAAAGAAAGTCGGCCGTCTGGAAAAATATTTTGAAACTCCACAGCCTACAGAAGTACAAGTCACCATGCATGTACATCGCGGAGAAGGCACGATCGAGGTAACTATTCCACTGAGTGGGGTCATTATCCGAGCGGAGGAAACGCACGAAGATATGTATGCTGCTATCGATCTGGTAGTAGAAAAGCTGGAACGTCAGATTCGCAAACACAAAACGAAGCTGATGCGGAAGCTTCGAGTTGATTCGACAGGAAGAATCGCACAGCGTGAGAGTCAACCAGTAGCAGTCATGATCCCGGATGTGGATGAGGATGATATGGATATAGACATCGATATCGTTCGAACCAAACGCTTCGATCTGAAGCCGATGGATGCACAGGAAGCGGTCATGCAGATGGATATGCTGGGACACAGCTTCTTCGTTTTCCAAAACAGTGACACCAATGACGTCAGTGTGGTGTATCGCCGCAATGATGGGCGTTACGGATTGATTGAACCAAAATAACGAAACTTTACACATTCTCATTCGTATAAGACTAGGGAGTTGCTATTAGCAACTCCCTTTACTTGTGTAGAGGATGCTCTATTTGATAAAATATCTTTTTAGAAAGTATTATTTTCGTAGAATCGGTATCCTTTTTTATTATCTGGACTCATGCCGGCTTGTGCATTTTCGTTTGGCAGTATATGGAAGGGGTGTCCTTATGTTAGGACTCGTTAAAAAGATATTCGGTGACAGCAATGAACGTGAAGTAAAGAAAATGTTTAAGCGCGTAGAAAGTATCAACGCGCTGGAACCAACGATTAAGGCACTCTCGGATGACCAATTGCGTGAGAAGACAGCTGAGTTTAAGGCGCGATTGGCAAATGGAGAAGAACTAGACAAAATTTTGAATGAAGCGTTTGCCGTTGTACGTGAAGCATCGATCCGTGTACTGGGCATGCGTCACTTCGACGTCCAGATGATTGGTGGTATGGTGCTTCAGGAAGGCCGTATCTCCGAGATGAAGACGGGTGAAGGTAAAACGCTGGTTGCGACACTGGCGACATACCTGAATGCTTTGATGGACAAAGGCGTCCACGTCGTTACCGTGAACGAATACTTGGCTGAGCGTGACTCGACTATCATGGGTAGGCTGTATAACTTCCTTGGACTGACAGTCGGTTTGAACAAGAATGGACTGAGCCCTGAAGAAAAACGCGAAGCATACGCGTGTGACATTACGTATGGTACGAATAACGAGTTTGGCTTCGATTACCTACGTGACAATATGGTTCTGTACAAGGAACAAATGGTGCAACGTCCACTCTTCTTCGCTATCATCGACGAGGTGGACAGCATTTTGATTGACGAAGCACGTACGCCGTTGATCATCTCCGGTTCTGCTAACAAATCGACAGAGCTGTACTACATCTGCTCGCATTTTGTGAAACGCTTGGAAGAAGAAAAAGATTTCACAATCGATGAGAAGCTGAAAATCGTCAACCTCTCAGATGAAGGCGTGAGCAAAGTCGAACAGGCATTCAACATCGACAACCTGTACGATACGGCACATATCACGTTGAACCACCACATTACGGCGGCGTTGAAGGCACAAGTGCTGTTCAAGCGCGATGTTGATTACGTAGTGCAGGAAGGCGAAGTTGTGATCGTTGACGAGTTCACCGGCCGTCTGATGGTTGGACGTCGTTACAGCGATGGCTTGCATCAAGCGATTGAAGCCAAAGAAGGTCTGCGTGTTCAAAGCGAGAGCATGACACTGGCGACCATTACCTTGCAAAACTACTTCCGTATGTACCAGAAGCTGGCTGGTATGACAGGTACAGCGAAGACGGAAGAAGAGGAGTTCAAAAAGATTTATGGTCTCGACGTCGTGGTGATTCCAACGAACAAGCCTGTGCAGCGTATCGATTCACCAGACCTTGTTTTCAAAACAGAGGCAGCCAAATATCGTGCGGTTGTAAACGACATTGTCGAGCGTCACAAAAAGGGCCAACCGATCCTGGTAGGTACCATCTCCATCGAAAACTCGGAGCGCTTGTCCCAAATGCTGAAGCAAAAAGGCGTACCGCATAACGTACTGAACGCGAAGCAGCATGAGCGCGAGGCGGAAATCGTTGCGCGTGCAGGTGTGTATGGAGCGGTTACCATTGCGACAAACATGGCGGGTCGCGGTACGGACATTCAGCTGGGCGAAGGTGTTGCGGAGCAGGGCGGTCTTCATATTATCGGTACAGAACGTCACGAGAGCCGTCGGATTGACAATCAGCTGCGTGGTCGTGCTGGTCGTCAGGGGGACCCGGGTTCATCCCAGTTCTTCCTCTCGATGCAAGATGAGCTGATGCGTCGTTTCGGTGCGGACAATATTATGAATATGATGGATCGTCTAGGTATGGAAGAGGATATGCCGATCGAGAGCCGCCTGGTTACTCGTGCGGTGGAATCTGCGCAGAAGCGTGTAGAGGGATCGAACTTCGATGCACGTAAAGGCGTTCTCCAGTACGACGACGTGATGAATCAACAGCGTCTGGTTGTCTACAAACAGCGTAAAGACATCCTGGAGCAGGAAGACCTCAGCGATGTTGCTTTGAATATGATCTACGCAGTAATGGAGCGTGCAGTGTCTCTGCATTGTCCAAAAGAAGAGGTACCAGAGGATTGGGATCTGCAAGCATTGGCCGATGCTGCCAATAATGGGTTCCTCCATGAAGAAACGATTTCAGCTAAAATGCTGAAAGGCATGGAAACAGAAGAAATTCTCGAGCTGTTGAAAGCAGAAGTCGATAAGCAGTACAAACAGCGTGAAGAAGAAATCGGCGAATCGATTCGCGAGTTTGAGAAAGTCGTTATTCTGCGTGCTGTCGACAGCAAGTGGATGGATCACATCGATGCGATGGATCAGTTGCGTCAAGGTATTCACCTGCGCGCCTACGCACAAAACGACCCGCTTCGTGAGTACCAGTTCGAAGGATACGAAATGTATCAAGGTATGCTGGCTGCTGTTCAGGAAGAAGTCGCTATGTATATCATGAAGGCCGAAGTCAGTCAAAACCTGGAGCGTCAGGATGTCATTCGCGGTCAAGGAATCGACCCGGACAACTTGCAAACTTCCGGACCATCTGATCGTCCAGATCCAGAGACCTCCGGTGATGCTGATCCGAAAAACCGTGCACAGCGTCGCGCTCAGGAGCAAGAACGCAAACGCCAAAATAAGAAACACTAAGGAATATGACAAAACATTCTTCTCGTATCGGCAAATTCGGTGCGAGGGGAATGTTTTTTTCTTGCCCATTCCTAATGCCTTGACAGTATTCGTCCTCATCTATTCTTCCTCGTCTGATATTAACGATCTATTTGTCTAACACTGGTAAATGTGATCGAACGATTCAAGTGGTAATTATCTGAAAAATAAATAGAATCGTAAGTACAACACTTTTACCAAAAATTCACGAAGACGGGGGAATGAACAAATGAGAACGTCAGTGAACGTGATGGGGATACAAACGAAGAATATTATGGAGCGCATTTCTGTTACTTTAAAAGCAGTGCTAAAGACAGGAAAAGAAAATAAAAAAGTACAGCTGATTGAAAAGGAAGAGGGGATCGAATTACCGAGAGTCATCTCCGCGCAAGACCCAGTCTTTGAGGACAAGCGACTGATAGAGGAAATTCCGGAGCCGAATTGGAATGAGGCCTTGATCGCACCGCCGAATGGAATGGTGGATCGAACGCGTGAAAGTTCGCTAGCCAAAAAATATCGAAAAACACACAACTGGAAGAGACAAGCCTTTATCAAGCAAGCTTATCAGCTGAAAGCAAGCGAAGCTCGGCGTACGCATCTCCATCTGGTTGCAGTACCACAGACGGAAAATAAACAACCACATGAAATCCGAGACCTGAGATCCTCGCCATCACCACCGGTGGCAACGTGACAAAGGGTAGCGGCGAAGTCCCTTTTCTAAACGTGACATGCTGCCGTATTTGCGCATCTGGCAAATTACGTTACAATAAAACATAGCTTACGTAAAGAGAAGGTGATTCGCAACATGGCATTAATCGATATTGCGGACATCAAACAAGAGATGTCTAGCATGGCTAAGCGATTAGCGGATATCAGGGGGTCTCTTTGACCTCCCAGTAAAACAGGAACGAATCGGTGAACTAGAAGAGCGCATGCTGGCACCCGATTTTTGGGATGACAATGATGCAGCGCAGAAGACAATCAGTGAACTAAATGCCATCAAAAGCCTCGTAGAGACGATGGCCAAGCTGGATTCCCAGTACGAGGATCTCCAGGTAATGCTGGAGCTCGTCATCGAAGAAGGGGATGCGTCCCTCATTCAAGATCTGTATGACAGTACACAGGAGCTGCGGAAGTCATTTGAGAGCTTTGAGCTGGAATTGCTTTTGAGTGATGAATACGACAAGAACAACGCCATTCTGGAGCTGCATCCGGGAGCGGGTGGGACAGAGTCCCAGGATTGGGCGTCCATGCTTCTGCGCATGTATACACGTTGGGGGGATGCCAAGGGCTTCAAGGTGGAAACATTGGACTATTTGCCTGGTGATGAAGCCGGTGTAAAAAGTGTTACTCTCCTCATTAAGGGTTATAATGCGTATGGCTACCTCAAATCAGAAAAAGGGGTTCATCGTCTTGTGCGGATATCTCCATTTGATGCGTCTGGACGTCGTCACACATCGTTTGTGTCTTGCAACGTCCTGCCGGAGATCGAAGACGATAATGCGGTAGACATACGTACAGAAGACCTGAAAATCGATACGTATCGTTCCAGCGGTGCAGGTGGTCAGCATATCAACACGACTGACTCCGCTGTACGGATTACTCACTTGCCTTCTGGAATTGTGGTGACGTGTCAAACAGAACGCTCCCAGATTAAAAACCGGGAGCGTGCGATGAAGATGCTGACGGCACGACTGTTCGAGAAAAAACGGGAAGAACAAGAGAAAACGTTGGCCGCGATTCAAGGTGAACAAAAAGATATTGCATGGGGCAGCCAAATTCGTTCCTATGTCTTCCACCCATACAGTCTGGTAAAAGACCACCGGACGAATATGGAGACAGGAAACGTTCAAGCAGTCATGGATGGTGAGATTGATTCGTTTATCGATGCTTATCTACGCGCGCAGATTAATCGTTAAACGAAACAGAAGGCTTCAAGGCTTTTGGTATGGAAATCGATACGGTGGTTCCTTTGCCGACATCACTGACGATGTTGATTGTACCGCCGTGATCGCGAATAATTTTTGAGCTTACCATTAACCCTAGGCCGGTTCCTGCTTCTTTTGTACTATAAAAAAGCTCTCCTAATCGGGGAAGTAGCTCGGCAGGGATACCTTGTCCTTGATCGCTGATTCGGATGACAACATCGGAAGAGCGCTCTACAACCTTGATTGTGAGATTTCCACCTAACGGCATGGCTTCCATGCCGTTTTTTATGATATTTATGAAGACTTGCTTGATTTGATATTCCTCACACAAAATGAGGGAAGTCACTTGCGGAAAATCAGTAAGAATAGATACATTTTTAAGAAGTGCTTGTGGTTCCAAAAGCTTAATGACAGACGAAAGCAATGGCAAAAGGCCGTTGGGAGCAAATCGCAAGGCTTGGGGCTTCGCCATTATCAAAAGCTCACTGGTAATCGAAGTGATCCGGTCGATTTCGGATCGCATAATTTGCAAGTATTGCTGATTGGCGAACTCGTCCCCTTCCATGAGTTGAATAAACCCTTTCAAGGCCGTAAGTGGATTGCGAATTTCATGGGCAATTCCCGCGGCAAGCTCACCTAGAACTGACAGCTTGTCAGAGTAACGAAGCAATTCCTCTGATTGTCGACGTTCTGTAATATCACGTGCCACAAAAACCGTGCTGAGAATATGACCGTTCGAACAAATGTCAGGTGTTCCTTTCACATCGAACAGCAACATTCTTCCGTTAGGGTGCAGGTAATGGTACTCGGCATCGAGTGTAATCTTCTGCTTCATCATTTGAGCAAAATCGCTTTTGGCGTTGGTTACTTGCTTAGGATGAATCAAGATCGAAAAATGCTGATTGATCACTTGACCAATCGTGAGACCAGTAACCGCTTGAACAGAAGGGGAAGCGTAGGTAATAATTCCATCCACATTTACAATAAAAATCAAATCCATAATGTTTTCGGATATTAACCGAAAGTTCTCTTGCATCTGGTGAAGAGCCTCTTCCACTTTCTTTTGCTGCGTGATGTTTTTGGCAATGGAATAGCGACTAATGATTTCGCCGTTTTGAAAAATGGGAAAGCTGGAAGCGATAATATCCACAACCTGCCCGTTTTTATGGAGCAACTGATAATGCTTATTTTTTCGGATTCTTGCAGAGAGGATTTGTTGTTGTTCCTTACTGTCGAGACCTTCTGTAGAAGCGAGAATTTCCCAAATTTGCATGCGCAGCAATTCTTGAGAGGTGTATCCTACCAATGCTTCACCAGCAGCGTTTACTCCTGTGAATCTTCCCTGCATGTCGAACATGAAAACAGCGTCAGGATTGTTGTGGAAGAGAGATGTATATAACTGTATCTGCGTGCCCATACCTATCCGCCTCTCTGTTGCTACTTGCTACCTTTGAATCGTTCGCTGTAGAAAGGAAAAATCCTACCAGACCAAAGTCCGTATTCATAATTATGTTATAATTCATGAAAGAACAAGGTCATGAAAAAGGAGAGAAACCGTCCATGTTGTATGCCGCATTTTTGCCAATCGTGAATCAAGAGCTGAATGCTCAAGTAAGACCTGCGCATCTTACGTATATCAATGATTTGTACAAGCAGGGAAAAGTGATCATGGCAGGACCCTTCACAGATAAGCTTGGCGGATTGGTTATTTACAAAGCGGATTCTCTGGAAGAAGCTCGCAAATTGGCTGAGGCTGATCCAGTTGTCGTGGAAGGCGCACGGACGTTGGAGTTACGTGAATGGAGCCCGTTAGAGTTTCCTTTGTCCTAAATGTGGCTCTGGCAAGAATGAGAAGTGGTAGTCGGAGGCATACTTAGCGAAGAAATCCGAATAAAGGAGGGAACAGCCTTGAAACGTATTCCACTCGTTTTGACAGCGGCTGTACTCGCATTCTCGCTAAGTGCCTGTGGTACCAGTAAGCAAACACAGCCGCCAGCACAACAACCAGCGACAGAAACGCCGGCAGCCGAAAAACCAGCAACAGAAACACCTTCGACGACGCCATCTGGCAGCTATGATGCAGCAACTGCAGAAACCATGTTCAAAAATACCTGTGCAGGCTGCCACGGACAGACGCTGGAAGGGGCAGTTGGACCGAACTTGCAAAAGATCGGTAGTCAGTTGAACAAGGAGCAGATCCTGGGCATTTTGGAAAAAGGAAAAGGATCAATGCCTCCGGGTCTCGTCAAAGGAAAAGATGCAGAAAACATCGCTGCATGGTTAGCGGACAAAAAGTAAACAGGGCAACAAACCAGCGCTCGAGCAATCGGGCGCTTTTTTCTTTGGACGTAAAAAAGTTTTTTTGTTGTATTCCAAATGGATTTTTATTATTATTCATGTATAAAAATACGGAATGAGATAAAGGGGAGAGAGCATGGTTCGGGTCGGGATTGTTGGAGCAACGGGATATGGTGGCGCGGAGTTGATCCGTCTTTTGGCTGGGCATCCGCATGTTGAGATCGCAAATTTATATTCAAGTTCATCAGAAGGAGAAAGCTTGGAAAAATCGTTTCCACATGCAGCTGGGCTCGGATTGCCGACGTTGTCACCGATTGATGCAGACAGCATGAGCGGTGTGAACGATTTGATCTTCCTCGCTACGCCTGCGGGAGTAAGTAGCGGGCTGTCTCCGAAGCTGGTCGAAAAAGGCGTAAAGGTCATTGATTTATCCGGGGATTTTCGTCTGGAAAACGGTGCGGTCTACCAAAAGTGGTACAAACATGAGCCTGCCCCTTCCCAATGGGTAGAAGCGGCGGTTTACGGTTTAACCGAGTGGAATCAAGAGCAAGTGGCGGGTGCCAGTCTCATAGCAAATCCAGGCTGCTATCCCACTGCTACGCTCCTCGCCCTGCTTCCGCTGGTAAAGACAGGCTGGGTACAGCCTAACAGTTGGATCGTCGATGCCAAATCAGGTGTGTCCGGCGCTGGACGTGGAGTATCGCTCGGTGTTCATTACAGCGAGAGTAATGAAAGCATCCATGCTTATAAAGTGGCGAGTCATCAGCATACACCAGAGATTGAACAGGAGCTGCATAAACAAAGCGGGGAAGAGACGCTTGTTCAATTTACGCCGCATCTGGTGCCGATGACCCGAGGGATTTTAGTCACGGCTTACGGACAACTAACCACTGATGTCACTCAAGCGCAAATCCAGGAGCTATATGAAGCTACTTATGCGGATAAGCCTTTTGTGCGTGTACGTCCTGCAGGCAGTCATCCACATACAAAAGAAGTTTATGGCTCCAATTACTGCGATATCGCCATCCATGTTGATCAGCGCACGAAGCGTGTTATCTTGCTGTCGGTCATCGATAACATGATGAAGGGCGCGGCTGGTCAAGCTGTGCAAAACATGAATGTCATGTTTGATTTGCCTGAGAAAACGGGCTTGCCGCTCGTACCAGTATACCCGTAGAGGAGGAGAGCAGATGCAAGGAATTGTCGTGATCAAATGTGGCGGAAGCACCATGGATCAGCTACCTGACTCTTTCTTTCAGGCGATTGCTGGACTGCAGGCGCAAGGACAAGAGATCGTCATCGTCCACGGGGGCGGACCTGCTATTAACAGTATGCTTGATCGAGTTCAGATCACTCCGCAATTTGTCGATGGGCTTCGTGTTACCTGCGAGGACACGCTGCGTGTTGTAGAGATGGTCTTGTGCGGCAGTATCAATAAGGCGCTGGTAAAAAGGCTGACGCAGGCAGGAGCCAAGGCGTGGGGAGTTAGTGGCATCGATGGTCAGACTCTTTTGGCAACAAAAACGCCAAAGCCACTCGGGTGGGTAGGAGAAATCAAGAAGGCTGATACGACCATTCCGAAAGCGATTCTTGGGCAGGGCTATGTCCCAGTGATTGCTCCCCTTTCCGTTAGTGAAGATGGCACAGAGACATTTAATGTCAATGCTGATGTAGCCGCAGGAGCGATTGCAGCAGCACTCAGCGCCGAAAAACTGATCATGGTGACAGACGTTCCGGGCATCATGCAGCCTCAGCCAGACGGAACCAAAGCAGTAGTGCCAGCTACAAGTGCAGAAGAGATACAGGAAATGATTCAGGCAGAGATTATTACTGGTGGAATGATTCCGAAGGTTCAGGCAGCTCTTGACGCTCTCGGACAGGGCGTGGAGCAGGTAGTCATCTGCCGGGGAACCGCTGATGATCTGCTCGGTGTTTGTGCGGGGCAGGGAGTTGGGACAACCGTACGTATGAATGTCAATTACGCTTAGGTGAGGAGGAAAATGAATATGCATACAACTACAGCGCCTGTGCATCTCATGAATAACTATGCGAGATGGCCAATCAGTTTGGTAAAAGGGCAAGGAAACCAGGTGTGGGATGATCAAGGCAAGCAATATCTCGATTTTACCTCAGGAATTGCCGTGACCTCACTAGGGCATGTCCCGCCAAAAGTAACGGCAAAGCTGCACGAACAGCTCGATACGTTGTGGCACTGCTCGAATCTGGTGCATGTTCCTCAGCAAGAGATTTTGGCGGAAAAACTGAGCCGTCTGTCTGGACTGGATCAGGCTTTTTTCTGCAACAGTGGGGCGGAGGCGAATGAAGGCTTGATCAAGCTCGCCCGCCGCTATGCACAAAAAATAAAAGGGACCGACCGTTACGAAATCATCAGCTTTGAACAGTCTTTTCATGGACGGACATTGGCTACCCTGACGGCTACTGGACAGGAAAAGGTGAAGGACGGATTCGCACCATTGCCGCAAGGATTTGTCACCGTTCCTTACAACGACCTCGATGCAGTCAAGTCAGCTATTACAGACAAGACATGCGCGATTATGCTGGAGCTGGTCCAGGGAGAAGGTGGCGTACATCCAGCAGAAGAGGCCTGGGTGAAGGCGCTGCGTGAATTGTGCGATGCGCACGGATTGCTCCTGTTAATCGATGAGATACAGACTGGGATTGGTCGCACGGGTACATGGTTTGCCTTCCAGCAATATGGCGTGAAGCCAGATGCGATTTCATTGGCAAAAGGCTTGGGAAGTGGGTTCCCGATTGGAGCTGTCGTCGCGACTAAGGAAGTAGCAGAAGCGTTTGCTCCAGGTACGCATGGTACAACTTTTGGCGGGAATCCATTGGCAGCAACTGCTGGAATCGCGACGCTTACGACGATGGAAGAAGAGCAGATTTTGGAGCGGGTAGCCCATATCCATGATGAATTGATCAAAGAGCTGGAGAAGCTCAAGGCAGAGCATCCAGACAAAGTGGTTACGGTTCGGGGAAAAGGATTGCTTCTCGGTGTGGAGCTAACGATTCCTGCTGGTGAGCTGGTCGCGTATGCACGGGAAAAAGGAGTCATTCTGCTGATGGCTGGTCCACAAGTAGTGAGACTCTTGCCTTCGTTTGTAACGACCGATGATGAAGTAAAGCAGGCCATTGACGTATTAAGCGAGGCACTGTTTCAGGTTTAGATGAAAAAGCAAAGAATGCAACGAGTGGAAGTGGTCAAAAAACTCGTTGCATTTTTATAATCTCAAATGTATATTAATACAAAAGGTTGCATAAATTTTCGGTAAGAGCGATCAGGCCGGTGCCCATTGGAGAGGAGTGGCTTTATAGATGGATAGAGAGAATCAATCGTTAGGTACAGGATATTTAACGCTGGAGAGCGGTGAGGTTTTTACAGGGAAGCTGTATGGCGCCCCCATTAACGGATTCGGAGAAGTGGTTTTTCATACAGGAATGACAGGATATCAAGAGGTGATGACAGACCCTTCTTTTGCAGGGCAAATCGTTACCTTCACGTATCCCTTGATCGGAAACTACGGGATCAACGAAAAGGATTATGAGGCAGCCAAGCCAGCTTTGACAGGGATGATTGTCAGCGAGCTATGCACAGAGCCAAGCCATTACGAATCAAACATGACTTTGGCTCAAGCGGCAGAAGCATTTGGGTTCCCGATCCTTGCAGGGATTGATACGCGAACGATTACAAAGCGCGTCCGCCAAGACGGTACCGTATTCGGTGTCATTTCCGATCAGCCTATGCAGGTGGAGGAAGTTGTGTCCCTGCGCTACAAGCACGCCAAGAAATCATTAGTTGCCAACGTATCCAGACAGCAGGTGGAGCGGTATCCGGGAACAGGCGAGCATGTCGTCTTGATTGACCTCGGCATGAAGCAATCGATTTTGGATGCACTTCTCGAACAGGGCTGCCGTGTCACGGTCGTTCCATTTGATACGAGTTTTGCCCAAATCAATGCTCTCGTACCAGACGGCTTGTTGTTTTCCAATGGGCCTGGCGATCCGGAGCATTTGCTTGCGTATTGCAGCGAATGGCGTAAAGCCGTGGAGCAGTACCCGACATTAGGCATCTGCTTGGGGCATCAAGTATTGGCGTTGATGTACGGCGGCAAGACAGAAAAGCTCGCATACGGTCACCGCGGTAGCAATCATCCGGTCAAAGATCTGATGACTGGGAAAGTATACATGAGTTCACAAAATCACGGGTACGTGGTCAAGGAAGAGTCTCTGGATAAACGTCAGTTAACGGTTTCCTATCGCAATGTCAATGACGGTTCAGTCGAAGGATTACGTCACGTTAGTCTGCCTGTTTTCAGTGTGCAGTTCCATCCAGAAGCACATCCGGGCCCTAGTGATACATCCCACATTTTCCACCAATTCTTGCAGTCGATGCGCGTAGTAGGAGCGAAGAGATATGCCTAAATTGCCACACATTCATAAAGTATTGGTCATCGGTTCTGGTCCGATCGTCATCGGGCAGGCAGCGGAATTTGATTATGCAGGTGCACAGGCTTGCCTTTCCCTAAAGGAGGCCGGCGTGCAGGTCGTGCTGGTGAATAACAATCCAGCTACGATCATGACAGATGAACAAGTAGCGGACAAAGTATATCTGGAGCCGCTCACGGTGGAATCCGTGACAGCTATTATCGCAAAAGAGCGTCCCGATGGCCTCTTGCCTACGTTAGGCGGCCAAACGGGACTTAATCTTGCTGTTTCGCTGGCAGAAGCGGGTGTGTTGGAAAAGTACAACGTCCAACTGTTGGGTACGCCGCTGGCTGCCATTCAAAACGGGGAAGACCGTGAGCTGTTCAAGCAATTGATGCAAAAAATCGGAGAGCCTGTTCCAGAGAGCGATACAGTCGAATCTGTAGAAGCAGCAATCGAGTTTGCGAACACTATAGGCTATCCCGTGATTGTCCGTCCTGCTTATACACTCGGAGGAGCAGGCGGCGGGATCGCAGGGGATGAATCGTCCTTGCGCAAAGTTGCAGCGGGTGGCATTGCAGCTAGCCCAATCGGTCAGGTATTGATTGAGCGCAGTGTAAAAGGCTGGAAAGAGATTGAATACGAGGTCATGCGGGACGCAAATGATACCTGCATCATCGTGTGCAATATGGAAAATTTGGACCCAGTAGGCATTCATACGGGAGACAGTATTGTTGTCGCGCCATCTCAGACGCTGACAGACCGCCAGTACCAAATGCTGCGCAGCGTATCAACGAAAGTGATTCGTTCGCTAGGGGTAGTAGGCGGTTGCAATATTCAATTTGCGCTTGATCCGAATTCCGATCGGTATGTGCTGATCGAAGTAAATCCTCGTGTAAGCCGTTCAAGTGCGTTGGCATCCAAAGCAACAGGTTATCCAATTGCGCGGATCGCCGCCAAGCTCGCACTAGGTTATGGACTGGATGAGGTACTCAATCCAATCACAGGCTATACGTACGCTAGTTTTGAACCAGCGTTGGACTACATCGTTGTCAAAATCCCGCGCTTCCCATTTGACAAATTCCCGCTGGCAGACCGCAAGCTGGGGACCCAAATGAAAGCGACTGGCGAGGTCATGTCGATCGCCCGCAATCTGGAAGCAGGACTTTTGAAGGCAGTTCGCTCCCTGGAACAGGGCTGCACACATTTGACTCGATCAGAGCTGGCCTCCTGGACACGTGATGAGCTTGCACATTCCTTGCAAGAAGCAACGGATATCAGACTGTTTGTTTTTGCCGAGGCGATCCGCAAAGGCTTTACAGAAAGTGAGCTGCACAGTCTGACTGGTGTCGATCCGTTTTTCTTGCGGAGCTTGCGTAAAATCGTGGATTTGGAAGTAGAGCTGTCTTGCCACGATCGGAAAACACTGACCCCTGAGCTGTTGTTGGAAGCAAAGCGTCGCGGGTTTGCCGATGAAACCATTGCTTCACTGGTAGGTGCTACACCTGCCGAAATCAAATCATTGCGTCAAGAATCGGACATTACGCCTACTTATAAAATCGTGGACACTTGTGCAGCAGAATTTGATGCCCAAACCCCTTACTACTATTCGGATTGGCAAGGAATAGATGAGGTCGAGTCACTGTCTGGCCGCAAAGTACTGGTACTTGGCTCAGGTCCCATTCGCATCGGTCAGGGTATCGAGTTTGACTACTGCTCCGTGCATGCAGCCAAAGCGCTTCAGGCAAGCGGTATTGCGGCTGTCGTTGTGAACAACAACCCAGAGACGGTCAGCACGGACTATGAAACAGCCGACCATCTTTATTTTGAACCGCTTCACGTAGAAGACGTGCTGCATATCGCAGAACGCGAACAGGTTGAGGGCGTCATGGTTCAGTTCGGCGGTCAAACCGCGATCAATCTGGCCGCCAAGCTGGAGCACGCGGGGCTGAAAGTAATGGGTACGTCACTTACAGCCATCGAACGTGCGGAGGACCGCGAGCTGTTCTATGCCATGCTGCGCAAGTTGGATATTCCGCATATCCCCGGTAAAGGAGTATCGACCTTGGAGGATGCGACCGTGATTGCGGAGGAAATCGGCTTTCCTGTTTTGATGCGACCTTCGTACGTCATCGGCGGGCAAGGTATGGTAGTCGTCCACAATATCGACGAGCTGCAGGCTACCATTCACGACTGGCTGAATCATCCGGATATGAGCATGTTTTTCCCACTCCTTGTGGATAAATACGTTCCAGGTAAGGAAGCAGAAGTAGATGCGGTATGCGACGGACAATCTGTCATTATCCCAGGGATTTTCCAGCATGTGGAGAGAGCGGGCATCCACTCAGGCGACAGTGTAGCCTTGTTCCCAGCTCCTCAGCTGACGGATGACAGCAAGCAAAAAATCGCGAGCTATACAGAAGCAATCGCGAGAGAAATGGAAGCGGTCGGGTTAATCAATATCCAGTTCGTCATTGATAGCGAAACGGTTTATGTACTGGAGGTAAATCCTCGTGCTTCACGGACCGTACCGATTACGAGCAAAGTGACTGGCATCCCGATGGTTCAACTGGCAGTGCGCGCACAATTGGGTGAAAAGCTGTCAGAGATGGGCTACGGTACAGGGCTTTTGCCAGAGATTCCTTTTGCAGTCGTCAAGGCGCCAGTCTTCTCCACGATCAAGCTGAACGGCGTAGACCCGGTACTAGGTCCAGAGATGAAATCGACGGGAGAAGTTCTCGGCTTGGGGCATTCTTTCGAAGAGGCAGCAGGCAAAGCCTTTGCTTTCAAAGACAATTTGTACGGCGACTGGCAAAAAGGTCAGTTGGTTATGATTTCTCTGGCAGATGGAGATAAGCAGGACGGCGTAAGAGAGTCGATTGGAAAAATTCAAGTAGACGGTGCCAATCTGGCAGCGACTCCGGGAACGGCCAAGTGGCTTGCAGCCGAAGGAATTGTCGTGAAGCATGTCGTGGCAGATGAAACGGCGTGGATCGAGCTATTGCAAAAGGAAGAAGCGGCCTACGCACTTGTTACTGCGACGAAAGGCAATCGTCAGGGCCGGACAGGATTTGCTCTGCGAAGTCGTATGGTACAACAGGGTGTGCCGTTGTTCTCCGCTGTCGATACGTTCGAGTTATACGTGAAGTCTATTATGAAGAAAAGAGGTGGCTCGCATGCAGCCAGTGAAGATATTGGAACACTTTCAAAACTTGCCGTTACAAAAGCATAAAGGAAAAGATTTCTTACGCGTCGATGAATTCAACGGGGAAGAATTGATGGAGCTGCTCCATCTGTCTGCTCACGTCAAGCAATTGCAAAAGCTGGGACAGCCATTCCAGCCTTTGCAAGGCAAGACGTTGGGGATGATCTTTGACAAGGCTTCGACCCGTACGCGCGTCTCCTTTGAAGTAGGGATGCATCAGTTGGGTGGCCTAGGGATGTTCATGAGCGGAAAAGAGCTACAGCTCGGACGCGGGGAGCCGATCAGCGACACCGCAAAAGTTCTCTCCCGGTACGTGGATGCCATCATGATTCGCACCTTTTCCCACTCTTATGTAGAAGAGCTTGCTGAGCACGCCTCGATCCCCATTATCAATGGCTTGACCGATCTGTACCATCCTTGTCAGGCATTGGCTGATCTGCTGACGATCTGGGAGCATAAAGGCAAGCTGAAAGGAGTCAAGCTCGCCTATGTAGGAGACGGCAACAACGTGGCGAACTCACTGGTGCTGGGCGCAGCCCTGCTAGGCCTGGATGTGCGGGTGGCGACTCCGGCAGGCTATGAAATGGATGCAACAATTGTCGCAAAAGCTACAGAATATGCGAAACAAAGCGGTGGAAAAATGATGGTGACCACCGATCCGATAGCGGTTGTCATGGGGGCAGATGCTGTATACACGGACGTTTGGACTAGTATGGGTTTTGAAGAAGAAAATGAGGTGCGATTGAAAGCATTTGCCGACTATCAAGTGAACGAAAAGTTGGTAGCAGCGGCAAATCGTGATTATCTCTTCTTGCATTGCTTACCAGCACATCGTGGGGAAGAAGTGACAACAGGGGTTATCGACGGATCACGCTCTGTCATTTTCGATCAGGCTGAAAATAGATTGCACGCACAAAAGGCGATATTGGCGGCGCTGGTGTGAACATAGTTCTAGTTAAATAGAACTATCTGTAATTAAATCGAATAGACTATGAATCTATGATTGCCGAATTTTGTCACTTATGTGTAAAATAAAGGTAAGAAAGAAGCAAAGAAGTACGGACTGTATCTGGTCGCTTGGTCCGTATGGAGCCAGTAGCGAATCCAACCTTTTCCGTAATGGAAAAGGAAAGAAGAGCAGGGGTTGTACTTGGTCGCTTGGCCTCTGCATCACGGACAGTAGCGAAGCCAGCTTTCTCCACTATGCCTGAAGGGGGGAAAAGAAAATGAAAAAATGGTTCGCGGCAATTATGATGGTGGTAGCAATCGTAGCAGCTACTTCTGCAAACTTCCATATTGGATAATAAGCGTATTGGAGAAACAAACACCGCTTGGCTGAGTGGTGTTTTTTCTTCAAGCTTGGAGGAAACAACATGCTATTGGATGTAATTGCCCTATCTTTTCTCGTAGCATTGCTGCGAGGGGGAAGAATCAAGGATTTTCCTAAATTCAATCAAATAAAACTTCTTGTCGTTACCATACTGCTCCAAGCTTGTGCGGTCTTATTCCCTGCGATCGGTGGCATTTTCATATCGATCGCGTATGTGTTTATTTTGGCTTTCCTCGTTTTTAATCGAGAATTTGAGGATATGCGGATATTTTTAATCGGCTGGTTTCTGAATGCGATTGCAATTTGGTCTAACAATGGAAAAATGCCAATTGATTTAGTTCAAGCAGCAAAGCTTCCTTATGATTTAGAGCCGGTTATAAACGGAACGAATTTCAAGCATAGTGTATTGACGGAAAGTTCAAATTTTCCGTTTTTGACGGATGTCATCTACATGCCATCTATCATTCCTCGGATTATTAGCATCGGCGATATTTTTATTATGCTAGGCGCCTTTTTACTTGTTCAGCGATTGATGAATAAACCCATTTCATTACTACAACTTCGCGAAGGTAAAAGTTATGCGACAAAAAACTGATTATGCAAATTGGATAAAGGGGATTGTTGTACAGGTTGGATTTGTCATTGCAGCAATCTATATTTTTTACACATCTTCATCTGAATGGGCAGTTCGTGAGCATTGGGGGGTATTATCTACCTATACTCTCCTGACCATTTTCTCCTGTTTTGCTCCCGTGCGTATATCGAATACGATTTTAACAGTGAACAATGCTGTAATCTTTTCGGGTATCTTGTTGTACGGCGTATGGGTCGGAGTATGGGCTGCAGTTATTGAATCTTTAATCATTGCTTTCCTGGTAAGGTTTAATCCGCTAAAAGCTATCATTAATATTGGACAATTGTTAATGACGATATGGACAGTAGCGTTTTTGAAGGATTGGATCGAGGGCTTCGGAACCGTTTCTCCTATTATTAGCGATTTGATTTTGGCTGTGGTTTATTGGTTTGTGAACCTGATTTTATGTGGATTGGGTATCTCCTATTTTCATCAAATGACCTGGGCGCGAACCGTAAAGATGATGGCAAAAGGATTTACCTCGACTTACTTGCTGCTTTTAATTTTAGCCGGAGTAGGTTCCCGCTTAGTAGAGTCATATGGCCCGCTACCACTAATTCCTATGATGATTGCGTTTATTACGATCAGTTACGTATTTCATCATTACTATGACAACCTCCAAAGGCTTCAGCAAAAAGTAGAAGAGGTCAAATCATTCAATCACAACTTCTTAACGACGATGGCTGCTTCCATTGACGCACGAGATCGCTACACAAGTGGACATTCTCAGCGGGTAGCTTACTGGGGAAGAGAAATTGCGAGAGATATTGGTTTGTCCGAACGCAAAGTGGAGGATGTTTATATCGGGGGAATCCTGCACGACATTGGAAAAATCGGCATTGAAGACGAAATTCTCAATAAAAAAGGAAAGCTGACCCCGGAAGAGTACGACAAGATCAAGCAGCACACAGTCATTGGCTACGAAATTATTTTGCAAGCAGGGATGTTCAACGAATTGCTTCCTGCGATCCGCTCCCATCATGAGCGAATAGACGGAAGGGGATACCCGGATGGTTTAGCTGGGGATGAGATTCCGTTGATGGCGAGAATTTTAGCCATTTCAGACGCTTTCGATGCGATGGTTGCGGACAGGCCTTATCGAAAAGGTTTGCCTGTGGAGGAAGCGCTTCAAGAAATCAGACGGGGCTCTGGTACCCAATTTGATCCGATATTGGCGGAGCATTTTATCAGAATCGTTCAGCGACTGCCGTACGAAGAGTTGCAAAGCATTATCGGAATAGAGTCCATCCCACAAAAACAGTTACAGGAGGCAATCAGATGAGCTGCCCCTTGTAACTGTTTTTATTCGTTTACGACCATATGCGGACGATCTCTCTGGTTTCTAAATGGCAGGTAAGCTTGAATACATCCGGATTGCTTAATTTCTCCCAATCGTGAAAGCCAAAGCGGTCATCGATTGATTTCATGAGCAAGGCCAGCAGGCATCCGTGGCTAACAAGCACGATTTCTTTGTGCGCATCTGCCAAAATCTCAGTGAGCAACGAATTTGCCCGGTTGATAGCAGTGAGACTGGATTCGCCCCCTTCGAATTCAAGAGTCAGGTCATCGAACGTATCGCGCAGTCGCTCGAACCAATCTTCACGTGCCACTCCGCTAAGGACGCGCTCGACCAAACGCGTGTCTTCTTCAACCACGATTCCGCGCTCCTGTGCAAGAGGCTGGATGGTAGCAATCGCCCGATGATATGGACTCGAAATGATTCGATCGATGGGGGAATCTGCGAAGAAGGTGGCAAGCTCCCGGGCTTGAACTTCTCCTTTTTCCGTGAGCAGGGCTTCGGGTTCTTGGCCAGCAGCCTGACAATGACGTACCAAATAAATTGTTTTCATAATCCCTCCAACAGACTTCTCCTATGTAATTCTTCCTTTCACTCATTCTCTACCTTGGATTCGTTTTCCTGTCAATCGCGCAACGTTTATGCATAAACAGACAATGAGTATGCATAAAAACAAGATACTCTTTATGCGAGAAATGTATAATTTCTTTGCATTCCTGTTTTTGTCTGCGAATTCACAAGAAATATACAATAAAAATAGTTGTATTTTTATTAGTTCGTTTGTATAATTACTCGCATGAGAGAAACTTCGAAACGGGGAGAGAGAATGATGGCAAAAGAAAAAATTGTGTTGGCCTATTCAGGCGGTTTAGATACATCGGTAGCAATTAAATGGCTGCAAGATACGTATAACTACGATGTCATTGCAGTTGCATTGGATGTGGGGGAAGGGAAAGACCTCGATTTCGTACAGAAAAAAGCATTGCAGGTAGGGGCATTGAAATCAATCGTAGTCGATGCAAAAGATGCATTCGCAGAAGAATTCGTATTGCCAGCTTTGAAGGCAAACGCCATGTACGAAGGGAAGTATCCGCTGGTGTCTGCACTGTCGCGTTACCTGATTTCGCGCGTGCTGGTTGAAATCGCGGAAAAAGAAGGCGCGGTAGCTGTCGCACACGGTTGCACAGGAAAAGGAAACGACCAGGTACGTTTCGATGTTTCCTTTACAGCGCTGAACCCGGATATCAAAATCGTGGCGCCGGTTCGGGAATGGGGCTGGACGCGTGACGAAGAGATTGAATATGCGAAAAAGAACAATATCCCGATCCCAATCGATCTGGACAATCCATACAGCATTGACCAAAACTTGTGGGGCAGAAGCTGCGAGTGCGGTGTTCTGGAAGATCCATGGGCTGCTCCTCCAGAAGGTGCATACGATCTGACGAAGTCAATCACGGATGCACCAGACGAGGCAGAAGAAATCGAAATCGCCTTCGTGCAAGGGAAGCCAACTGCATTGAACGGCGAAGAGCTCCCGCTGGCTGAGCTGATTCTCAAGCTGAACAAAATCGCTGGAAACCATGGTGTAGGTCGTATCGACCATGTGGAAAACCGTTTGGTGGGCATCAAATCTCGCGAAGTTTACGAGACACCGGCTGCAACTACTTTGATTTTGGCTCACCGTGAGCTGGAATTCTTGACGCAACCACGTGAGGTCGCCCAGTTCAAACCGATTGTCGAGCAAAAACTGGCGCAAGTGATTTACGAGGGTCTCTGGTTTTCGCCGATTCGCAATGCTGTCCAGGCATTCATTGAAGAAACGCAAAAACACGTAACGGGTGTCGTACGTGTGAAGCTGCACAAAGGCCATGCGATCATTGTAGGCCGCACCTCTGCATCGTCTCTCTACAGCCATGAGCTGGCGACTTACAATGCAGGTGACCAATTCGACCACAAAGCAGCACTCGGTTTTATCAAGCTGTGGGGTCTGCCAACAAAGGTATACGCACAGGTAAACGAGGGTGTACTGCACGAGAATAAAAACACGGCCATTAAGATTTTGGATGAAAAGGATGCGATCAAGCAATGAAACTCTGGGGAGGACGCTTCACGAAGCCGACGAATCAACTCGTAGAAGAGTATACTGCTTCTATTTCTTTCGACCAGAAAATGTGGCGACAGGACATCGTCGGAAGCCTGGCTCATGTTGCCATGTTGGGCAAGTGCGGCATCCTGCCGATGGAGGAAGTAAGACAGATCATCGCTGGCTTGAAAAAGGTAAAAGAGAAAATTGAGCGCGGGCAAGCTGAGTTTCTCGTTGCGCACGAAGATGTGCATATGAATATTGAAAAGATGCTGATTGAAGAAATCGGTCCGGTGGGGGGCAAACTCCACACCGGCCGCAGCCGCAATGATCAGGTTGCATTAGATATGCATCTGTACCTCAGAGAAAAGCTGATGGAGATTATCCAATTGGCGATGTATTTGCAAGAGGCATTGCTCGAGCAAGCGAGCCAGCATCTCGATACCGTCATGCCAGGCTATACACATTTGCAGCGTGCGCAACCAGTATTGTTTGGCTATCACCTGATGGCGTATGTGTCCATGCTGCAACGCGATATCGAACGGATGACCGAGACGTGGAAGCGTGTGAATGTGCTGCCGCTTGGAGCAGGTGCCCTCGCAGGTACGACATTCCCGATTGACCGCACGTTTGTAGCGGAATTGCTACAATTTGATGGTATCTATCAAAACAGCATGGATGCAGTGAGTGATCGTGATTTCATCGTCGAATTTTTGGCTGATGCTTCTTTGGTCATGACCCATCTCTCCCGTCTGTGCGAAGAACTCGTCATCTGGAGCAGTCAGGAATTCTCTTTTGTGGAGCTAGACGATGCATTTTGCACGGGGTCCAGTATCATGCCGCAAAAGAAAAATCCTGATGTAGCAGAGCTGGTTCGCGGAAAAACAGGGCGTGTTTACGGCAATCTATTTGGATTGTTGACCGTATTGAAAGGTTTGCCGCTGGCTTACAACAAGGACATGCAGGAAGATAAAGAAGGCATGTTCGATACGGTAACTACCATTCATGGTGCGCTAGCGTTGCTCACGCCGATGATTAAGACGATGCAAGTCAAAGCAGATCGCATGCGTCAAGCAGTTACCAACGATTTTTCCAATGCGACAGACTTGGCAGATTATTTGGTTCGCAAAGACATGCCGTTCCGTCAGGCGCATGAAGTCGTAGGGAGAACCGTCTTGTACTGCATCGAGCAGCAAAAGTATCTTCTCGATCTGACCTTGGAAGAATTCCAGAGTTTCTCAGAGGCTATTGGGGCAGATGTGTATGACGCTCTCGCTGTTGAGACAGTTGTCAATGCACGCAACGTGCTGGGTGGGACCGCTCGTAATCAGGTAGAAGTACAAATGGATTGGTACCGCAAGCAACTGGTAGAAACACATGCTTGGGTAAACAAAAACAGTCAAAAGGTCATGATTGAATCCCTGATCGATGTCGGTTCACCTGCATAAAAACGTACTTGTAGGTAAAGCAAAAACCCCAGAGCTTTGGGGTTTTTTTGCGTTCTATCCTTATCTACCGACTATTTTCGAATCAAAGCCTAATGCAGTTGCGTACGCAAGAGGCAGCTCCATGCGGGCTGTCTTTAAAGGATCGACGACCTGACAGATACGCAAATCTCCCGCAGCGGAGAGCAAGAAGGTGGCTTCGGCCTTTTCTACTCCCAGCTCTTCGTGTAGAAATTGTACCATGTTAATTACCGCTCGATCCGCAGCCTTGTCCAGCTCTTTTTCCGATGCAATCGTGATCAGGTGCTCTTGATTGACTGCCATCGGTAGCGGCCACTGCTTTCCTTTTATCACATCGAGCTTTACGGTTACTTCCCCAGCAATTTCCACGCCACATACAGCTACTTCACCGTCAGCCATTGCAGCATGAAGGTCACCCAGGGCAAATAATGCGCCGGGAACATTTACGGGTAAAAGCAATGTAGTACCTTCGCGCATTTGCTTGCAGTCCATGTTGCCGCCGTGATCGCCTGGCGTACCGCATGAAATGGCTTCTTTGGCAGGAGCTGTTCCAATTACGCCAATCATGGGATTGAGTGGAACCTGAAGCTTGTCTGACAATACAGCTTGTCCATCTTGTATCGGAATCATTTTGATTACATTTTCTTGGAGGTCGAATCCCATTACACCCAGTTCTGGTCCAGTAACCATTACGCCTTGAATTTTAATCTCAATTTTCTGAATATGAACAACCAAAATATCGCCTGGTTCTGTTCCTTCTATATAAATAGGTCCGGAAGCGGGGTTGATCCGATTCCAATCAAGCTCTTGAAACACGGTGTCAGCTGATTGGATTTGGTCCTCGAAGCAATCGCAGGTTTCAACCGTTACGATACTGCCTGCTTCTACCTTCAAGACCGGCTGATTCTCAGGAGACATGGCATAAATCACGTCCTGCTTTTTTACTCTGTACATGGTTGCAGTCCTCCAGTCCATTTCGAAATTTACATATATTTCTTTATCATAGCATGAAATGCCTATGTGTTTAGCGCCGATTCATGGAGGAAATAATTGTACAAAGGAATCGAAGGCCTAAAGAGAGCAGGGAGCAATCATGCAAGAGAGCTACAAGATCAGTCCCCGTCAACTATTGATGCTCGTCACCCTTGTTACCATTGGGGACTCCGTTCTCGTCCTGCCTGGCATGACGGCTGCACTCGCGAAACAGGATGCGTGGATATCCGTCCTGATCGGGCTTGTGGTGGGACTGCTCAATATTGTCTTACTCATAGCTGTGGGGAAGCTTTATCGGAATCAAAGCTTTTTCACCTTTGTGGATCAAACCGTTGGGAGAGTATTAGGAACGATCATTACACTCTCGTTTATTAGCTATACGCTGTTTTCAGCAGGGGCGCATGTGATGGAAATTGGCGACTTTGTTGGTACGCATCTATTAGTCTCGACTCCAAGATTCGCGATACAGCTGTTGTTTGTCATTGTGATTATGTTTGGGGTGAGTTTGGGACTGCAAACAGTCGCAGAATCGGCAGAAATCTATTTTGTCTGGTTCTTTTTCTTTTTTGTTTTACTCATGATTACTCTGCTGCCACAGGCGGAAATATCGAGAATTTCACCTGTTTTTGAAAATGGGTGGAAGCCTATTTTGCAGGGATCTACGGCGGCAATTGCCTTTCCTTATTCAGAGCTGGTCATTTTTATGGCGGTTCTTCCGTTTGTCTCGCCCATCCAAAAACGGATGAGATATTTTTTTCTGGGGACGTTGCTTGGGGGAATTGTGCTGTTCATCATCATGCTGATGTGCATCCTTGTTTTGGGGGCAGATCAGACTGCGCGGCATTTTTATCCGACCTATGTTCTCATCAAACAGCTGAAGCTCGGGGATTTCATTCAGCGGCTAGAAGCGATTATCGCGGTGATCTGGTTTATCGCAGTGAGCGTCAAAATTACGCTGTATTGCCTGTTTTTTCATTTGGGAATCCGTCACGTTTTTCGAATCGACAACTTCAAGGTTCTAATCTTTCCGTACATCATTTTGCTCATGGTGATGTCCACGATTTTCTCACCCAATATCGTCGTCTTTGGCGACATCATTTCGAAGTACTGGCCATTCTATGATTTTACTTATAGCTTCGGTGTACCGTTGGTGCTGTTATGCGCACATACAATTAGGAAAAGATCATTAGGACAGTAAAAAAGTGAGAAGTAGAGAGCTTAACCAGTGGAACTACTACCACTCCTAACGAACAGAGAAAAGTTAAATTGTATTGATAAGACAATCAATAGTAAAACAAAAATGACCCATATGAGAAGCACTATACTAAAGTGTCCATCATACGGGTCATATTTTTATTTAATATACTGAGTTTGTAAAAGCACTATTATTTTTTTGTAACTGATACACTCCAAGAGTTTCCAGTTGGATTTCCGTTCTTTAATTGAATAACTAAGTTTTTTCCAGTTGCGTTTGCTTTCAAAACAGAGTTTTTATCTACTGATACAGTTGCTTCCATTTGATCTGGGTCACCTGGAAACACAGAATAAGTATAACCTTTTGGAAGTTGATAAGTTCCGCCAACTTTAAGAGATACTGAAACAGGGTCAGCGGCAGCTCGAGCAAAATAAGTCGCGTTTTCAGAAGCATTCGCTACTTGAACTCCGAAGAGAAGCGGTACAGCGAGTGTAGCTGTGAATATAAGCTGACTGATTTTCATAAAACTTATACCTCCGAAAATTAAAAATTTTCCATTTAAAACAGGAATATCCAAATATTAGCATTATATCAATTTCGTGTAAAGAACAATTTGGTAAAATTAGCCAGTTTTATCATGTACATTTTTGTGGTTTCATAGGTAATGTTTTTTGTTTGTTGGATCGATTATCCAAATCTATGAGCAAGGAGACGGATTACAATATAGGGCCCATTGAAGCGGGATTTCTTGATACTCTATTGATTCGGCATTTGAGACTAGTCCATGGATAGGAAGTAAAACACCTTTCTTAAATTGAGTCATGGAAGTGTCGTGCAACCATGCCATCTGAGAAAGGTGTATACTTAATGTTTCCTTATAAATTATCTAAGGGGATATTCACTCTGGTTTTTCTTCTTTGTTAAACGATCCTTGGAGACTACAAGAATTGAGAAAATCTCCTTACAAACTTTTTTGTAAAATCAGTAGAACATCTTTGCTTGTAAGCTGTTTAAAAGTACCAATCGGGCCAAACGGAGTGGCTTTTTCGGCCATCAGCTGCAAGTGCTCGTCGGTGATGTCGTAATCAGCCAAGCGGGTCGGGGCACCGATACGGGCAAAGAAAGCTTCTGTAGCGGCAATCCCTTCCAAGGCGATCTCATCATCTGTCTTGCCGGAAGGATCGACATTCCATACCTCTGTTGCGAAGCGCACGAAGCGAGCGACGTTATCACGGTACACATAGCGCATCCATTTCGGGAAGATGATGGCCAGACCGCCACCGTGCGGGATGTCGTAAACAGCACTGACAGCATGCTCAATGGAGTGAGTTGCCCAGTCTGTTGTGACGCCAACCGGGAGAGTGCCGTTCAATGCCATTGTTCCGCAGTACAGGATGTTGGCGCGAGCATCGTAGTCTTCCGGATTCGTGAGGACGCGTTCTGCATTTTCGATGACGGTTTTCATGATTGACTCAGCAAAACGTGTTTGCAGTGGAATTTCGGTTGTATGCGTGAAATACTGCTCGAATACATGGGACAAAATGTCGCTGATTCCGTAGATCGTTTGGTCGCGAGGTACGCTAAACGTATGCGCAGGATCCAGAATCGAAAACGCTGGAAACGTCGTGCCAGCTCCATGCTTTTCTTGTGTCTCCCAGTTGGTGACGACGCTTCCCCGGTTCATTTCAGAACCCGTAGCAGCAAGTGTCAGTACGGTACCGAGGGGGAGAGCCTCTTGTGCGACCGCTTTACGCGTATAAAAATCCCACACATCTCCCTCGTAAGGCACACCGATCGCGACTGCTTTGGCCGCGTCGATTACACTGCCTCCACCAACAGCGAGTATCCAATTAACGCCTTCTTGGCGGCATAGCTCAATTCCTTTGTTCACGGTACTCAGACGTGGATTTGGCTCCACTCCTGCCAATTCATGTACGCGGCAGCCCGCAGACTGGAGGAGAGAAATTACTTTGTCGTAGAGTCCGGTTCGTTTGAAACTGCCACCACCATATACCAAAAGAACAGTGGGACCTAGCTGTCTTGCTTTTTCCTCGAGCTGGGCCAATTGACCCCGTCCAAAAATCAGCTGAGTCGGGTTATGGTAAACAAAATTTTCCACGTTATATCCAGCTCCTTTTTACATGAATAACCTCTTGTCACACTCATTGTAGCCAACTGTTTTCCATGATGCTAGGCGGGAATGTGCAATCTTATTTTCTCCCTAATTCGTGACAGTTGTTAACAATCGAAGCTGTTTCGACAAGAAATGAGAGATTTAGTGGATACCATCCTTGAATCGTGGTGGTATAATGGATAAGATGGGAAATCCCGCTGTTTTTCAACAAGGTATGGCAGCGGTTGCTAGTGGGTAGAGGGGTTTTGTCGATTTTACCGTTAACAAAAAATCAGGATCAAGATACATAAAGAAGGATCTGACGAAGTAGGATGTGATTTGCTTGATCGAAATGTTCGATGTGTGGAAAACATACCCGAATGGTACGAATGCTTTGAAAGGTATCAACATTCGAATCGAAAAGGGTGAATTTGTGTACGTAGTAGGCCCCAGTGGAGCGGGTAAATCTACGTTTATCAAATTGATGTACCGTGAAGAGAAGCCGACGAAAGGACAAATCTTTTTGGGTGGCTTCAATGTCAGCAGAATTAAAGAACGTCAAATTCCATTAGTCCGCCGCAGTATCGGTGTTGTATTCCAAGACTTCAAGCTGCTGCCGACATTGACTGTTTTCGAAAACGTCGCATTTGCGATGGAAGTAATCGAGAGTAATCCCAAACAAATCAAGCCGCGCGTGATGGATGTTTTGGGACTGGTAAAGCTCAAGCATAAAGCAAAAATGCTGCCGAGCGAGTTGTCCGGTGGTGAGCAGCAACGTGTTGCTTTAGCGCGTGCACTGGTGAATAGTCCGGGAATTATTATCGCGGACGAACCAACGGGGAACTTGGACCCAGAGACCTCATGGGAAATCATGAAGCTGTTTGAAGAAATCAATCAGCGAGGAACGACTGTCGTCATGGCGACACACAACAGGGAAATTGTAAACACCATGAGAAAACGGGTGGTTGCGATCGAAGCAGGCCAAATCGCCCGTGATGAGCAGAGAGGGGAATACGGTTATGAAGATTAGGACGCTGGGGCGCCATGTCCGTGAAGGGGTCAAAAACCTCGGGCGGAACGGCTGGATGTCGTTCGCTTCTATTAGTGCCGTGACCATTACCCTCTTTATTTTGGGAGTTTTTCTTGTGTTGGCGATGAACGTCAATTACTTTGCACAATCCGTCGAAAAACAAGTGGAAATTCGCGTTTTCATGGACTTGCTGGCGACAAAAGAAAACATCACACAGGTTGAGAACAACATCAAGAAACTTCCGCAAGTGGAATCCGTTTCATTTATACCGAAAGACGAGGGTCTGAAGCAGTTTAAAGAGAGCCTTGGTGAAAAAGCATACTTATTTGAAGGCTTGGAGGAGAGCAATCCTCTGCCGGATGCGTTTACCGTAAAAACGAAGCAACCACAAGACACTGCTGCTGTTGCCGCTCAAATTAAAAATCTCCAGTATGTCAAAAGCCTAACCTATGGGGAAGGCACTGTGGATAAGCTGTTTTCCTTGACAGGAGCAGTTCGTAATGTCGGGATTGCCTTTATTATTGGACTTGGCTTTACAGCGATGTTCTTGATTGCCAACACGATTAAGCTGACGATTGTGGCACGTCGCAGAGAGATTGAAATCATGAAGTTGGTTGGGGCCACGAACTGGTTTATCCGTTGGCCATTCTTTGTGGAAGGGCTGTTGATGGGTGTGGCAGGGGCATTGATTCCTACCATTATGTTAATGGTTGGATATTACTACCTTCTGGATGCCATTCACTCCAGCTTTGAAGCTTCCCAACTGTTTAAACTGTTGCCGCTATTCCCGCTCGTGTATCAAGTGGCGCTGGCTTTGCTAGCGATTGGCGCATTCATCGGGATATGGGGAAGTTTGGTGTCCGTACGTCGCTTCTTGCGAGTTTAATAATTTGAAGAGCGTGGGAGGAGTATCATGAGAAAGAGAATCCTGCTAGCACTCGTAATCACTGGGCTTGTAGTCGGTACTGTGCTCCCGACAAATGTGAGCTTGGCAGCGCCTAGTAAGGCTTCTTTGGACAAGATTAATCGAGAGCTAAAAGACATCCAAAAGAAGAAGAAAAGCCAGCAGCAGCAATTGAAGAAGACCGAAGAACAGATCAATGTCGTGCAAAAAGAGAAAAAAGGCTTGGAGACGCAATTGATGCAAATTGATTTGCGTCGCAACGATACACAGAAAAAGCTGGACAAGCTTGAGCAGCAAATGGATGATACCAAGGAAAAAGCAGCAAACGCTCAGGATCAGTTGGATGAAGCAAAAGACCGCGTAGCCAAAAGGGATGCCTTACTCAGAACGCGTGTGACTTCCATGTATGAACGCGGTACGATCTCTTATTTGGATGTACTTCTCGGCTCCTCTGACTTTGGGGACTTTTTGACGCGTATGCAGGCCTTGCAGCTTATTTTGGAGCAGGACACGCGTATTTTAGAGGATAACATTCGCGATAAGGAAACCATCGAGACCAAAAAGAAAGAAATTGATCATCAACTGACTGTGTACGCTGGGATGTTCGATGAGGCTGAGGTGCTCAAAGTCGAATTGGACAAGCAGTTTAAGCAAAGCATGGTGGTAAAGGCTGAATTGGAAAAGAAAGAATCCGCCCTTCAAGAAGATTTTGTTCAGTATGGACAGGAGCTCTTGTCGATCACTAAAATGGAATCAGCGAAATACGCCGAGCGAGTACGAGCGATGAGTTCTTCCAGTACAAGCTACAAGGGCGGAAAGTTTGCTTTACCAGTGGCGAGTGGTCAGTTTCGCTTCACTTCTGGTTTCGGTGTACGAAAGGACCCGTTTACGGGTAGATCTGCTGGGCATAATGGTTTAGATATGGCAGCACCAAAAGGAACTACAATTATGGCTGCGGCTGACGGAATAGTGATCTATGCCGGATATTCCAACGGCTACGGGAATACTGTAATGATCAAGCATAACGCGGAATATACCACCCTGTATGGCCATATTCGCGAGGGCGGTATCAAGGTGTCTGCTGGCCAGTCCGTATCGAGAGGTCAAAAGATAGCGGAGGTAGGCTCTACCGGTCGATCAACTGGGAATCACGTGCATTTTACCGTTTATAAAAACGATGTTGAGGTCAACCCAATGCCGTATTTGAAGTAAACCTCGTGCGACCAGACAAATATTGTTAACGGAACATGCATAAACTAGCAGCATATCTTTTCCGGTAGCACAAAGGATGGTGACGTAACAGTGAGATGGAAAGGACGTACCGTAATCGCGCTTGTACTCATCTCGATGGTAGCCAGCAGTTTTATTACGATGGCGATCATGAAGACATCGGCTAGCGCCAGTTCAAGTCAAGGTGGGGCTTTAACAGCTTCCAGCATGGCGCTGTTTTCTGGGAGCGGAGATTATCCGAAAGAGTTCCAGAAGTTGTACGAGGCGTTTTCCACGATCAAGAAAGATTACATCCAAAATGTCACCAATGAGCAATTAGTAGAAGGTGCAATTGGCGGAATGGTCGGGTCGCTCGAAGATCCGTACAGTGATTACATGGACCCTCGTTCTGCTGAGGAGTTCACATCTACCCTACACTCGACTTTCCAAGGGATCGGGACAGAAGTTACGATGCAAAATGGTCGGGTAACGGTTGTTTCACCATTCAAAAACTCTCCAGCGGAGCGTGCAGGGCTGCGACCAAACGACCAAATTTTGAGTGTAAATGATGAATCTCTTGAAGGATTGGACCTGCATCAGGCAGTGACGAAGATTCGCGGGCCTAAAGGTACAAAGGCGGTTCTCAAAGTAGTGAGAGCCGGAGTGCCAGAGCCTCTTACCATCGTGTGTGTGCGGGATGATATTCCGATTGAGACGGTAAACAGTCAGATACTCGAGAAGAACGGTGTTAAAGTAGGCGTAATCAACATTACCCAATTCTCTACAGACACAGCTAAGCACTTCAAAGAACAGCTGGCTGCTCTCGAGCAGAAGGGAATTGGCGGTTTGGTAATTGACGTTCGAGGCAATCCGGGCGGGTATTTGCTGGCTGTGAAAGAAATCGGAGAAATCCTCGTACCGAATAAAGGCAAGATCGTGCAAATCGAGTATGGAAATGGCGGACAGCAAAAAGAAGAATATTTCTCGACAACAGAAGCTGCTAAGTCTTATCCAATCTCAGTACTGATTAATGGCGGAAGCGCCAGTGCTTCGGAGATTTTGGCAGGTGCCATGCGGGATAGCGGTAACTACAAGCTGGTCGGCGAGAAGACCTTTGGTAAGGGAACCGTTCAGAGTACAATGGAAATGAACGACAAGAGCCAATTGAAGCTGACGATTGCCAAGTGGGTCACGCCGAAGGGCGAATGGGTCCATAAAAAAGGCATTACGCCAGATTTTGCAGTCAAGCAACCAGACTATTTCAACGCAACTCTGTTGCCGGCAGATAAAGTATTGCAGCGCGACATGGCTGGTACTGACGTGAAAAACCTGCAGCTCATCCTGAAGGGCTTGAATCTGTCCCCAGGACGCGAAGATGGCTATTTTGATGAAAAGACAGAGGAAGCAATCAAGCAGTTCCAAACCTCCAGCAAGCTTGAGGTAACTGGTAAAGTAGACGCGAAGACACGCTCTTCGCTGGAAGAAAGTCTCCGTAAAACGATGACGAAGCCAGAAAATGACCTGCAATTGCAAAAAGCTCTGGATGTAGTTACGGGCAAGTAATGAATAATCAAGAAAATGGAAGCAGGTAATTCCCTGCTTTCCGTAGAAATGATAACCACGGCAAATCAAATGCCGTGGTTTTTCTTTCTTTTAGTTGAGGTGAGGCAATTGGCGATACAGGCAGATATGCTTACCATTGCATATGGCTTTGCCGCATTTTTTATCAATCCTGTTTTCTATCTCTTTCTGGTTTTTATTTATTTGCATTATCGCAGACAGATGAACCTGGAAAGACAGCTTTTTTCTGCACGCATTCAGTCACCCTTGCTCTCGACGATACGGGCAGTAGGGATGGGCTTGGTGGGAGGCTTGCTTATTTCTCTTCTTAGTGCAGGACTCGGCGTGGTCGTGCAAGCACAGGATTTGTGGATACTATGGGGATTGGCGCTCATCTTGGCGTTGATTCGTTTACGGTTTCTCTGTTTCGCATATGCTGCAGGGATTTTGGCGATTTTACACGCGATCACACAGGTCATTCCACCGGTTACGGATGTTCCTGGATTGAGCTATGTCTGGGAAATGATACGTCAGGCGAAACCTTTGCCGTTGCTTGCGTTAGTTGCGGTCATGCATCTGATTGAAGCGATGCTCGTACGCTGGAATGGTGGGCGGGACGCTTCTCCGCTATTCGTGGAAGGGCAGCGTGGTCGGATCGTCGGTGCCTATTTGCTTCATTCTTTTTGGCTGACGCCAGCCGTGTTGTTCGTACAGTTGGAGCCAGGTGCTATCAGTGGTGCATTGTATCCGGGGTGGCCGTTCTTTTCGCCGGAAGCCGCTTCATTCGGACTGATGCTTTTGCCGACGGTGACCGGGTTCTCCGATATGACGCAAACGATGACACCTTATAGAAAAGCAACGCAGGTTGCGAAAAATTTGACACTGTATGCGATTGGTTTGTTGGGGTTATGTGCTCTGGCTGTATGGTTTTATCCGTTGATCTTGCTGGCCGCGATCTTTGCACTATTCGGTCATGAGGCGTTGTTTTTCTGGAGTCAGTATCAAGAAAGAAAGCGTTCGCCTTATTTCATCCAGTCTTCACGTGGTGTAAAAGTAATGGGTGTCATTCCAGGGACGAGAGCAGAGGAAATCGGCATCACGCCCGGTGAGATTATCGTGAAAGTAAATGGCATTTCGGTGCGGGAAAAAGAAGATTTGTATCCAGCACTACAAGCCAATCCTGCCTTTTGCAAAATGGAAGTACTCACGCGTGAAGGCGAGCTGAAGTTCGTACAGTGTGCAGTCTATGCGGGTAATCATCACCAGTTGGGGATCATTGTGGTTCCGGATGCAAATACCCGTGCATTTGTTGATTTGAAACGCGCCAGTGTAGTCGAGCTGATCAAGCAAAAGCTGGAGAAGCTGAATGTAGGAGCATAAGGATAGTTGGGGAGAAGGTATGCAGTCAAAAATGCATACCTTCTTTTTTTCTAGAAAAGCTTGTCCATTCGGAAACTTACTGGTGGCAGTTGCGTCTCAATGTAGGAGGAAAAAAGAGGGAGTGGGTTCGGTGTTCAAAGTGAAAAGAACGGTCTCGTGGTTTTTGTCGGGTACATTAGCTGCAGCCACAATTTTTGCCTCCCCCTTATCAGGAGTAGGCGCAACGAGTCCTGTGACCGTAGCGCAGGCTCAATCGGTTGTGGCTGTCCCGATGCACGTGACGAAAGGTGTCCAAAAGCTAGTCAAGCTTTTACCGGAGCTGTCTTCGCGCTATGTCGTTTACGGTGGCGATGTGGATGGACCTGGTGTTAGCGGGGTGGTGGTCACGTTTGCACAGTCTGCTGCTGAGGCCGAATCGTCCATGGATGATGCGATTTTCGACGGACAGACAGGGGAGTTGCTCAGACTGAAACTTACTCCGAAAATAGCAACAAAGCCTGCCTACCCGACTGAGCAGCAGGCCAAAACACGTGCGCTGGCTTTTGTCGCTGGTTTGCAGGGAACAGGTACAGGTAACGCCTATCAAGCGAGAGAGGTATATAAAAATAAGGACCTGTTGACGGTTCGACTGGTGCGAGTCCTGAATAATGTTGTACTCGATGACGATTATGATTGTCTCGTCAGTTTTGATGCATCGGGAAGAATTGTTTGGTTTTCCACTTTTGATGGCAGGCTATACGAAAAAGTAAGTCCCGCTTCACTCCCATCTCCACAGCGCGTCATCTCTTCCGAACAAGCTGTACGAAAGTGGCAAGAAAGCCGTCCATTGGAACTTGTTTATTTATTGCCCATTCATAAGCAAAGCGATCAGGTAGAAGCAAAGCTTGCTTATGTCCTGAAAAATGGAATTATAACGCAGCAACATACAGGTAGTGCATTAGATGCCTTTAGTGGCAAACGATTAGTAACAAAGAATACCCGAGGGACAACCAATCCGTCTCAGACCATCAATGTGACAGGAACAGGTGAGAAGTGGGTAGCGCAAACAGAGTCGCAAGCGCGTGATTTGTTACGCATGTTGTTTCGAATCGAAACAGAAAAGCTGTCGCTATCCATCTACGAGGCGAGTTACGATGATGGTCCAGCCCTTCGTTATTTCATATGGGGAAATTTTGGTGAGGGGGTTCCCGATGCCGACAAGATATCACGAATGGCTACCTTTCCCGAGGGAAGTAGTAACGGCGAGCAGCATCATCTTCTCGTGACGGATGCAAAGACTGGTGAACTGCTTGAATTTTCTACGAGGGTGAACAATCCGCATTGGTCTAATGTGAAAACGGATAAGAAGCGAGATCGAATAGAAGCGGATGAGCTTTTGAAAAGACTGACTCCGTCTGGAAGCAATCAACTCCAAATAACGGAGGATGGAAATAAAAGGTACACCTCGATCGTAGCTGATCCTCTCGTGAACAGCATTCCGGTTTATGGGATCAATCAGAGTGTGGAGGACGGGATGTATACGATTCGGATCGATTCATGGACGGGTGCATGGGAACAGGTAAGCATAAACAAACCGGCCAGTGTCAAATACCCGGCCCATTCCCAAGCACTTAAAGAACAAGTGGCCATGACCCGTTTACTGCAAACCTTTCCACTTGAGCTGACCTACATCCACCAGCCGGATTACGAGAAAAACACGATTACATGGAAGCTCGGCTATGACCTTTCGTTTCGTCAGACTCGCTCGTATTGCTTCTGCGGGGGAGAATTTAAAGTAGATGATACATTTTATGTGGATGCGATAACCGGAAAAGTGATCGTAAACGAATAGGACCCTGTATAAGAAAAAGCCGCCTTCTCCGATTTCGAAGAGTTGCGGCTTTTTGTATACGATTCTAGGCAGTTGCTTCGAATCCCGTGATTTGGTTGAGAGCGACTTTCTTATCATCCTTGAGGACGAATTCGACTACTCCGTTTTTCATGCTGACAGCTTTGACCACGCCTGTAAGAGGCGTATTGGTAGTGGTACCGTCCGGATTCGTCTGAGACTGATTGTACGTGATGTTGTAGCCGATCATTTGCGCATAGGCAAGGGAGTTGCCCATTGTTCTGTTTTCAGGTTTCACCGTCATGCCTACGATTTCTTCGGCTTTTACGGTTGATCCATTATCCAGTTGGAATTGTGCGGTACCGTTTTTGGTGGTAAAGCCAGTGATGACGCCATTCAAGATTTCATCAACCTTGGAAACGTCGTTTTTGGTATCTGGATTGCCATCCCGGTCGACTTCCTTTGTTACTTTATAGGAAATCTCACGACCGATCATTTCCATGTACTTCACGCTGTTGTCGAGCGTATTGCCGGCCAGACCTTGCGATTCCAATCCGGAGACGTCTGCCAGCGGAATCGGTGTCGATTCGCCTGCGATACGGAAGTAGATTTTGCCTTGATCCATGTATACGGCATCAAGTACGCCTTCTTTCTTCTCCGTCTTAGTTTCTCCCGTCATCTCGTCTTTTGTAGTAAGGGAATACGAAGCAGTACGACCTACCAGCTTTTCATACTTCTCCAAAGTGACCATGCTGTTGTTCGATTGCTCCATCAGCGTGGTCATTTTTGTGATTTTTTCTACCATGGTCAGCATACTTGTTTGCTGGATGAACTGAGAGTTGTCCATTGGGGACATAGGGTCTTGATGTTTTAACTGCTCGAGCATGAGCTTCATAAAGGCATTTTGGTCGAGCTCGGTGGTGAATTCTTTTTTGCCTTTATAGCTCAAATGAGGTTGTATATATGGATTATTTTTAACGGTTGTTCCGGTATCTGACATGTCAATCCTCCCTGAAGGTGGCGAGTCTATCTGTGCATGTTTGCACTTCCTTCATCTTATATCGGACAAATCGGTGGAAAGATGAAGACAAACGTTTGTTCGAATTTTGGGCTTAAACTAGCCGGAATTGTGTTATAATGGAAGTAGAAACAGTCATGCTATGAGGAGATGAACGAGGGAATGGAGCGTTTTGAATTGGTATCGGAGTTTCAACCGTCCGGTGACCAGCCGACCGCCATTGCCGAGCTGGTGGCAGGGTTACAAGCTGGCAAGCGACACCAGACATTGCTGGGGGCGACGGGAACGGGAAAGACTTTTACGGCTGCCCAGGTAATTGCTCAGGTGAACAGGCCAACACTCGTGATGGCACACAACAAAACTCTGGCCGCTCAGCTATGTGCAGAGTTTAAGGAGTTTTTCCCGAACAACGCGGTGGAATACTTCGTCAGCTACTACGATTACTATCAACCCGAAGCATACATTCCCCACTCGGATACGTTTATTGAAAAAGACTCGAGCATTAACGACGAGATCGACAAGCTCCGTCACTCGGCTACCAGTGCGTTGTTTGAACGCCGAGATGTCATCATTGTTGCCTCCGTCTCATGCATTTACGGATTAGGTTCGCCTGAAGAGTATCGGGAGTTGCTCTTGTCTTTACGTGTTGGCATGGAAACAGGACGGGACGAGATTTTGCATCGTCTGGTCGATATCCAGTACACACGCAACGACATCAACTTCACGCGCGGTACGTTCCGTGTGCGGGGTGACGTCGTGGAGATTTTCCCTGCCTCAGAGAGTGAGCAGGCGATTCGCGTTGAGTTTTTTGGAGATGAAATAGAGCGGATTACTTCGATTGACGTACTGACCGGCGAGATTTTGGGACAGCGTGATCACATTGCCATCTTCCCTAAATCTCACTATGTGACGCGCGAGGAGAAAATGAAGCTGGCTGTCCAAAGCATCGAGGCCGAGCTGGAAGAAAGACTGAAAGAATTCCGTGATGCGGGAAAGCTCTTGGAAGCACAGCGACTGGAGCAACGTACACGGTATGATATTGAGATGATGATGGAGATGGGCTTTTGCTCCGGTATTGAAAACTACTCGCGCCATCTGACAGGACTGCCTGCCGGGCATGCTCCGTATACCTTGTTGGATTACTTCCCAGAAGATTTTATCGTCATGATGGATGAGTCGCATATGACCTTGCCACAGGTTCGGGGGATGTATAACGGTGACCGCGCACGGAAAGATGTACTGGTCGATCACGGATTCCGTCTGCCTTCTGCACGCGATAACCGCCCACTCAAGTTCGAGGAGTTTGAAGGAAAGCTGAAACAAGCGATTTACATTTCAGCTACGCCGGGTCCTTATGAGCTGGAGCACAGCCCAGAAATGGTGCAGCAGGTGATTCGTCCGACAGGCTTGATTGACCCAACGGTTACGGTACGTCCGATCAAGGGACAGATTGACGATTTGATTGGCGAAATCCAAGCCACGATTGCGAAAAATGAGCGGATTCTCGTCACGACTCTGACGAAGAAAATGTCTGAGGATTTGACGGACTATCTGAAAGAAATCGGAATCAAGGTCCGCTATCTTCACTCGGATATTAAAACGATTGAGCGGATGCAAATATTACGTTCATTGCGCTTGGGTGAGTTTGACGTGCTAGTCGGAATCAACCTCTTGCGGGAAGGCTTGGACTTGCCGGAAGTATCGCTTGTGGCGATTTTGGATGCAGACAAGGAAGGCTTCCTGCGCAATGAGCGTTCGCTGATTCAGACGATTGGTCGGGCTGCGCGGAACTCAGAGGGACGCGTTATCATGTACGCGGACAAAATGACAGATTCGATGACCTCTGCGATTCGAGAGACAGAACGTCGTCGTTCCATTCAGATGGCTTACAATGAAGAGCACGGCATCACGCCGCAAACCGTGAAAAAGTCCGTCCGCGAAGTGATCGAGGCGACCAAGGTAGCGGAGGAAAAAGCAGATTACTTGCCACATGCAGACTTTAAGAAAATGCCGAAGAAGGATCGCGTGGCTGTTATAGAACGTATGGAAGAAGAAATGAAGGAAGCGGCACGCAACCTTATGTTCGAGCGTGCGGCCGAATTGCGTGATTTGATTCTTGAGCTGAAGGCGGAACTCTAAGGAGAGGTTTTTTTCATGCCATTAGAACATATTGTCGTAAAGGGTGCACGTGCCCACAATCTGAAAAATATTGATGTAGTCATTCCGAGGGACAAATTCGTCGTTCTGACGGGTTTGTCTGGCTCGGGTAAGTCCTCGCTTGCTTTTGACACGATTTACGCAGAGGGACAACGACGCTATGTCGAGTCTCTGTCTGCATACGCCCGTCAATTTCTTGGGCAGATGGACAAGCCGGACGTGGATTCGATTGAGGGACTTTCCCCTGCGATCTCGATTGACCAGAAAACAACGAGCCGCAACCCTCGCTCCACGGTAGGTACGGTTACGGAAATCTACGACTATTTGCGCCTTTTGTATGCGCGTGTTGGGAGAGCGGTTTGCCCGGAGCATGGCATCGAGATCCAATCTCAGACCATTGAACAAATGGTCGATCGACTATTGGAGTATCCTGAGCGCACGAAAATGCAGATTCTCGCGCCGATGGTACAAGGACGCAAGGGAGAGCACGTCAAGTTGTTCGAGGACATCCGCAAGCAAGGTTTCGTCCGTGTGCGGGTCAATGGTGAAATTACCGATCTGTCCGAAGACATCAAGCTGGAAAAGAACAAGAAGCATAACATTGAGGTTGTCGTTGACCGGATCGTCGTGAAGCCGGATGTACAGGCGCGTCTCGCAGACTCCTTGGAAACGGCACTTCGCTTAGCAGATGGCAAGGTCATCGTCGATGTAATGGAGCAAGAAGAGCTGCTGTTCAGTGAAAAGCATGCTTGCGCGATTTGTGGATTCTCCATCGGGGAGCTAGAGCCGCGGATTTTCTCCTTTAACAGCCCGTTTGGTGCTTGTTCGGAGTGTGATGGACTGGGTGTCAAGTTGGAGGTAGACCCGGATATGGTCGTTCCCGATGCGACGAAGACGCTCGATGATGGGGCGATTGGCGCATGGGAGCCGAAGACTTCTACTTACTATCAACAATTGTTGGAATCAGCTTGCCGCCACTTTAACATTCGGATGGATGTGCCATACGAGGAGCTTACAGCAGCGCACCGACAAATCTTGATGTACGGCAGTGAAGGCGAAAAAATTCACTTCCGCTATGAGAACGAGTTCGGGCAAGTGCGTGAGGCGGTCGTACCGTTCGAGGGTGTCGTCATTAATCTGCAACGACGTCATTTGGAGACGAGCTCAGATTACATCCGTGAACAAATCGAAGGCTTCATGAGCCAAAAGGCGTGTCCTGTCTGCAAAGGCCAACGTTTGCGTCAAGAGAGCTTGGCGGTAAAGGTCGGGGAGCGCAGCATTTCCGAGCTGACTACGCTGTCGATTCTCGATGCGCATCAGTTTGTCGGTGGGCTGGAACTGACAGAGCGGGAAACGAAGATCGCGAACCTGATCGTAAAAGAAATCAAGGCGCGACTGAACTTCTTGATTGATGTCGGACTGGATTACTTGACGCTGAGCCGTGCGGCGGGAACATTGTCCGGGGGAGAAGCGCAGCGGATTCGACTGGCTACACAGATCGGCTCTAGTCTGATGGGCGTTCTCTACATTTTGGATGAGCCGAGTATCGGACTACATCAGCGGGATAACGCGCGTCTGATCAAGACGCTGGAGCATATGACCAAGCTGGGGAATACATTGATCGTCGTCGAGCATGACGAAGATACGATGATGGCTTGCGATTATATTATTGATATTGGACCGGGCGCCGGCATACATGGCGGTCAAATTGTCGCGGCAGGAACACCGGATGAAGTCATGAAGGACCCTAACTCCTTGACTGGTGCCTATTTGAGTGGGCGCAAATTCATCCCTGTTCCGATGGAGCGTCGCAAGCCTTCGGACAAATGGATCAAGATTGAGGGCGCGAAGGAAAACAACCTGAAAAACGTCACTGCGAAGCTTCCTTTAGGCGTTTTTGTTGCCGTAACAGGTGTATCTGGTTCAGGAAAAAGTACATTGATCAATGAAATTTTGCAAAAGACACTGGCTCGCGATTTGAATAAGGCAAAAGTGAAGCCAGGGGAGCATCGTCGCATCCTAGGACTGGAGCATCTGGATAAGGTGATCGACATCGACCAATCTCCAATTGGACGTACACCGCGTTCCAATCCGGCGACATATACAGGTGTCTTTGATGATATTCGCGACCTGTTTGCTTCCACCAACGAAGCCAAAGTGCGCGGCTATAAAAAAGGTCGCTTCAGCTTTAACGTCAAGGGTGGCCGTTGTGAAGCGTGCAGTGGTGATGGGATCATTAAAATCGAGATGCACTTTTTGCCGGATGTGTATGTGCCTTGCGAAGTTTGCCATGGCAAACGCTACAATCGCGAGACGCTCGATGTAAAATACAAAGGCAAGAACATTGCAGATGTGCTGGAAATGACCATTGAGGATGGCGTAGAGTTTTTCCGCAACCTGCCAAAGATTGAGCGCAAACTACAGACGATTGTAGATGTAGGGCTAGGATACGTAAAGCTTGGGCAGCCTGCTACGACGCTCTCTGGCGGGGAAGCGCAACGCGTCAAGCTCGCTTCTGAACTGTATCGCCGCAGTACAGGACGTACGCTTTACATCCTGGATGAACCGACAACGGGTCTGCATACAGATGACATTGATCGTTTGTTGAAGGTATTGCAACGATTGGTTGAAAACGGTGAGACGGTTCTTGTCATCGAGCACAATCTCGACGTGATCAAAACGGTTGACTACATCGTGGATTTAGGACCAGAGGGCGGTACTCGCGGTGGAGAGATTATCGGAACGGGCACACCTGAAGAAGTGGCCAAACTAGAAGGCTCTTATACGGGTATCTATTTGAAGCCGATTTTGGAACGAGATAGAGAACGGACGAATGCCAAGCTAGAGCAATTCGTTTCGAAGTAATCAAGAGATAGCCTCCCTGATCCAGGGGGGCATCTTTTCTAGGTGGACGTAAAGGGGGAGGAAAAGATGGATTACGTGAAGGATTCTCTTGCCGCACTACCTGCCGATCTGGTGGCAGAAGCACAGAAGCGCTTTGATGGACAAGATCCTGCACACGATTGGCAGCATAATTTGCGTGTGATGGCGATGTGTGAGCGGATTGGTCGCGAGGAAGGGGCAGATATGGAAGTGCTGCGCCTCGCTGCTTTGCTGCATGACATCGGGAGAGCAGAAGAACGGCAAACAGGAGAGTGCCATGCCGAAATCAGCGCAAGACTAGCAGGGGTATGGCTCTCCGAACGCAGTATGACGGAAGAATTTATCTCACGTGTACAGTCTACAATTCTCGCCCATCGTTTTCGCAAAGAACGACCTCCACATACTTTGGAAGAAAAGATCCTGTTTGATGCCGACAAGCTGGATTCGATTGGGGCTATTGGAGTGGCTCGGGTTTTTGCTTATACTGGGGTTATTGGGCAACCCATACAATCGGATGATCCCAATCAGCATACACCGTATAAGGAATACACTTGGAAGCTGCAGCGCATCAAAGACAAGCTTTTCACCAAGACTGCCCAGAAAATCGCCGAAGACAGGCATCGATTCATGACAACGTTTTTTGAGCAATGGGAATGGGAAGTAACGGGGATTCGTTAATCGTTGCGCGAAGGCAAGACTGTATAGGGGGAATGCACCATGAGCCGCTGGATAATCAAAATGCTTTTAAATGGGGCTGCGCTACTTCTGATCAGCAAGTGGTTCCACTCCATTCATGTCGCGAATTTCACAGTAGCACTATGGGCTACGTTGATATTGGGGATGGTAAACACCGTGATTCGGCCGATTCTCCTGTTTTTTACTTTTCCCTTGCAAGTATTGACGATCGGTTTGTTCTGGTTTGTCATTAATGCTGTGACGTTTGCGTTGACAGCCTACTTTATTGATGGATTTGAAGTGGGGCCATGGCCTGACAACATTGGGACTGTCATCGTAGCAGCAGCACTGATGAGTATTTTTGGCTACCTCATTGAAGTTGTGGTAGGGATGAAAAGAGAAAAGAGATAGTATGTTCGAAAAAGCCCCGTATTCTCTCAAACGAGTCGCGGGGTTTTTGCCTAATAAGGATGCTCGGTCTTATTAGGTTGTCGTAAGTACAGAGGTTTCGATACAATAGAGACACAACCATAGGGACGGAAAATCCCATGTGAGGGGGAAGATTCATGCGTAAGACGAATGTGAGCCATCTAGTGGACCATTTCAATATGACGATCTTGAGCGGGGAAGAGGGCTTGGGGCGTGAGATTACCGTAACGGATTTGAGTCGTCCCGGCCTGCAGTTAGCCGGTTACTATTCGTACTTTGTGGAAGAGCGAATTCAATTGTTCGGCTTGACGGAAATCAACTTTTTTCAGACGCTGACCCCAGAGGAACGGCTGGAACGGATGAATTTTCTCATGCAAAGTCAGGTTCCTTGCTTCTGTGTGACCCGTAATCAGATGGTGCCTGAAGAGATGATTAACGTTTCCAATCGGTTGGGGGTACCTGTACTTCAGTCCCCGCTGGCAACGACGACGCTAGTCGGGAAAGTGACCAACTTCCTGGAGAATCGTCTTGCACCAACGACGACGATTCATGGGGTACTCACAGACATTTATGGCGTCGGCGTTTTGATTATGGGATCGAGCGGGATCGGGAAGAGTGAAGCCGCACTTGAGCTTGTAAAGCGCGGACACCGACTCGTAGCAGATGACGCAGTGGAGATTAAGCAGACACAGGGTGGGCAGCTAAGTGGTAGCGCTCCTGAGCTGATTCAGCATCTCTTGGAAATCCGCGGTGTGGGGATTATCAACATTATGACGATGTTTGGTGCTGGTGCCGTGCGCAATGTGAAAAACATCGAGATGGTTGTTCAGCTAGAGCTGTGGGAGCCACATAAAATGTACGAGCGGTTGGGGCTCGATGAGGAAACATTGAAGATCATGGATACCGAAATTCCGATTATTACCGTTCCTGTTCGACCAGGACGAAACTTGGCAGTCATCATTGAGGTTGCAGCGATGAACTTCCGTCTGAAACGGATGGGTTACAACGCAGCAATGCACTTCACACGCAAACAGTCGAATGCCATTTTAGAAGATGCCGATTCTGACTTGTAGGAGAAAGAGACGCATATGAGGAAGACAACACGTTATCCCGTAAATGGGGTAAATCCGCTTTGGCACATGTATCGAACGGTAAGCTTCTGGAAAGTCATGAAAAATTTCATCGTCATCCAACTCTCGAGATATACGCCGATTGTTTCATGGAAGAACTGGATGTACCGCACATTTTTGCGTATGGAAGTAGGCCAGCATAGTGCGGTTGCGCTGATGGTGATGATGGATATCATGTTTCCGGAGAAAATCAAGATCGGCCGTAATTGCGTGATCGGGTACAATACGACCATACTTGCGCATGAATATTTAATAGATGAATACCGTTTGGGAGAAGTGATTATTGAGGATGCTGTCCTAGTGGGGGCCAACACTACCATTTTGCCTGGAGTAACGATTGGCAAAGGGGCCATTGTCGCAGCGGGAACGGTTGTTCATAAAGATGTCCCGCCTGGTGCCTTTGTAGGTGGGAACCCCATGCAGCTTATTCGAATGAAAGCTTCAGAGGAAGAAGTCATGTAGCGTCTCTTCCATTGTGTTCAGCCGTCAGGTGCTTATCCTGGCGGTTTTTGTTTTGTGTTAAATTTTCCGACTATTCTTATCTTGGTTGACCTAAGATTCTCGTCGTGGTAATCTTCTTCATAACACTTTAGTTTGTTACCATATTAGCAGAGTAAAGCGAATGCGATGGAGGGAACAAAGATGGCAAAGCCGTTGGGATTCGAAAAGCCGCTCGGGATGCGGGACATACTGCCGGAATCACTGGCGAAACAACGGCACTTGGAGCGGGAGCTGAGGCGGTGTATCGAGAGATGGGGCTATGACGAAATATCCACACCCTCTCTGGAATACTTCGATACGGTAGGAGCAGCAAGTGCAACATTAACAGACCGGATGTTTCGCCTCCTGGATAAACAAGGCCATACCGTAGTCCTGCGTCCAGATATGACAACGCCAATTGCAAGGGTTGTTTCCTCCCTTTATAAAGATGTTGCATTGCCAATTCGGTTGTATTACCAGGCAAATGTGTTTCGGGCACAAGAAAAGGAAGCGGGACGGAATGCAGAGTTTTCTCAAACCGGGATCGAGCTAATCGGAGATGCGTCTGTCGATGCGGATGCAGAAGCCATTGCGCTTGCTGTGTTTTGCTTGCGGGCAGCGGGTGTGGAAACATTCCGCATTGCCATTGGGCATGTTGATTTCGTAGACGGTCTTTTGGAGGAAGAGATTGAGGATGAGCCTATTCGCAATCAATTCCGACAGTTTTTGTACGAACGGGACTTCGTTGGCTTCCGGCAGCTACTCGCGACAGTAGACATCCCTACGGAGGCAAAAAGCCGATTGGAATCCTTATTGCGCCTGCAAGGGGGAAAAGGGAAGATTGAGGTCGCCCGCGAACTGGCAGGCAAGGGAAAGGCAGGGAGGGCAGTCGAGACGATTGCTTCCTTGTGGGAGTCGTTAGAAGCCTACGGAGTGACCGAAGATTTGTTGATTGATTTCAATCTGATCATCAATTTGAACTACTATACAGGCGTTGTTTTCGAAGGGTACGCTGCGGACTTGGGCTCCCCACTATTGGGCGGAGGACGCTACGATCAATTGCTCTCCCAATTTGGGCGTGCTGCACCCGCCACAGGCTTTGCGATCAAGATGGATCGGCTGCTTCAGGTCACTCCTTTGGTAAAAAGGCAAGCACATGCTCGCGTGTTGCTTGTTTACACGGAGGATTGCCGCAGTGCCGCTTTGGCAGAGGCACAGCAATTGCGTGAGGACGGGCTCGTAGTGGTGACACGTCTCGTCTCCAAAATAGATGAGAAACAGGTTGGCCAAGAAGCGGGATTTACCAAGGTCATTTGCATAACACAACAGGGGGAGTAGGAGATGGCACTTACGAAAAACGACCAAAAGCTGACGATCGCCATGCCAAAAGGGCGGATTTTTGAAGAGGCCGTCCACTTCCTCCAGCAGGCTGGTTTGCAGGTTACTGCGGATCTACAAGATTCTCGTAAACTGATCATTCCTGTGAAAAATGCCAAGCTCGAATTCATTATGGCGAAGCCTACCGATGTTCCTACTTATGTCGAGTATGGGGTGGCTGACGTTGGTGTGGTTGGCAAGGATGTTTTATTGGAAGAAGAACGAGATGTTTACGAGCTGTTGGATTTGCATATCGGCTATTGTCGCATGATGGTAGCGGGTCTACCAGATTGGAAACCGACGGAAGCGCTGCGTGTTGCGACGAAATATCCGAAGATTGCGTCACGTTATTTTCGTGAGCAGGGACAGCAGGTTGAAGTAATCAAGCTGAATGGTTCCGTAGAGCTTGCACCGATGATTGGACTGGCTGATCGTATTGTGGATATTGTCTCAACAGGTAGGACATTGCGGGAAAATGGATTGGTCGAACTGGAGAGCATTTGTGAAATTACGACGAGGCTGATTGCCAATCGAGCCAGCTATCGGATGAAAAGTGAAGCGGTGGATGAGATCGCTGGAAAATTTTTAGAGGTCGTTCCTCGCGGGAACTAGAGAAAAAGGGGAGACAGCCATGCGTATCATGTCAGCCAGCCAGTATGACGGGAAACGATCGGTAGACGCAGGGACGAGAGAACAGCAAGAAGCGGTGAAGGCAATCCTCACCTCGGTTCGCCAGCAAGGGGACGAAGCGCTGCGCTATTACACGGAACGATTTGATCGTGTGCTTCTACAAAACTTCCGGGTGAGCGAAGGCGAATTTGCAGAAGCAAGTGAGCTCGTTTCTCCACAAGTAAAGGCAGCATTGAGGGAAGCAGCCGAAAATATTCGGGCGTTTCACGAGCGGCAAGTGCGTCAGTCCTGGTTTACCACCAAAGAGAGTGGCACATTGCTGGGCCAACTGATACGTCCGTTGCAGCGCGCTGGATTGTATGTACCAGGCGGAACGGCTGCTTATCCTTCCAGCGTACTGATGAATGCCATCCCTGCGAAAATCGCAGGTGTTCCAGAAGTCGTCATTACGACACCACCAGGAGCGGATGGGAAAATCAACCCTGCGATACTCGTTGCGGCTCAAATCGCAGATGTGACCGAGATATACAAGGTAGGTGGGGCACAGGCAATCGCGGCACTGACCTACGGAACGGAGCAAATCAAAGCGGTTGATAAAATCGTCGGGCCTGGCAATATTTTCGTGGCACTGGCAAAGCGAGAAGTATTCGGATTGGTCAGTATCGACATGGTGGCAGGGCCAAGTGAAATTGCGGTGATCGCAGATGAAACGGCCAACCCGCAATACGTTGCGGCAGACCTGCTGTCTCAAGCTGAGCATGATCCGATGTCAGCCGCTATATTGGTTACGACATCAAAATCGTTGGCGGAGCAGGTGTCACAGGAAATCGAGCGACAGCTTGCCGATCTTCCACGCAAATCGATTGCGGAAGCGGCGATACGCGACTACGGCGCTATTTTACTCGTCGACGATTTGGACGAAGGGTTTGCCGTCATCAACCGTATCGCACCTGAGCATTTGGAAATCATGATGGCGGAGCCGTTTGAGTATCTCGGAAAAGTGGAAAATGCAGGTGCGATTTTCCTCGGCCCATACAGCTCAGAGCCAGTCGGCGATTATTTTGCCGGTACCAATCATGTGATTCCTACGAATGGAACGGCGCGATTCTCCTCGCCATTATCCGTGGATGATTTTATCAAGAAGTCGAGTGTTGTTTCCTACAGCAAGCGAGATTTGCGAGACAATGGACATAAAATTGTGGTACTAGCAGAGCAGGAAGGATTGTCTGGGCACGGTCGAGCTATCCTTGCGCGATTGCGAGATTTTGAGACCGAAGAGCAGGAGAGTGAAAAGAGATGAGTGAAGGGAAACAACGTGCAGCACAGATCGAACGCAATACGAATGAGACGCAGATCGCGCTTTCCTTTGGTGTAGACGGCGCGGGTGAGAGCAAGCAAAATTCGGGTGTTCCATTTCTGGATCATATGCTAGACCTGTTTACCCGACACGGACATTTTGACCTGACTGTCAAGGCAAAGGGAGATATCGAAATCGACTATCACCACACGGTGGAGGATATCGGGATTTGTCTTGGGCATGCTCTGCGGGAAGCGTTGGGAGACAAGAAAGGCATCAAGCGTTATGGAAATGCGTTTGTCCCGATGGATGACGCGCTAGCGCAGGTCGTCATTGACATCAGCAACCGTCCTCATCTGGATTATCGCGCTACGTACCCTACGAATATGGTTGGTCAGTTTCCGACGGAGCTGGTACACGAATTTTTATGGAAGCTCGCACTGGAGGCGCGGATCAATCTGCATGTGATCCTGCACTACGGTCACAATACGCATCACATGATCGAGGCGATTTTCAAAGCGCTGGGCCGTGCACTGGATGAAGCGACGACGATCGATCCGCGTGTAAAAGGGGTCCCGTCAACAAAAGGGGTTTTGTAACATGATTGGCATCATCGATTACGGCATGGGGAATTTGTACAGCTTGAGCAAGGCGTTGGAAAGGCTGGGCTATTCGTACGAGTTCGTCTCTCAAGCAGAGCGTCTACAGCAATATAGCGGGTTGATTTTGCCGGGAGTCGGGGCGTTCGGGGATGCTATCGCCAACATACGTGAGCTTGGATTAGAGCAAGCGATCAAGGGATACGTAGTAACAGGTCGTCCAATCTTGGGCATTTGTCTCGGTATGCAGCTCTTATTTGAGAAAAGTGCGGAGCATGGCGAGCATACGGGCTTGGGACTGCTCGGTGGTGAGGTCGTTCGTTTTCGCGGGGATTACAAGGTACCGCACATGGGCTGGAACCAACTGATGATAAAGCAAAAGCAACCGTTACTAAACGGTGTGCAGGATGGCGATTACGTTTATTTTGTCCATTCGTATCATGTCCTGTGCCAGTCTGATGTCTTGCTTGCGACGAGTGACTATCACCAGGACGTCACGGCCATTGTGAATCGTGACAACGTATATGGTATGCAGTTTCACCCGGAAAAGAGCGGAGAGACAGGAATGCTACTGCTGCGTAACTTTGCCGTTCAATGCGAGGGGGTTTTGACATGAGCTTTATCGTTTATCCGGCGATCGATATTCGCGGGGGCAAGTGTGTTCGACTTTTCCAAGGAGATTACGGGCAAGAGACAGTGTATGCTGATTCGCCGCTCGCGATGGCGAAGCGCTGGGTAGAACAAGGGGCTTCCTGGGTTCATCTCGTAGATTTGGATGGGGCAAAGGAAGGCAAGCCTGCAAATGCAGCGCTCATCAAAGAGATAGCGCGCTCGATCCCTGTACCCGTGCAGGTTGGGGGCGGTATTCGAACAGAAGAGCAGATTGCGGACTATTTGGAATCAGGCGTCGCGCGAGTGATCGTCGGGACTGCTGCAATCGAAGACGAGCCTTTTACGAAGCGAATTCTTCAAAACGATGGGGACAAAATCGCGATTGGTCTGGACTGCCGGAATGGGCTGGTGGCTACCAGAGGTTGGTTGACCACGACAGATGTGCTAGCGACAGTGCTTGCCAAACGGTTGGTTACGTATGGTGCCGAGACGTTTATTTACACCGATATCGCCCGTGATGGCACGATGACAGGACCCAATGTAGAAGAAATTGCAGCATTGGCGATGGCTACAGGTAAATCGGTGATCGCCTCGGGAGGCGTCAGCCAACTGGACGACTTGTTGACGCTGGCTGCCCATGCTTCGAACGGAGTCTCTGGCGCCATTGTTGGCAAAGCACTCTACACGGACGCTTTTACATTGGAAGAAGCGCTCCAGCGTATGGAGGGGCGTGAATCGCATGCTGGCTAAACGAATCATCCCGTGCCTCGATGTAAAAGACGGACGGGTGGTAAAAGGCGTGCAGTTTGTCGGACTTCGCGATGCAGGAGACCCGGTTGAACTGGCAAAGAAGTATAGTGAAGAGAGAGCAGACGAGCTGATCTTTCTCGACATTTCTGCGTCCCACGAAGGGCGCAAGACAATGGTGGATGTCATCGAAAAAACGGCCGCAAACATTACGATTCCTTTCACGGTTGGTGGTGGCATTAACAGCGTCGACGATATGAAAAGGATATTGCGTGCGGGTGCGGACAAAATCTCGTTGAATACAGCAGCTGTTTTGCGTCCGGAATTGATCCGCGAGGGAGCGACGGTCTTCGGCTCACAATGTATCGTCGTAGCGATCGACGCGAGAAGTGTCGGGGAAGATCGCTGGGAAGTGTATACCCACGGTGGACGGAATGCGACGGGGAGAGACGTCATCCGTTGGGCGCAGGAGGCAGAGGCGCTCGGAGCGGGCGAAATCCTTTTGACCAGCATGGACGGCGATGGAGAAAAGAAAGGCTTTGGACTCGAGTTGACCAAGCGGGTATCAGAAGCGGTCGGAATTCCGGTCATTGCTTCTGGTGGAGCGGGCTCAAGGGAGCATTTTTACGATGTGCTGACGCAAGGAAAGGCAGATGCCGCGCTTGCCGCTTCCATTTTTCACTATGACGAGACGTCGATTCACTCGGTGAAAGAGTATTTGCAAAGCAAAGGAGTTGTCGTACGACCATGACAGGAGCAGAAGCATTTGCAGTGGAAAAATTGCGTTTTGACGAAAAGGGTTTGCTTCCTGTCATCGTGCAGGATGCCGGAAGCAAGACAGTCTTAACGCTTGCCTATATGAATGAAGAATCGCTACAAAAGTCATTAGAGACCAAAGAAACATGGTTTTGGAGCCGTTCCCGACAACAATTGTGGCACAAGGGTGAGACCTCGGGTCATACGCAGCGGATCGTTTCCATGCGGTATGATTGCGACGGAGATGCACTGGTTGTGATGGTCGAGCCGAACGGGCCTGCTTGCCATACGGGAGCTTACAGCTGTTTCTCGCAGGAAGTTCTCACCGATACAGATGAGGAGCCGGTACAAGCAGATCGGTTTGCAATCTTGGGTGAGCTCGAAGAACTGATTGCTGCGCGGGAGGCAGAGCGTCCGGAAGGCTCCTATACTACCTACTTGTTCGAAAAAGGCGTAGACAAAATCCTGAAAAAGGTCGGGGAAGAGGCTGCCGAGGTCATTATTGCAGCGAAAAATCGAAGTCGTGAGGAGCTGCGGTATGAGGCTTCTGATCTGATCTTTCACTTAATGGTTTTGTTACGGGAGCAAAAGCTGCCGCTGGATGAAGTGCTGACGGAGCTTCAGAGGCGTCGTTAACAAATAAAGTAATAACCACCTCTGTTTCCAGAGCGTGGTTTTTTTGTTAGAATAATCGGTATCTTACTGCGAAAGGTGTGGTGACCATGAATAAATTCAAGTTCACTTCAAACCAAAGAGACTCCATTTTCAAACACCAATCGAAGGGTAGGATACCAAATGATCAAAGGGAATTTAGTAGAATTACGGCCAGTTATTGCTGAGGATATGGAGAGACTTTTCCATTGGCGCAACGATGAAGAAGCGGCCAAATGGGCAGCGGGCTCAAGTCTGGTAACCTATAGTTATGTTTCGCTCGACTCACTGAAAGCCATGTATGAGGAAAACGTTCGTGCTTCACGGCTGGATGATAAATTAAAGAGGTTTGTATTCTCTGTCTATACCTTGGACGGAGAGCACATTGGAAATTGTGATTACCGAGATGTGAATCCAATTACGAGGGCCGCAACAATTGGCATTGCGATCATGGCAAAAGAGTATTGGAGCAAAGGCTACGGTACAGATACGTTGCGCCTCCTGCTCGACTTCCTCTTTTCCAAGTTGAACTTGAATCGGGTGCAGCTGGATACGTGGAGCGGAAATACGCGTGCCATTCGCGCTTATGAAAAATCAGGCTTTGTGATAGAAGGCCGACTGCGCCAAAATGAATATGTAGATGGGCAGTATTATGACACCATTATGATGGGGCTACTACGTGAAGAGTTTTATCAGCGAGCGAAGGAATAGGTCCCTGTTGTCGAAAATTCATGAGGCACTCAGGATTAGGCTTAAAGCTGGCTAATATTATTTTAATGATGGGCTTGGGAAGCTTGTTTATGACTTTGCTGTTTATGATGATTGCTTCTATCATTGTGGGGATGGATTTCCTGCAAGCTAGCAAGAAAAGAAATGGATATGTCGTTCAAGCTTGAAAATAGTAGAGATAATTAATAGAAAGAGCGAGATAGGATTCTCGCTCTTTTTCCTTTCGTATCGCGGTATTTTAGCTGTTGCTCGTTTATCGGTAAAAAAACTTTTAAAAACACTCTTGATTTAGAGTTTTATATGTGATAGATTATTC
>NZ_JABMIV010000039.1:0-274 GCF_013332445.1 Brevibacillus sp. HB1.1 | reverse complement strand
GATCTTGATCAAAAACTTCAGACGAAAGACCAAGAACTTCAATCTCTGACTCAAAACTTGCAGAAGCAAGAACAACAGCTCCAATCAAAAGAGCAAGAACTGCATTCCCAGACGCAAGACCTTAACTCACGTGAACAAGAACTTCTCGATCTTGATCAAAAACTTCAGATGAAAGACCAAGAACTTCAATCCCTGACTCAAAACTTGCAGAAGCAAGAACAACAGCTCCAATCCAAAGAGCAAGAGCTGCATTCCCATACGCAAGATCTCAACT
>NZ_JABMIV010000038.1:0-286 GCF_013332445.1 Brevibacillus sp. HB1.1 | reverse complement strand
AATTCATGGTGCCGGCAATAGGACTTGAACCCACAACCCCCTGATTACAAGTCAGGTGCTCTACCAATTGAGCTATACCGGCATATCTTTAATTATGGCATATCTTTCATGAAAAATCAACGTTTTTTTATTACGTTAAACCTTTTTCATGTTCGTGAACTATGCCATCTTGTTAAGAAAGATGGCGGAGCTGACGGGACTCGAACCCGCGACCTCCGGTGTGACAGACCGGCGTGAACTCCAACTTCACCACAGCTCCAAATTTGGTTGCACCCACTGGGCACTT
>NZ_JABMIV010000037.1:0-298 GCF_013332445.1 Brevibacillus sp. HB1.1 | reverse complement strand
ACATTCCCAGACGCAGGATCTCAACACACGGGAGCAGGAACTTCTCGATCTCGAGCAAGAGCTTCAGACTCAAGGCCAAGACCTTCAGTCCCTAGCTCAAAACCTGCAGACGAAAGAGCAGCATCTCACTTCCAAAGAGCAAGAGCTGCATTCCCATACGCAAGATCTCAACTCACGAGAACAGGAACTTCTCGATCTTGATCAAAAACTTCAGACGAAAGAGCAGCATCTCACTTCCAAAGAGCAAGAACTGCATTCCCAGACGCAAGACCTCAACGCACGAGAACAGGAACTTCTC
>NZ_JABMIV010000036.1:0-304 GCF_013332445.1 Brevibacillus sp. HB1.1 | reverse complement strand
ATGTTTTAATCTTATAGCTTCATGGCGGTGTAGCTCAGCTGGTTAGAGCGTTCGGTTCATACCCGAAAGGTCGGGGGTTCGATTCCCTCCGCCGCTACCATATTAGTTGCGGTCGTGGTGGAATTGGCAGACACACCATCTTGAGGGGGTGGCGGGGCGACCCGTGCGAGTTCGAGTCTCGCCGACCGCACCATACTTCATAATCCTGGCCCGTTGGTGAAGCGGTTTAACACAGCAGCCTTTCACGCTGTCATTCAGGGGTTCGAATCCCCTACGGGTCACCTAGCAAAATGCCCTGCAAACA
>NZ_JABMIV010000035.1:0-635 GCF_013332445.1 Brevibacillus sp. HB1.1 | reverse complement strand
GAAGATCTATCTCTCGTTTTAAAAACTGGTGAGCCATGAAGGACTCGAACCTTCGACCCTCTGATTAAAAGTCAGATGCTCTACCAACTGAGCTAATGGCTCTCGAAAAATGGCTGGGGTACTAGGATTTGAACCTAGGAATGACGGAGTCAAAGTCCGTTGCCTTACCGCTTGGCTATACCCCAATAGCCATGAAGTAAAGATGGTGGGGAGAGACGGATTCGAACCGCCGAACCCGGAGGGAGCAGATTTACAGTCTGCCGTGTTTAGCCACTTCACTATCTCCCCAAGCTTGTCCTTCAAAAGTAAACCTTATTCAACTTTCAAAGAAAAAGTGGTGCCGGCAATAGGACTTGAACCCACAACCCCCTGATTACAAGTCAGGTGCTCTACCAATTGAGCTATACCGGCGTGTTTTGTATAAATGGTGGCTCGGGACGGAATCGAACCGCCGACACGAGGATTTTCAGTCCTCTGCTCTACCGACTGAGCTACCGAGCCTCAAGCGTAATTATTTCGCCATCGCTTGAGAAAAATGGCGGAGCTGACGGGACTCGAACCCGCGACCTCCGGTGTGACAGACCGGCGTGAACTCCAACTTCACCACAGCTCCATGTAAAACATTCAGTTGTTAA
>NZ_JABMIV010000034.1:0-649 GCF_013332445.1 Brevibacillus sp. HB1.1 | reverse complement strand
CAACATTAATTAATCGTAAAAAATACCAAAAGGTTACAAAAAATACAAAATAAAAAAGCTGTTGAATCAATATCAACAGTCTTTTTTATTTTGCATGACAGGGAGAGATACGTTTTTCCACTCCTTCTTCAATCGAATAGGGAAAAAGTGTTTATCCCCCTCCGGGGACAGGATAATAGTAACTTCCCATGCTATTGTCCTCAAAGGAGTTGAAAGCACAATGTCTCGTTGATGATCGTCAACACCGATACGCGCCCTCACAATCTATCCATTCGTGATCTAAACCTTACATCCACAGAATTGAAGCCGACTCAATCGACACTCTTACAGTTTTCAGCCGATAAACGCGGTCGGTATCATTTCGTATCAGACGCACCTGGCTATCCGGAAACAGGCTTCCAAGGCATGCTCGTCATTGACTATCTGGTTGCCGGTAAAATGGAGCAGAAAGTCGCTGATCCGCTGCTCGATATCCTCCTGCACGGGTTAGCCTTCTGCCTTAGTACGGACTGGAATAAAATTCAGCTGTAGTAGTAAATTTGCCGGTTAGGGCATCAATTTCTCGGTGGTCTAGAGATATGGCTGTTCTGTACACCAGAATGGGTTGATAGCTTGGGTTATCCGACAAAATATCGGTATCCGGTGTGAG
>NZ_JABMIV010000033.1:0-1013 GCF_013332445.1 Brevibacillus sp. HB1.1 | reverse complement strand
CTTCTATAATCGGGAAGTAGCTCAGCTTGGTAGAGTACTTGGCTTGGGACCAAGGGGTCGCAGGTTCGAATCCTGTCTTCCCGACCATGTTTCAAATGAATATGCCGGTGTGGCGGAATGGCAGACGCGCGCGACTCAAAATCGTGAGGGAAACCGTGGGGGTTCAAGTCCCTTCACCGGCACCATATTCAAGCGGGTGTAGTTCAATGGTAGAACTCCAGCCTTCCAAGCTGGTCGCGTGGGTTCGATTCCCATCACCCGCTCCATATTTTGCGGAGGGATACCGAAGTGGTCATAACGGGGCGGTCTTGAAAACCGTTAGAGTGCAAGCTCACGGGGGTTCGAATCCCTCTCCCTCCGCCACTTCTTTTTATTACGAAATAATTATGGCGGCGTAGCTCAGATGGCTAGAGCGTTCGGTTCATACCCGAAAGGTCGGGGGTTCGATCCCCTCCACCGCTACCATAGGGGCATAGTTTAACGGTAGAACGAAGGTCTCCAAAACCTTTGGTGTGGGTTCGATTCCTACTGCCCCTGCCAAAGAACATTTTTAAAACGTATACATTATGGCGGTCGTGGCGAAGGGGTTAACGCACCGGATTGTGGCTCCGGCACTCGTGGGTTCAAGTCCCATCGATCGCCCCATTTTTTTATAACTACAATATGTCTCAGTAGCTCAGCTGGATAGAGCATCCGCCTTCTAAGCGGACGGTCGGGAGTTCGAACCTCTCCTGAGACGTTTTACATGCGGTCGTGGTGGAATTGGCAGACACACCATCTTGAGGGGGTGGCGGGGCGACCCGTGCGAGTTCGAGTCTCGCCGACCGCACCATTAATTTAAATGAGGTTAAAAAAACCTCTTGATTAATGAAAAGTAATGTGTTATATTAAAAATCTACTCACGAAACACACAAGTTTAACTGAGTAGAACAAATCACATAAAACTAAAAAAAGTTGTTGACTTTCAAAGTTGAATGTGATAAATTAAAGATCTGCTCCGGAAACGGCGCAAA
>NZ_JABMIV010000032.1:0-1242 GCF_013332445.1 Brevibacillus sp. HB1.1 | reverse complement strand
GTCATACGCAGACTTATCACCTCTCCCGTGATACGGTCTATTCTGATATAAATCTCATCATCCAGAACGGGAATCCCTTCGTGCACATTTACAAACTTGAAGCCCTGCTCAGCGCCTCTCTGCCGAAACTCTGCTGTCCCAATCGGCATCACTTCTTTTAAATGCTTTGGTCCGTACTTTTCCAGCGCAGCAATAGCTAGTTTCATCGATTCTTCTGGCGTTAGCCATTTCTTTCCGTTTGGATCTTCTTCAGGGTATTCTCTTTCTTTCTTTTTCTTGTCAACCATACCGTAGCTCATGAATCGTCCTGTTTCTTTCTCCGTTATAATGATAGCCTCAAACTCTTTATTGATTTCATGTATATATTCCTTACCTTTCGTATCTTCAGAAATGCCTTCTTTTATTTTTTCAGCTTTGCTCTCGATCCCGAAAGCAGCGAACATAGCTGCTGCTTCCTCTGTCGTCTTTACGGTAACTTCCTTACCGACAGGATTCACTCTGACAATGGGGTTATATGCACTCCCCGAACCATCATAATGAGGAACTTCCATGCCTGTTTTGGCATCGATAAATTCCGAGAATTCCGATTTGTAGCGTAAGGTAGGAGAGCCATACAAGTATTCCTTCGTTTTCTCTTCCCATCCCTCTACTGGCTTTTTCAAATAAAAGAGCTTCAGGTGTTTGGCGAAGGCTTTTTCAGCCTGATCCTTGGATATGGCTTCCTTTGGATCAGCAAACTTCAAATCTTCGAGGGCAGGTGCATCATCGCCCCCGAGCCCGTATAAGCCTTTCCCTTTCGATATGACTTCCCCCTTGCTGTTTACGGTTAGACGAACATTGATATTCAGATACGGAAGACCGTTTACCTGTTTCGTAAACAAAGCTTCATTTTGATCCGAATAATTAGGGTTATATTTGAAGCCACCCATATCTGCTCCGTACCATTGCTTCATAAAATCTGTTGTTATGCTGACTACCTTGTCATGCTCAATCTTCGGCCTTCCTTCTTCGGGAAATTCCTCGTCGTAGCTAAACCCCTTGGGATTCCCTTGTTTATCCAAACTGAATTCAAAAGACGGTTTCTTCTTCTCCTTGGACGTTTGCAAGATGATGGTTATACGATTTGTTCCATCATTTTTTTCTAAAATCTTAAGCGTACTGTAAGAAAAATCGGCTAAATATGGCAGCCTTTCCTTTACCTTTTGGATTGCAAGCTCTACCTTCACTTTCCATTCAGGTGTA
>NZ_JABMIV010000031.1:0-1257 GCF_013332445.1 Brevibacillus sp. HB1.1 | reverse complement strand
CGCACCTGAATGGAAAGTGAAGGTAGAGCTTGCAATCCAAAAGGTAAAGGAAAGGCTCCCATATTTAGCCGATTTTTCTTACAGTACGCTTAAGATTTTAGAAAAAGATGATGGAACGAATGATATAACCATCATCTTGCAAACGTCCAAGGAGAAGAAGAAGCCGTCTTTTGTATTCAGTTTGGATAAACAAGGGAATCCCGATAGGTTTAGCTACAACGAGGAATTTCCCGAAGAAGGCAGACCGAAGATTGAGCATGACAAGGTAGTCAGCAAAGCAACAGATTTTATGAAGCAATGGTATGGTCCAGATATGGGCGGCTTTGCCTATAACCCTAACTATTCAAGGGACAACGAGGCCCATTTTACAAAATTGGTAAACGGACTTCCGTATCTGAATATAAATGTTCGTCTAACCGTAAACAGCAAAGGAGAAATTATTTCGAAAGGATCAGGTTTACATAAATATAATCTTGGAGACGATGCACCCGCCTTGGAAAATATGAAGTTTGCTGATCCAAAGGAAGCCATATCCAAGGATCAGGCTGAAAAAGCCTTCGCCAAACACCTGAAGCTCTTTTATTTGAAACAGCCAGTAGAGAGATATGACGAGAAAACGAAGAAATACTTGTATGGCTCTCCTACATTACGATACAAATCGGAATTCTCGGAATTTATCGATGCCAAAACAGGCGAGGAAGTTCCTCCTTATGTCGGTTCGGCGAACGGTTCGGGGAGTGCATATAATCCCATTGTCAGAGTGAATCCTGTCGGTAAGGAAGTAACCGTAAAGACGACAGAGGAAGCAGCAGCTATGTTCGCTGCTTTTGGGATCGAGAGCAAAGCTGAAAAAATAAAAGAAGGCATTTCTGAAGATACAAAAGGTAAGAAATATACACATGAAATCAATAAAGACTTTGATGCTGAAATTGAAACGGAGGAAGAAACAGGACGATTCATGAGCTACCGTGTGGTTGACAAGAGAAAGAAAGAAATAAAATTCCCTAAAGAAGATCCAAACGGAAAGAAATGGCTAACGCCAGAAGAATCGATGAAACTAGCTATTGCTGCGCTGGAAAAGTACGGACCCAAGCATTTAAAAGAAGTGATGCCGATTGGCAAAGCAGAGTTTCAACAGAGAGGCGCTGTGCAGGGCTTCAGGTTTGTAAATGTGCACGAAGGCATTCCCGTTCTGGATGATGAGATTTTTATCAGAATAGACCGTATCACGGGAGAGGTGATAGGTCTGCATATGGA